>JBKJNN010000162.1:0-5340 GCA_046593625.1 Gemmatimonadaceae bacterium | reverse complement strand
ACACGCCACATTGTAAAGAAGCATCGGGTCTTCCGGATCGATTGCGAGTGACCGTTCTGCATACCTGATTGCCGGCTCCGTCTCGCCAAGGCACGCATACACTCCGGCCGCGAGATTGGCGGCGCGCGCGTCATCTGGGTTCAACTCGAGACTTCCCTGCATCAATCGCAGGCCGCGCCTCAACTGTTCCTTGCTCTCTTCCTCTCTGCCGAGTGCGTTGAGTGCCTGGCCGAGGAAGTGGGCGGCCTGGTAATCTTCGGGGCGCAGAAGCGATGCCTTCTCGAAGATCTTCGCGGCTTCCTCAAAACGGCCTTCGGCCTGAAGCCCCATTCCATACCAGTACGCAGCTTCGAACATCTTGGGCTCGCGCTTCATCGCGGTCTCGAAGGCAACTTCCGCCTCGATGAAATTGTGCGTCAGCGAGGCGACGATACCCCGCGATACGTGCGCCTCAGCAAGTTCGGGCTCCAGCTCCAGCGCTTTCTTGCTCGCCTTGTCGGCCTGGCGAAGGTTGAAATCCCGTGCATCGAAGTAGGTATATAGTAGTGAGCTCGAATCGGCGACTCCTGTGTACGCCAGCGCATAGTCGGGATCGAGTTCGATCGCCTTGTTGAACATCTGCCTCGCGTATTCCAGACTTCGCCGTCTGAGCTGGTGGAAGAACTGCCTGCCGCGCAGGTAGTAGTCGTATGCCTGGATGTTGGTGCGTGGCTTGCTCTCGATGGCCTTTTTCTCGCCTTCACTCAGGATGACGCGCAACGCTTTCACGATCGACTGCGAGATGTCGTCCTGAATCTCGAAAACGTCCTCGATTTCCCGGTCGTACCGCTCCGACCACAGGTGATATCCGTCGGCGACGTTCACCAGCTCCGCGGTGATGCGAAGCTTGTTCCCCATCTTCCGCACACCGCCCTCGAGAACTGTCGAGACCTTGAGTTTCCGGCCAATCTCACCGATGTCCTCGTTCTTGCCCTTGAAGGCAAACGACGATGTGCGCGATGCCACGCGCAAAGACTGAATCCTCGAGAGTGCGTTGATTATCTCCTCAGCCATTCCGTCCGCGAAGTATTCGTTCTCCGGATCAGCGCTCATGTTTGCAAACGGGAGCACTGCTACAGACTTCGCTGCAGAAGGCGTGACCTTGGGAATCGTGCCCGTATCGGTGGGCGTCGCCATGTTCCCGGACGCCAGCGCCTGCGCAAACATCGCGGAAGTCGCGAATCTGCCGGAGACATCGGTGGCCATTGCCTTCGATACTGCCCAGTCTATATGCGGAGGCACTGCTGTCCGCGCTGCCTGCAACGGCTTGGGCGTCTCGGTAAATCGCTTCGCCATGATCGACTGCGGGGTGGTGCCTGAGAATGGCCGCTCGCCGGCGATCATTTCGTACAGCATGCACGCCAGGCTGTACTGATCGCTTCGCCCGTCCAGATTGATTTCGCCGGCTGCCTGTTCAGGACTGACGTAGGCGGGCGTCCCGATCATCATTCCAGTCTGCGTGAGGGTTTCAGTTCCTGCCGTGCTGACTGCCTTCGCTATCCCGAAATCCATGACCATAGCCATGCCCTCGTAGAGCATAACGTTCTCGGGCTTGATGTCCCGATGCACGATGTCCTGGCGATGCGCATAGTCCAGCGCCGATGCGATGCTCTGTGCGTGACTGATGGCTTCCTGTATCGGAAGCTGCCGGTCGCGGTCGAGACGCTCACGCAGCGACTCGCCCTCGACGTAAGGCATCACATAGTAGAGGAGGCCATCGGCTTCGCCGGAATCGAACAACGGAAGGATGTGAGGATGATTGAGGCGCGCGGCGAGCTTGATCTCCCTCAAAAACCGATCGGGCCCAAGTGACGCCGCCAGGTCGGGGTGCAGCACCTTGAGCGCTACCACCCGCTCGTGCTTGGTATCCTGCGCCAGAAAAACGGTGGCCATTCCCCCTCTGCCCAGTTCCCTGTCTATGGTATACGACTGGGAGAGAGATTCGCGGAGCCTGTCAACGGGAAGGGCTGAGCCTGACTGCACTTTACGATTTACCTCGGAAATGGCCACTCAATCTTATTCAGTCGTCACTGCGAATGCGAATCGCTGGCCCCGACAATTTCGGCAAACAACCGGTCCAGTTCCACTTCAGGATTCAGACACAGACCTTCATGTACGGGGCCGCTCTGGATCACGTCAGACCGGGGTGCGGTGAGCCAGTGAAACCGCTCCGAAGGCGGCGATAGCGCAATCGGACCGGCATCGGGGTCACCCTCACCAATTGCCCGGCAGGAGCTGAGGTAACGTGCCAGCAGTTCGACATCGGGTACGGTCACCAGTGACTCCAGTTGCACGGGATCCAGTACCGCGCGAACCCCCAGGTATTCGGAAGTGCGGGCGTGCAGCACCACGCCAACTGGCACGAACCCCCCTACATGCACGTGAGGAACCGCGCGCAGGACGGCAAAGTCATAGCAGATCCAGTTTTTCATCGGCGGGAATGAACCCTCAGGGCAGGAGTACGCTCGGCCCTTTCACGCGCAACGAGCGCCTCCTCCACAAACGCACGCGGCGAGCGGATGCGCGCAATGAGATACTCGGCGTATCGCGTCCGTGCTGCTTCAGGCGACGGGAAATCCATGGCCATTGCCGGCTCCGTGAGCAGCTCGTCCGGAACTCCCGCCACCACTTCGCAGATCACGTCATCACTCAACATCTCCGCCATCTCGCTGTCCGCGGCGACAATATCTCCGCTCATCGCCAGCAGAACGTGATCCTTGATGAGCGGAAACGGCGCACGCGCGCGCGCTTCGTCCACCGATGGCCAGTCGTGTTGCGCGTAAATCGCAGCGCCGTGATCGATCAGATACGGCTTGCGTCCGCACACCATGAGATTGGGGTTGCGATGGGTACGGTCTGGATTCGAGACAAAGGCGTCGAACCAGACGATTCTTGCGGCAAGCTCCGGCGTAATCACATCGGCTGCTGCATTGGCGTCGAAGTTGAACGCTCCATCCAGGTAGCGCGCGCCAAAATTGACACCGTGACTCGCGCGCAGAAGATCCTGAATCTCGGGGTCCGGCTCCGACCGCCCAAACGAATCCGGAATCTGGACGAGAGCAATCTCAGGCGTGGGCAGCTTTGCCTCTCGCGCCAGCAACCCCACAATGATCTCGGCCACCAGCGCCTTCACGCCCTGCCCGGCACCTTTGAACTTCACGACAAACAGTCCGCCTTCGTGAGTGTCCACCACCGCAGGCAGGGATCCTCCCTCTCGTAGCGGCTGTACGTAACGAGTGGCAGCGTGAGTCTGAAGATGAATCAAGGCGTCACCGGGTCTGAAGCGTCGGACGGATGCTGCGGAATCACTGCAGTCGCTTCGATCTCTACACGGGCTTTGTGCTCGAGGAGCCCACTGACGAAAATCACGGACATAGGGGGATAGTGGTCACCGATGATCTCACGGTACGCAGCACCAATTTCCTTTCGCGCGGCAACGTACTCTTCGCGATCTAGAACGTACCAGGTGAGCCGCACGAGATCCTGCGGCCGCGAATCTGCTGCAAGCAGCAGCTCGACGATGTTGAGCAGCGCTTGTCTTGTCTGAGCTGCGAAGTCGTCGCTGTCGAATGTGCAGCTTTGCGGATTCCATCCGATCTGTCCCGCGAGAGTGAGAAACCGGCCGGTAGCGACGACTCCGTTTACGTAGCCGCGGGGAGGTGCCCAGCCATCGGGCCGGACCTCGAATGAAGCCGACCGCCGCTCCGGAACGATGCTCATTGCAACCCCTCCCTCAAGCGGTAACGCTGAAGTTTCCCGGTGGTCGTTCGCGGCAGTGATTCAGCGAACTCCACCGCGCGAGGATACTTGTAGGGCGCTATCCGCTCCTTCACGAAGTTCTGGAGTTCCTTCACAAGCTTCGGACTCGCCGCATGCCCCTTACGCAATACCACGAACGCTTTCACGATGTGGCCGCGTTCCTCATCCGGCTCTCCGATCACAGCACATTCGAGAACCGCTGTGTGCTCGAGCAGCACGTTCTCCACTTCAGGGCCCGCGATGTTGTAACCCCCGCTTATGATCATGTCGTCGGTGCGCGCCTGATACCAGAAATAACCGTCCTCGTCGAGCTTGTACGAATCGCCGGTGAGATTCCAGCCATTCTGCACGTATTCCCTCTGACGCTCGACGTTATCCAGGTAGCGACAGCCCGTCGGCCCGCGAATCGCCAGACGACCAACGGTTCCCGGTGGCAGATCTACGCCATCCTCGTTGACAATTTTTGCATGATATCCGGGCACAACCCGCCCCGTTGCTCCCGGACGGATGTCGTTTCCTGCCGCACTTATGAAAATGTGCAGCATCTCGGTCGCACCAATCCCATCGATGATGCGCTGCCCAGTGGCCTCGTGCCACGCGTCAAACACTCCCTTGGGAAGCGTCTCACCGGCAGATACGCACTTTCTAAGACTTGAAACATCATGCTCCGCCAGCATTCCATGCATTGCCCGGTATGCAGTCGGCGCGGTGAAACAGATCGTCGGGTGGAATTCGGATATTGCCTTGATCAGCTGCGGCGGCGATGCGTTTTCGAGCAGCAGAGATGACGCTCCGAATCGCATCGGGAACAGCAGCAACCCGCCGAGGGCGTAGGTGAATGCGAGTGGCGGCGAACCACAGAAGAGATCGTCGGCAGTCGGTTGGAGAACATACCGGGGGAAACAGTCTGTAATCGCCATGATGTCGCGGTGCGAATGCATCGTACCCTTGCCTTCACCAGTCGTACCCGAAGTGAACGCGATTATTGCAGTGTCATCTGCCGCAGTCACCCTGTTCTCAAACGTCGCCCGCTTGCCCCGCATCCTCGGCTCGAGACTCCGGTGGGAGTCGCTGTTGAAATGCACCACGTAACTGTTTTCGCGATCGCTCCCATCTGCGTGGGATGCGAAACCGCCGGCGCATTCCTCTGCGAACCTGGTGTCGGTAAGTGCCAGCCTGATCTCCGCCTTGTCGGCGATGTATCGAAGTTCGCGCTCACGCAGCAGGGGCATCGTGCAGACCACTACGCCCCCCGCCTTCATTACGCCAAACCAGCACGCCGCGAGCATCGGATTGTTGGGACCTCTGAGCAGAACGCGATTTCCGGGAACGATGCCGAAGTCATCCACCAGCACGTTGGCGATTCTATTGGATTGTTCCATCAATTTACGATACGTCCATGAACCTTCCGGAAAGCGGAGGACGGTCCTCTCTCCCCACCCGTTTGCGACTGCTTTATCCAGTAACTCGCCAGCGCAATTCATCCAGTCGGAATACGACAGCTCCGGAACGCCGGTCCAGACTCGTTCAGGCCAGAGTTCC
>JBKJNN010000027.1:0-3715 GCA_046593625.1 Gemmatimonadaceae bacterium | reverse complement strand
GTTGCGTGGATGCAAGTTCACGCGGAGTTCCCCACATGACTCACCGTAATGTCGTCCGTTTTTCTGCAGTTCTCCTGGCAGCGGCAGTCTTCGGCTGTACTAATGAAGAGCCCGTTTCCGTAGCGCCGGAGAATCGCCTCACCATCACGCCTCTGTTCATCGGCCTCGATCCAGGCGGTGACCAGCAGCTTTCCACGAAACTGGGCACAACCGCCGCCCCGGCGACTTATGTGAGCAGTAATCCTGCTGTGGCCACAGTTTCGGCAAGCGGGCTCGTGACCGCGCTCACGCCGGGTTTCTCGGCAGTTACCGCAACGCTGACGGCAGACCCTTCGCGGATGATTTCCAGCAACATCACGGTTCTGCCGCTCCTCGGCACAGGCGTAACCAACGGCGTTTCAGTGGGTCCCCTCTCCAGTTCGGGCGCGCGCGGCAGCACGGTGCTGTACCGCATCTTCGTTCCACCCGGAAAGACCAACCTAAACGTGACGCTTTCCGGCGGAACGGGTGATGCGGATATCTACATCCGCCGTGCAACGCCGCCGACTCTGTCCGCATTTACCTGCGCATCGGAGAACGGTGGAAATGGCGAGGTCTGCAACATTGCCAACCCTGCATCGGGAACGTGGTACATCCTGATTGGACTATATGATCCGTATGCCGGTGCCTTCCTCAAGGCGACGTATACGCCGTAAGGCAGGCTGTTGCGACGATGTAAAGGAAAGGCCCCCGCGTGAAAACGCGGGGGCCTTTTTTTGTCTTCTTTCGACGCGATTCAAATCGCGGTCTGTGAAGGATGCGCCGGCTAACTCTCGCGGCGCAGATTGCCGCAAGTCATCACATCGCTCAACTGTGATCCGCCCGCCCAGTACACGTTCACATGGTAGGCGCCGCTAGTCGGAAGCTCAAGCGACATTTCCGTGTTGAGCTGTCCCCGCCCGTTGGTGCTCACGTCAATCACGGGAAACCGCTCGATCGGCACCAGCGGCAGGGCCGAAGACCCACAGCGCCCCGGGAGCACGGCCCAGCTCAGTGTTGCCGAGTTCTGAAGAGGAGTCGAAAGAGATATGGAAATACTCGCCCGCTCAGTGCCAATCGACCTCAACGCAACGCTGCCGAATGTCTTGTTCTGCCCTGTCGGGCCGAGTCCACCTGTGCGCTGCTGCGCCGGCTGGAGCGAAGCAGTCCAGCGGACAGTCGCGCCAGAACTCACACCCGCGCTAGCCGAGGGAGTTGGGCCGCCGGAATTGTCCACTGGCTTTGCGGTTGCGCATGCCGCCAGTCCGGCCAGTACAGCGGGCGTCAGAAACAGTTTGAGATTCATGGTATCAGATTCGGGTTGATGTCCACGTGCAGTAAGTTCTCGCTCCATGACGGGTATCATCGGGGAATAGCGGTGTCAAGGCGTGACGGCAATACACGCTTGACGAACGCTGTGCGGAATGCGTTAGTTCAATGAAGAGCAGTTCAACCTGACGCCCCTCCGTCAACCGGGAGGAATACATGTCCGCTTCAGATTCTCGGGGCCTCCGCAGAATGTGCGCCTGGGTTGCGGTTGCGTTTCTTGCCGCTGGGGTAGCTGTTACCCAAGCTGCTGCTCAGGCTTCCGGCGGCGTGATCAAAGGCGTCGTCCGCGACTCGTTGGGTTCGGTTGTCATATTCGCTGAAGTGAGTGCGCTGGGCACGGAAGCAAGAACGTATTCCGATGCTGCGGGCAGATTCCGGCTCTCCGGCGTCCCGTTCGGCGCGGTTGACCTTCGTGTGCGGAGACTCGGCTACAGGCCGTCGCTTTCCACCGTCGAGTTCACGCGCGGAACCGAACCTGACGTGGAACTGCGTGTTTTTGCGACTCCAGACTATCTCGCACCTGTGGAAGTGCGGGAGAAGCGGGAGGTCTATGATTCCCGCCTCGCTGGCTTCAAGGAACGCAGCGAGAAAGGGGTGGGGCACTTCATAACAAGAGAGCGGCTGGAGCGCGTACACTCGTATCGTTTCACCGATGTGCTTCGCGAAGTGCCCGGAGTGCGCATGCGAACTCTCCGCGGGGGCGGTACGACTATCACGCTTCGGGGGGCAAGCTGCTCACCGCTTGTCTTTGTGGACGGGAACCCGGCCAGTGCGGGAACAGTGGATCTGGACATGTTCGACCTCGCCACAGTGGATGGCATCGAGATTTACTCCGGCCTGGCGAGCATTCCGGCTGAATTTGTGTCTGCCCGTGGACTCGAGAGATGCGGTGTGGTGGCCATCTGGTCCAAGCCCTATCGCCCGAAACCACGCCCGCAGGTTGCCGAAGCAAAGCGGTCGAAGGAGCTAGACAGTCTCGTATCGTCCATGTCGGTTTACACGATTGATGAAGTGGATACTCCCGCCGCACTAATACCGGGCTCGGCTTCCCTCGAGTATCCGGATTCGCTGCGAGAGGCTGGCGTTTCCGGCCGGGTGGTGGTCGAACTCGTGGTGAATACCGATGGCAACCTCGGCGACAATTCGCTGACGTTGATCTCCTCGAGTCACCCAATGTTTACCCTTGCCGTTCAGGAAGCCCTCGCCACTGCAAAGTTCAGGGTGGCCACCCTCAAGTCCCGCAGCGTCCGCCAGCTGCTCCAGCTGCCATTCGTTTTCCGCCTCGAGAAGAGCGCTTCGAACCGTTGACGGCCTGATTCAGGCGGCGACCCCCTTCGGGGCCGTTTGGTCACTTTTTTACAGTTCCGGGTTGCGGGCATCTGATTCCGTCTGCATCTTGGCTACATACTCATTGCCCCCCGGCTACAAATCCCTTGCACATTCAGCCACGCTCTGGTCTGGCTGAGCGTCGAGGTATTGGCCGATGGGCTCCCCAGATCTCATGGAGGATCGGCATGATGGGAATCTCTCGTCAGAGGTTAGCCGCGATTTCATGTGTGGCGATGTTCGCCGGCTTGTTTGCTGCCAGCGACGCGTATGCACAGAACGCGGTGATCACAGGAAAGGTTACAAATGAGCAGGGCGCTCCAATTGCGGGCGCAAACGTTGGCCTTGTCAATCTCGGCATTGGCACGACGGCGAATTCGGAAGGTGTTTATTCCCTTACCGTGCCCGATGACAGGGCAAGCGGACAGACCGTCAACATGAACGTTCGCTTCATCGGCATGTCGCCGATCACGCGCGCCGTTCGTCTCACGGCGGGAAGCCAGACGATCAACTTCACACTCAAGGCAGATCCGTTCCGCCTCGACGAAGTTGTCGTTACGGGCGTCAGCTCAGCGACGTCGCAGAAAAAGCTCACCATCTCGGTTGCGACGGTCACTGAAGCGCAGCTGAAGGAAGTGCCGGCCAGCTCGCCTGTTGCCGCGCTTGCCGGAAAGGTTTCCGGCGCGAAGATCAACATCGGACGCGGAAATCCCGGCGCCACGCCGACGATCCGCCTCCGCGGCTCGACAAATCTTGGAGTCGGCAACAGCTCGCCGATCATCATCGTTGACGGCGTGCTCACCAGAAACTCCATTGCCGACATCGACGCCAACGACATCGAGTCGATCGAAGTCCTGAAGGGAGCGGCCGGTGCGTCGTTCTACGGTTCGGACGCTGCCAACGGCGTGATCAACATCACGACCAAGCGGGGCCGCAATCTTCCCGAGGACAAGGTCTCGTTCACAACGCGCACGGAATACGGCAACTCGTCGCTCCAGCGCTACGTGCCACTGAATCGCAGCCACATCTACGAGTTGAACCC
>JBKJNN010000122.1:0-12296 GCA_046593625.1 Gemmatimonadaceae bacterium | reverse complement strand
TCGCCCGCATCGGCGGACTCGTGTGCTGGGAACACTGGATGCCTCTTGCCCGGCAGGCACTGCACGACAGTGGAGAGGATATTCACGTGGCCGTCTGGCCTACAGTTCACGAGATGCATCAGGTTGCGAGCCGGCATTACGCATTCGAAGGGCGATGCTTTGTGCTCGCTGCAGGTTCAATCATGCGTGCTTCGCAGCTGCCTTCCGAGTTGACGCCTCATCCAGACAAAGTCGGAGGCCCGGACGATCTTATACTCAGAGGTGGATCTGCCATCATCGCACCCGATGGTTCGTACGTGGTCGGACCGGTTTACGACATTGCGCAAACGCTGCATGCAGAACTGGACGTTGGCGCCGTTCGTCGCGAACAGATGACCCTCGATGTATCGGGCCACTATTCCCGTCCCGACTGTTTCGACTTCAAGGTGCGATAGTTCTCAGCAGCTTCCGCCCGCTACAAACCAGCAGCGCGTGAATGTCGAAGTCTTGAAGAACGTCAGCAGCATTGCACCGACCTTTCCTCGGCCGACATTCGATGGGTGAGTTCCGTCGCTCCCGAAGTCAGCCGGAAACCACTGAAGGCCATCAGATCTGGCGGCGGTCCCGTTTGCCCATGGGTATGGACCCCACGCAACCCATGGAGCGACGCTTGTGTAATTGAGGTCGCCAGCGCGAGCGTCTGCTATGGAGCCGCGTTGCATCTGGTCTATCTGCGCCTGTATCAGCCACTTCACCGAGAATCCGGATTCGTACGCGTATGGTTCGGGATTCAGTGATGACGACGCATATCCTGCATAGATGCGACTCGTGACAAAAACCTGCTGAAGGTTGGGGTATCTCACCTTCATCGCCCGTACAACGGCGGCGAGCCGTGATTCCAGCGTGTAGGCATCGGCCGTGGTCATGGGCAGCGATTGAGTCGGCTGTGCATCCGCAGATTTGAGCCAGACGGCCTGCACCTGCCGCTCAGTGACTCCGAAACGCGCGAGCCGTGCATCGCGAACTTCGTCAAAAGTCTGAGCGGTGGGCACAGCCCAGTCCGATGCCTCCCTTCCGCCCTGCGCTCCATCAACAATGACGAGAGTCGTCCTGTTGATTTCCGGATCGGCTGCGGCGCGCCCCATGAACGACTCGGGAATGCAGTTCTGGCTGTTGTTGCCGTTGCAGAATTCCTGCGTTGTGTTGGAAAGCCCGATGGAGAGCAGCACGTACTTGCCCGAAGCACTCGGATTTCCGTTGGCATCGAGTGGTCTGATGCCCTTCGCCCGCGTGATCCCGGCGGCGGAGTGTGCAGACGGCATCGTGTTGCTTCCCCCGGGATAGAGCCCGCCCTGGAAACCAAGATACGTACGCGTGCCGAGGTCGTTCAGGGCGACCTTGACAGTGTCGCTTCCGGGTGGCTGAGGGTCGGAGCCGGGGCCTGCATCGGTCGAAGCCGTGCATGCCACAACAACAAGTGCCAGCGCGAGAAACGCGATTTTCACCTTTGCTGAGCTCATGGAACCCGAACCGGCGTTGGAGTCATATTTATAGACGCCCTTGGCGGCATAATGTTAGCCGCTTGCACGAACCAGCCGTAAGCAGACAGGAGCCCCATCTTGCAGCTCTCTACCATATCTCGCCGATTTTTCCAGTTTGGCGCGGCAGCGGTCACGGCTGTCACCATATGCGGAACTTCAGCCGAGGCGCAGCTACCTGCGTCCCGGGCCGCGGTAACGGCACATGAAAAACTCGCCCGCGAGGTATACTCGGAGCTGGTTGGAATCAACACGGTCGATGGAGTCGGCTCTACGACCAAGGCGGCGGACGCAATTGCGCGCAGGTTCATCGCCGCCGGCTTTGCAGCTGAAGACGTAAAAGTCCTGATACCTCCGACTGATTCAACGAAAGGCAATCTCGTCGTGCGCTATCGCGGACGCGGCGGAGCGAAGGCGCCCCGTCCGTTGCTGCTTCTCGCGCACCTCGATGTCGTTGCTGCGCTGCGATCTGACTGGCCGCGCGACCCGTTCACGCTCTACGAGGAAAACGGATTCTTCCTCGGCCGCGGCTCTGCCGACGACAAGGCGATGGCTGCAATCTTCGCCGCCAATGTGCTTCGCTACAAGGCAGAAGGATGGAGACCCGATCGCGACTTGATTCTTGCACTTACTGCTGATGAAGAAGGTGGCAATGACAACGGGGTCGAGTGGCTCCTCAAGGAGCACAAGCCGCTCATCGACGCCGCGTACGCCATCAACGAGGGCGGTGGCGGAACGCTCGTGGGCGAGGGTGCCGATGTTCGCCCGCTTTTCAACTCCATTCAGGCTGCGGAGAAAGTACCGGAGAACTTCACGGTCACGATCACCAACCCGGGTGGTCACTCGAGTGTGCCTCGTCCCGACAACGCCATCTACGCATTGACGAATGCGCTTTCGCGGTTAGGGAGGTTCACGTTCCCGGTTGCCCTGAACCCTGTTTCAAGGGCCTTCTTCGAGCAGACCGCGAAAGTTGAACAGCCCGGAATGGCCGCGGCGATGCGCGCGATTGTCGCCAACGGTGAGGATGCCGCCGCTGCTGCGACTCTTTCAACTGACCCCAGGTACGCGTCGATTTTGCGCACAACCTGCGTCGCGACTCGCTTGGCGGCAGGGCATGCGAACAACGCGCTGCCTCAAACGGCCAGTGCGAATGTGAATTGCAGGATTGCGCCTACATCGAGTACTACGGAAACTCAGGCAACGCTCGCCAGGGTATTGGCCGACACGTCTATTGTGATCACGTTCAGCACGCGCGACCGCGAGAGATTTCCGACGTCAACGAGTGCGGTAGAACCAGCGCTGCTCAAGGCAACCGTAGAGTTGACCCGAAAAATGTGGGGCAACATTCCAGTGGTCCCAAGCATGTCCACGGGTGCAACTGATGGCAGGTTCCTCAGGGCTGCAGGAATCCCTACCTACGGCGTGAGCGGAATCTTCTCACTTCCCGGCGAGAGCAACGCCCATGGTCGTGATGAGAAACTCAGAACGAAATCATTCTACGATGGTCTCGAGTTTCTCGACCAGCTTGTTCGCCGGCTTGGCGGAGGGAAGTGAGGGCGCTTCACGCTGCAGGGATCCTGACAACGTGATCTGAGTACATACATCAGGTTGCCCGTTTCTTGCCTTCGACTGTAGCAGATGACACCGAACATACACGCGCCGGCGGTTCCGGCTGCCACACATGCCGCCGAGCCATGGAGAGAGCGCGATCAGATAATCGAGATCATTGCGATCTTCAAGTTTGTGAAGGCGGCCGGCCTCATTGCGCTCGACTTTGGAGCCATCAAGCTGCTCCAGCCAGCTACGGCCGAACGAATTCAGAACTGGATTTATGCGTTATCCGAGAGTGCCGAGCATCCTGTGGTTCACCGACTGCTCGTTCAGCTTCTGAGCTACAGTCCTCGGCGGATTCAGGCGGTGGGCGTTGCCGCTCTGGTGTTTGCAACGCTCTATATCATTGAGGGGATCGGCCTCTGGCATCAAAGCAGGTGGGCCGAATACCTGACGATCACGGCTACATCACTCTTTATCCCGCTCGAGGTGTACGAGCTGATCGAGAAGGTTACGGTTCCGCGGGTAGGGGCACTCGTCATCAACCTCACAGCAGTAGCGTACTTGATTTACAGGCTGAGGCATCCCGAAGAGAGGGTGCGCATTGTCTAGCTGCCTCCGCTACTCCGGCACTGACTCCTCGGAGGGTGCAAGCACTCCCGCCTCGGGCCGCCGGGTACCCGCTGCTGCGGCATCGTCCTGACGCCGGGACGGAAAGGAAAACGCGAACACAGTTGTCCCGTCATCCGGAAACTCAGCCCACGCCCTGCCGCCAAGAGACTGTGCTGTCTCGCGTACAAGGCTGAGTCCCAGTCCGGTTCCGTCTGCCTGAGTGACGGTTTCGGAGTGCGCACGATAGAAATGCTGAAACAGTTTTTCTCTGGCTTCCGGGGGAATCCCGATTCCGTTGTCCCGCACGCGGACGGTCAACTCGCCATAGGCCTGGTCGGGATACAGGAGACTGCCGGACACTTCCACCCAGCGCTCGTCCTTGGCCGAGTCAGAATACTTGATGGCGTTGGAGATGAGATTTGAAAGGCAAAGTTCGACTGCTGCTGCGTCTACTTCCACTGGAGGGAGGTCTGTAGCGACTCTGACCTCCACTTTCCTCGCCTCCGCAGTATCCCGAAGCTGTCTCGCCGCCTCGACGGCAGCGTGTGTGAGGAGGACGTTGCGATTCTGGCGGGAGTCGGTGTCGAGGCGGGACAGCGTTTCGAGATTCGCGAGCACATGCTGGATTCCTTCGGCATTCTCGAGGATCATCTCCTGGAATCGCAGGCGCTGATCTGATTCCAGCCAGCTTTCCTGAAGCATATGGCCGGCTCCGCGAAGCGCCCCAACGCGATTTTTGAGCTCGTGCGCCACCATGCGGTTGAATCTCCGCAGCCGATCTTCGCGTTCGGCGACGCGCTCTCCGGCCAGGCGCAGAAAGTGAACCATCGTTGCCTGGCGGATCAACTCTACCGCCTGGGCGATCTGCTCCCAGCAAACCAGGGCTTCGCGGCTATTGGCGGCTTCAACTCTTTCTTCGAGCAAGGGCCGTGTCGAAGAATAGAGGATGTTCGCGAGAATCTCGTATTCCTTGAGGATCTGATACGCATCAAAACCCTGGGAATGCCTGAGGGCGCCGAGTTCCATGGCTTTGGCCGTGACGGGCGCCGATGAGTTCAGCTCGCCGTCGACGCTGCCGACAAAATCGGCGATACCGTCAATCAGGAGCGGAACGTGGTTCAGCAAATCCTCGGACGGAAAGACGGCCTGGCCATCCAGAGTTACGCGTGCGCTGATCCGTTCCAGCCAGCGGTACACAATCTCTTCGCGATCCGCACGCAAGCGTGCAGCGACGATCGAGCGCAGCGACTCGGTCGGAGATGAAGTCGAGGACACCCGGATAAAGTAACGCCTGTCACAACCGCGGGGGGGATGGAAATCAATCAACCGCCCGAAGAGGTAGATTCGACCGGGATATGAAATCGCCGGACACAGTAGTCGTCGCAAGCGCTGCAGATGAGAGTTACGCTATTCCGCTTGCCGTAATGCTTCGTTCCGCAACCGACGCCCTCGCCCCCGGCCGTGAACTTGTTGCCTGGATTGTGGATGACGGAGTTGGCGCGGCTCTCAAAAGTCGGATTGTCCAGTCGCTTCCGTCGCGCGCGAGCGTGCGCTGGCTGACACCCAACCGGGAGCGGCTGCGCGGGTTGCCGCTGTGGGGGCGCATGCCGGCGACGACATACGAGAAGCTGACCATCGCCGAGTCGCTCCCAGGGGAGGTGACCAAGGCGATCTGGCTGGACTGCGATATGCTCGTGCTCACGGATCTGGCTGAGCTGTGGGATAGACCGCTGGGTGATGCGCACGCCCTTGCCGTGACCGATCCTCTCGTGCCGATGCTGGCATCACGGTTTGGAGTCAGTGGTTTCAGTGATCTGGGATTTGATCGGACAAGTCCGTATTTCAATGCGGGAATGCTGGTGATCGACACCCTTCGTTGGCGAGCATCCGGAATATCGGTTGCCGCGATGGAGTACCTGGAGAGATTCCGCGACCGGGTTGTCTTCTGGGATCAGGAGGCGCTCAACGCCGCGCTCTACGACAAGTGGACTGCGATAGACCCTCGCTGGAACTGGAGCGCGAACCTGGATCGGCTCGACAGGAATGGGGGCGCGGAATATGGCGGGGTAAGTGGTCGCCCCAGAATCCTTCACTTCGCAGGCAACCTCAAGCCGTGGGTGATTCGCGAATCCGGGAAGGCTGACACAGCTTATTTCAATGTCCTGGACAGAACTGCATGGCGGGGCTGGCGCCCAGACAGGACTATTGCGCGTTCACTCATCGGTTGGTACGCGTCCTCTCGCGTCCGACGATTCCTGTATCCGGCGGAACATCTGGGAATGCACGCCGTCCACCGATTCAGCCGGAGATATTCCTGATCGATTCAAATAGCGCAGCCCCCATACTTTCCATGATCCTCGTCAGCGATCACTGTGAACGTATCGAGCGAGTGCTTCAGAGTCTGGCAGGCCAGACCATCGCGAACCGTGCAGAGCTGCTGCTCGTGATATCAACGCCGCCTGACGCTTCGCTGCTCGAAAGGCTGTCAGGCAGTTTTCATTCGGTACAAGTGGTTGAAGTTCCTTCGATCGTACCGCTGGCAAAGGCGCGCGCTCTCGGAGTCAGGGCCGCTCGTGCCCCGTTCGTGTTCATCGCCGAAACTCACGCTTATCCCGATCCGCACCTGGGTGAGAAGCTGATTGCTGCTTTGAGTGGAGAGTGGAGCGCCGCCGTGCCGGGGTTTCGGAACGGCAACCCAAATTCGGGACTCAGCTGGGCAGGTTTTCTGAGTGACTACGGGGCCTGGTCTGATACGCTAGATGCGGGAGCTACGGTTGTCATGCCATCGCATGACAGCGCGTTTCGCAAATCAGTCCTGCTGGAGTTCGGCGATCGCCTCGAGCAGGCGCTTACCTTTGGTGACGAGTTGTTCGTCACGCTTGGCGAGCGTGGGCACCGCGCCTGGTTCGAGCCATCCGCCGGAATCCAGCATATCAACATCGACAGGATGAGTTGCTTCGTTCGTGAGCGCTACTTGTCGGGCGTATTGATTGGCGGTTATCGAAGTGAAAGGTGGGGGCTCGCGCGCCGCCTGGTATACGCGGCCGGGTCGCCGCTGATCCCGATTGTTCTGCTGTCGAGGATCAGAAAGGGAGTCCAGGAAGTGGGAAAAAAAGAGCAACTGCCGCTTACTACCATTCCGTCCCTGATTCTGGGCGCGGTATTGAAGGCAGCCGGCGAAATGCGGGGCTACCTGCTCGGCGCTCCTCATTCTGCGGAAAAGGGGATGACCGGATTCGAAGTGAGGAAGCTCGCCTTCAATTCCGGAGAGGAGCGGTGACTGCGACTGGCGCTCGCCCGATACGAATTGGTGTCATCGGTTGCGGCGTAATCGCGTACTGGACATACCTGCGCATCATTCCCAGCATGGAAGGAGTTCGGCTTGTCGCAGCATCCGACCCATCTGCATCTGCGCGCGAGATGGCAAGCGGGGTGGTTCGTGTACCGGTTGTCGCAGATTCAGAGGAGATAATACGCGATGCCAGCGTTGACGCAGTGGTAATCTGCGCACCGACGCATCTGCATGCGGGGTTGACCGTATCTGCCCTCGAGGCGGGCAAGCACGTGCTCGTCGAGAAGCCACTGGCCACGACCAGTGCGGACGCAGCGCGAGTCGTCGCTGCCGCGCATTCCTCTGGCTGCATCGTGATGACGGGATTCAATCGTCGCATGCACCCTCTTTTCGAACAGGCGCGCCAATTGGTTGCCGACGGCGAGCTTGGAAGAATCCAGGCGATGCAGACTTCGTTTTGCGAGCCGATGCGGCCGGAAGAAATGAGCGCGTGGAGAACCCAGCGCTCAACGGGGGGAGGCGTGCTTCTCGATCTTGCCACGCATCACATAGATCTGGCGCGATGGTTCCTCGACGACGAAGCGATCAACGTGAGCTGCCACCTCGAGTCGAACGTGACAGAGGGAGACACTGCAACGTTGTCGCTCCTCATGAAAAAAGGTGCGCATGTTCAGGGTTTCTTCTCGTACCGTGCGGCACGTGCAGATCACGTCGAACTGATTGGAGAGAGCGGGACGCTGCGGGTCGATCGGCATCAGTCCAGTTTTTCACTCAGAGTCTCGAGAAAACTGGGGTACGGGACCCGTCGCAGGCTCGTTGTCCCTGATGCGGACGTTGCTCGATGGCGCGTTCGCCGCCTGGCGCGGCCATCCCTCGACCCGTCGCACCGCCGGTTGATCTCAGCGTTTGTTGCATCGATTCGTGGTGAGAGCACTTCCGTGGGAACGCTCGACGACGCGGTGCGGTGCCTAAACGTGGTGCTGGCCGCCGAGACTGCTGTGGCTACTGCCACGCGGATCACGCTGGAGGCGTAGCTGTGCGCATCCTCATGGTCACGGACTGGAATCGTGGTCAGGGTGGCGCTGAGGCGTACATCGGCTGGCTGCGGGCCGGGCTCAGGAACGCCGGTGAACAGGTGCAGCTGCTCACGAGCAGTGCTGGATCAGCGGCAGGAGGGACGGCCGAACATGTAGCGTTCGGTACTGAGCGAGTGATTGCGCAGGCTTTTCTGCAAATCGCCAACCCTTTCGCAACGCGTGCAGTGCGAAGGGCAGTCAATTCATTTCGGCCCGAACTGGTTTTCATCAACATGTTTGCCCACCACCTTTCCCCTGCAATTTTTCAGGCGGTGGGTGACCTGCCGATAGTTCTCGCCGTTTCGGATTATAAGTGCGTATGTCCAATTGGCTCAAAGCTCCTGCCGAACGGAATAATCTGCACCGATCAGGCCGGTTGGGTTTGTTGCAAGGGAGGCTGTGTCAGCGTTCCGCACTGGCTCAGGGACCAGCCGAGGTACGCATTGCTTCGGCTGGGAATCGCACGTGCCGTAAAGGTGCTCGCCTGCAGTGAGTGGATGCGCCAGGAGCTGGAGCTCGCAGGCATACAGTCGTCCGTTCTTGAACTCCCGGTTCCCGCACCTGGACCGGGCTTCGTGCGACAGAAATCACTCCACCCGACATTTTTCTTTTCTGGACGCCTGGATCGTGAAAAAGGTGTGGAGCACCTGCTTCGTGCTTTCGCGATGGTGTTAACGCGCCACCCGCAGGCGACGCTGCGGGTCGCGGGGAAGGGGCCGGAACGGATACACCTCGAGCAGGTGAGCCGCGATCTCTCGCTCGACGGGCACGTTCACTTTCTCGGCTGGCTCGAACCTCCCGACATAGAGCGCGAACTCTCCATTGCCTGGGCGCTTGTGGCACCCTCTCTCTGGGCCGAGCCGCTTGGTCTTGTAGCTCTGGAGGGTATCGTGCGGGGCGTGCCCGTGGTGGCTACTGCATCAGGCGGATTCGCGGAAACCGTGTCGGAGGGTATTACCGGACTGCTTGTGCCGAACGGTGATATCAAAGCACTCGCAGGCGCGCTCGAAAAAGTGGCTGCCGGAATGTTCGCTGATGGAATCGCGCGGGAAGTTGTGGAAGAGTTCAGGAAGCGGTGCGACATGGAGGCGCACATCGCGGATGTGCGCCGGGTGTTCGGCGAGGCCGTTGTCTCCCGGGGTTCCGGAGAATTGCCGACCTGATAAAATAAGAACCCCCGGGATTTTGTCCCGGGGGCTCCTGTGCAACTCTGAGTTTTTCTATGACGCAGATGCAATGATGCGGTTGATCAGCGTTCGCAAAGCGCTGGCGTCGGTCGCAGAAAGCCGTCCGGACTTTGCCATGGCATCGAGCTCGTTGAGGAAACTGCCGAGCTGGTTAACAGCAGCGTTGAAGTTGCCGCGCTCGAATGATGCGATTGCAGCATCGAGTTTGGACGTGAGTGAATTGGCGTTGCCGTTGTTGATCTTTCCTGCTGCGTTCAGCTGAGCGACAAGTGCCTTGGCGTTCGCGGTTCCCTGACTCTCGGAGAAGATCGTTGCGGTGGTTGTGGCAGTGTCGGCCAGACCGAGTGGGTCGGTGACTATGAGGGTTACGGTGTACGTGCCTCCAGCCGTATACGCGTGACTCACGTTCACGCCGGTAGCAGCGGCACCATCTCCAAAGTTCCATGAGTAGGAAAGTGCATCTCCATCGGCATCAGTCGAACCCGCGCCACTCATTGCGATGGCTTCGTTCGGAAGCGCGCCGCTGTAGGGTCCGTTGGTCGCGGCAACCGGCGCCGAGGTGTTGCTCTCGACCGCGATTTCAATTGGGTCGGGCAGGAGGGCCAGCAGGTCGTAGCCACTCGCCGTTTCAACTGCATCTACCGTTGTCTGGTAGCTCTGCCATGAGACGTTTCTGACGCCGGGTGTATTCGGCATGAGGACCGCGATGACTTCGATGCTCTGGGTGCTGGTCACGTTGGCCAATCCCTGATCGCGCGGCATGATTACGGCGACCTTCCATGTCTGGGCGGGGATCACGATCTGCCCCTGATCCTTGATCGTGCCGATGTTGCCGGCAACTCCCGTGACGATGTACACCTCCTTGTTCTGGAAGCGCGCAAGATCACCGAGGTAGGTTTCGAAAACTGCCCATGGTCCCTGATTGAGGTCGGCAGCCTGAGGGACGATGTTGCTGAAGTAATAGGTGAAAGCGTTGTCCAGTGACCCTGTCGTACGGTCGAATGAACGCGCGAGGTGACCGCGGTCGATTCCGTAGCCATGGAATGTGCCAGCGCCGGTATACGCTGCGGTGGTGTACCGGGTATACGAGGCAGGCAGTTCCGGATCGTAGGTGAAGCAATCGCAACGGTCCTGCGCACCAAAGTGCGATGCATCGAGATCGTAGCTCACCCAGTTGGGGGTGTTGCGGTTCTTGTTGAACGAAACGGTGTATTCCGGATGCCGCAGAATGTAGTCGTCACTGGCATCGGCATCGGTTGGCTCACCGAACTCGGCGTTTCCTGCATACATCGCTGTTCCGCCCAGTGTCGCGACGATTGTCGGAAGCGAATAGGTGCGCGTTGTTCCCGTTGCGGCAGTGGCTCGGATGACCGCGATGCCTTCTCCGAGAGCTGTCATCACTCCTTCCTGATCGATGCTCGCCAGTGAGGGAGTTTCAGACGACCAGGTAAACGTTGTTGGAACTGTCGTGCCGTTCACCGCCTGGAGTGAAGCAAAGAGCTGATCCTGGAAACCTACCGGCAGTGCCGGGTCACTCGGCGTGCGGCCGGTTATGGATATGAACGGCGGAGGCAGCTCGGTGGGATTGCATGCGCCGAACGTGTTGAAATACGGTCCGTACCAGGAACCAGCTGCCGTGCGCTGGAGCGAACGGCCAATCGCCGATGTGCTGCTTTCCGAAACTCCGATGTCTTTTGAAAGCAGACCCTGGGCAGGCCCATTCGCCGCGGTCATCGTTCCTTCGTAGGACAGGAACTCTACCACCTGGTTGGCGCTGTTGACGAGCGCAAATCCGTCCGGGCTTCCGTTCTGGATACCGTTGGAGGGATAGCTGACGACTACAACGCCACGAGTATCGCAGGTTGCAGGGATGACATCATTAAGGGTGGTTGTGTTGTACACCTGCCCGTTGTCGCCGTTGTAGAGAACTACTTTCCAGCCGACGAGACTCGTGCCGGCGAGCCCTTCGATCTCGATTTTTTCATTTACGTCTGTTCCGTCGTTGTCGTAGTGAATTTCCGAGAAGCGAACGTCGCCGGCGTCGGACGGGGGCGGAGCGGCATTGACGGTGATGGTGGATGAACTGCTGAGGCCTGTGGTTGTCGTCGCGGTGATTGTGGCCGTACCCGGGGAGACGGCTGTCACGAGCCCGTTGACGTCTACGGTGGCGACAGTGATGTCACTGCTTTCCCACCCAGTCATCGCGCCAACGAGAATTCCGCCTGCGCTGTTTCTGACGGTGGCGGCAATCTGCTGAGTGGCGCCAGTGACGATAGTCGCGGATGCAGGTGCCTGGGTTATGCTTGCGACGGCTGAGTCTGCGGGTGGATCGGTGACATCGTTGCAGGCGCCAAAGGTGTTGGGCGCAGGAGCGAACCAGGTTCCCTCCTTGTTGCGTCGCAGCGAAGAGCCAACAGGCGTCGCGCTCGATTCCTTGACGCCGATATCCCTTGTGAGCATTCCTGCTGCGGCTCCGCCGACGCCGACGAACTTGCCGCCATATGAAATGAACTCAACGACATTCCCGGCGGCGTCCACGAGTGCGATTGCGTCCGGGTCGCCATTCTGAATGCCTGGAACTGTCTGCACAATGACGCCGCGGGTTGTACACGTTGTCGGGAGTACTCCTGAAAGCGTCTTGGTGTCGTAGAGCGCTCCGCCGTTACCGTTGTACAGGAGGATCTTCCACCCGGCAACGCTCGCACCTGCGGGCCCGGTGATCTCCACTGATTCGCCCAGGTCTGCGCCCGCATTGTCGTAGTGGAATTCACTTATGTGAATCGACGGAACCGTGGGGGTCACTGCGTACGCAGGAGCCTTTACTTTGGGCGACTGTGTGGAAGGGGGGCCGGTGATGTTGTTCTCGGAGCACGAGACTGTTATCAGGGCCAGCGCGGCGAGCGCTGCACTTACGTTCCGGAGGCGCATCGTATGTGGGGACTTGGGGTGAAAGCCGAACCGGCCCAGGGGCAGGGGAGCGACGGAGATTCGCTGCCCGTAAACATTAATTCCCGAACAGGCCAAGCGGAATAACTCGGTGCGAATCCGCGGGTACCGGGGT
>JBKJNN010000201.1:0-11242 GCA_046593625.1 Gemmatimonadaceae bacterium | reverse complement strand
TGCAGCCGCAAGCTGCGCGACGAACTTGATGGTCGGAGAAAGACCGCGCAAATCGTCCACGAGGCCGACCGCGAAAAGGAGAGAAGCGCCCGCCAGCGCGCCCCAGAGAAATCTGATCTGGGCATCACCCTCGGGGCCAGGAATGGTGAAGCGCGGCTGCGTGCGGGCGAACAGAAGTGCGCCGACTATAGCCGCAACGAGAAACACCGAGATGCCGCCGACCCGCGGTACGGGCAGCGCATGCATACGCCTCACATTGTCCGGCGCGTCGAACAGCTTCAGCGCACCGGCGCTCCTGATCACAAACGGCGTGATCAGCAGTACAAGCGTCAAGGCCAGACCGAACGTCTCGGCCAGCCATATAGCTGTTCTCATTGGGCGGTGGGAGGTTTTAACACGAGGATTTGATAATAGTCCTGAAAAAAACGGCGCGCTATATAAAAAACGTTACATAGGCGCCCAGGTACCCGTGTCGGGTCAGTCCTGCGCCGCCACGCCCGCGCCTGACTGTCGCAGTTTCCCGGCCAGAGCTTCTTCTATTCTGGCAATGACGACCAGCTCATCCCCTTCGTGACGCTGCTCCAGAACCTCTGCATCACGATGAATCTCTGCCAGGAGCTTTCCGTCGTGCAGCGGCAGCCTGATTTCGGACAGCGGCCGTCTCGCTCTCGCGCGAGACAGGAGTGAGCGCCTCAGCGGCTCGAGACCATCCTCCGTCGTCGCCGATACGAAGGCGGAACCCGGAACGAGATTGCCGATCCGGGTTTCGAGCGCGATCAACTCCTCGTGGGGAATTCTGTCGATTTTGTTGAAGACGTGGAGAGTCGGCGTTTCAGCAGCGCCCAACTCGGAGAGCACCTGATTCACCACCGTCCGCTGTTCCTCCCACAGTGGATGGCTCGCGTCAATCACATGCAGCAGCAGATCCGATTCCGCGACCTCCTCGAGTGTCGCTCGAAATGATGCAACGAGGTGATGGGGCAGCTTGCGAATGAAACCGACGGTATCCGTAAGGAGCACGGTGGTATTCTCAGCAAGGTGGATTTCGCGAGTGAGCGGATCGAGCGTCGCGAACAGCCTGTCCTCGACGAACACTGACTCGGAGCCCGAGAGAGCTCTCAGGATCGATGACTTGCCCGCGTTCGTGTAACCCACCAGCGACGCACGGAACTGCCCCCTGCGTGAGGTCCGCCGGACCTCCCGGGATTTCTGAACTTCCCTCAGCCGCTGCTTGAGCAGGCGGATGCGATGGCCGATGAGGCGCCTGTCCGTCTCCAATTGGGTTTCACCTGGGCCTCGAACTCCGATGCCGCCGCGAAACTTTTCCAGGTGACTCCACATCCGCATGAGCCGGGGCAGCATGTACTCGAGCTGAGCCAGCTCGACCTGCATTTTTGCTTCCGACGAGCGCGCGCGAGTTGCGAAAATATCGAGGATGAGCTCGGCACGATCCATAACCCGCTTGCCGGTCGCGTCCTCGATGTTCTTCCCCTGGGCCGGTGTCAGTTCGTCATCGAAAACAATCAGCGTCGCGTCAACCTCCGCGATACGCTGAGTGAGTTCTTCGATCTTGCCTTTGCCAAGGTAAGTGGCCGGGTTAGGCCGCTCGATCTGCTGAGTAAGCTGGCCGACGACAATGCCGCCCGCAGTGTCAACTAGCTCTTCAAGTTCCTCCAGGTGTTCCGACATCACCTGCCCGCGCGTGGAGCCGGTACCGCTTCCAGGTGCGAGGGAGCCGCTGACGCTGCGTGCAGGTGCCCGCTTGAGCTGCGCCCCGACGAGAAATGCTCTCTCGACCGGGGCGGTCAGCTCGATCAGTTCGCGCGACGTAGCGCTACCTGCTCTGCGTGGTGCCGCCCAGACTCGAAAAGCGTCCGCGCTGGTCATAGGGGCGAGTGAAATTACCGAGAGGCGTGCTCACCGTGAAATCTCCGGTCACGCGATAGTTGACCGTTCCCTTGGTGATCAACTCGCGCCCCGCCGATCCAAGGCCAGCGTAGGTGAAGTCCACCGGAATGGTGACGTATGTTGAATCGTTGTCTCGCACCTTGAACGCATTGTTCAGCGCCCCGGTTCCGACTTCCCTGTCCTCGACCATCAGCTTGTAGCTGAGGCGCGTAGCATTGAGGTCGAAGCGGTTTGGATTGTAGACGCTGAGCACGACGTCGATCGAGCCGCCGCTCAACCCGAGCCCGCGAATTTTTGCGTCGTTGAAATTCACGACGGGTTCACGGAACGAGCCCACGCCGAGCGAAGCACACCCGCCAAGTGCTGCTACGGCAACAGCCGCGATTGCAAGTTTTCTAAACATTCATCCCCCCTGATTGTCGTTTGTGGGAAAAACTACCCATCGTCCTTCTCTGCGTCCTCTGCGTTCCTCTGCGCCTCTGCCTTCTCTGCGCCTCTTGTACTCCACCAGTCGAGCCTCTTTCTAATCTCTTTCTCGAACCCGAATGGACCCGGCTCGTAGAACGAAGTTCCTTTCAGTTCATCCGGCAAATACTGTTGCGGGATGTATGCCTCGGGATCGTTATGCGCGTACTGGTACCCCTCATGATAGCCCAGTTCCTTCATCAGGCGCGTTGGAGCGTTCCGGATGTGCATGGGAACCGGCGCGGCCGGGGTATCGCGGGCCGCCTGCATGGCCGCATTGAGGGCGCGATAAGCGGAATTCGACTTGGGTGCCGTAGCCAGATAGATGATCATCTCCGCGAGCGGCAGATAGCCCTCGGGCGGCCCGAGCATGTGGTATGCATTGCGAGCTGCCACCGCCAGCTGGAGCGCGCCGGGATCCGAAAGCCCGATATCTTCGGCCGCCATTGCAATAGCCCGGCGGAAAATCGTCATTGGATCTTCACCGCCCTCTATCATCCTCGCCATCCAGTACAGTGCCCCGTCCGCATCGCTGCCCCGCAGCGACTTGTGAAGTGCGGAAAGCATGTTGAAATGCGTTTCCCCGCTCTTGTCGTGGTGCGCAAACCGCTTCTGCATTGCGTCGCGGGCAGTCTCGAGGGTGATTCGACCATCCTTGCCCACGAGGACTGACGCTGCCTCCAGAACCGTGAGGGCGCGCCGTGCATCGCCGTCCGCCTCGACGGATATCAGCTCGACCGCTTCCTCATCTATCTCGAGCGCCAGGTCTCCGAGGCCGCGCTCTGAATCAGAGAGCGCTCGGCCGATCAGTTCTCGCAAGTCTGTGGCGGGCACCGGGTTCAGCACGAAGACCCGCATTCGCGACAGCAATGCGCCGTTCATCTCGAACGACGGATTCTCCGTCGTCGCGCCTATCAGTGTGATTGTGCCGCTCTCGACGTGCGGGAGAAATGCGTCCTGCTGCGCCTTGTTGAAGCGATGAATCTCATCTACGAACAGGATGGTCTGTCGCCCGAGTTCGAGGCGCTCTTCAGCCGCGGCAATTATCTCGCGGATTCGCGGGACGCCTTCGGTAACTGCGGAAAACGGGATGAACTCACGATCCGTGTAGCGGGCTATCAGACGTCCGATCGTCGTCTTGCCGGAGCCAGGCGGGCCCCAGAAAACCATCGAGCTGATGGCCCCTTTCCCGATTGCATCGCCGAGCGGCTTGCCGGGGCCGATCAGGTGTTGCTGTCCGACGACGTCTTCGAGGGTGCGCGGCCGCATTCTCGCCGCCAGCGGCTGGGCCGATGCCGGAGGGGTGAACAGCGACGCTTCGCGCTCCGCTCCCCTTCCCGAAGCTGGCCTTCGAAATGGCTTTGGCATCCAACCGGCTAGTTGATCGGCCTCATACGTAACCGGCTATCAGTTTTCGCGCCACAAAGTAGATCGCGCAGCCGGCGAAGAAACTTCCCTGAAGTTTCCAGTCGCGCTTGGCCTGAAACTCGGGAACGAGATTGGAGGCACCGACATACAGACTGACGCCCGCAGCGAGCGCGAGACCCGACTCCTTGAGTGGGGCGATGAGTTCCGTGGCCAGTCCGCCCACCACTGTAGCCAACCCCAGAGCACCGCCTGCAAGGAGTGCTCTCCGCCGTGAGGCACCGGCCGCGAGAAACAGGCTGGAGATCGCGAGCCCCTCTGGCAGTTTATGCAGGAGTATGGCAATGAAGACAAGAAAGCCGAGCGTGGCCCGCACCTCGAATCCGCTCGTGATTGCGACTCCATCCACGAATGTGTGGAGCAGCAGTCCCGCGAGCGCAGACACGCTCACGGCCTTCGTCACAGCATGGACTTCCTCTCCGAAATGAAAATGCGGTACGAGCGTGTGCTGAGTGAGATGAACCAGAAGGAATCCGAGGAGGATTATTGGTGCAGCACTTACCCCGTGCTGTGCGATTGCCTCGGGAACCAGATCGAGCAGTGCGACAGAAACCATGAAGCCGGCGGAGAGAGCAATGAGCTTCTCCAGCGCAGGCAGGCTCCATCGCGAGCGAGATGTGACAGCAGCCGCACCCGCAATGTTGGCGGCGGCCGCGAGGAAAGTGTACGCAACCGCCTGCCGATTCACGCGATGGTCAGCGCGAGCCGCTCAGCAGCCGTCGTGATGGCCGCAGAAAGTGTAGGTGCGGGCGCGCTGTCCCAGCCCTGAGATCTCCATGAGCGGTCTGCCAGCGCGGCCTTCTCCTCCAGTCCTTTGCCCTGGAGGAGGTAAAGCCACCGGTCGGATCGCGCGTAGATAAAAAGTTCGAGTTGCGGCGTGAGCGTGAGCTGGTCGTCGGGAGTGTAGAGCGAGAATTCGACGCCGCCGTAGGTGGCCAGGGGAACCTTCAGTCGCGCAACCGCGTCCCGAACATCGGGCAGGGCTACGCTTTCCCCCTTCCACGTCGTTTCCGACCTGAGGTCTTCGATCACCACGTCAATTGCGGGCTGAAGCTGCTCGCTGAGTACGTGAAACAGGTCCACCACGCGCTCCGCATTGGCGCCGATGAATGCCTCGTAATGATCGCCACCTTTCTCGAAGGTGAAGCCGTCAACACCAGAGCGGAACCGCTTCCAGACGGTGACATCGGGATTTCTGCCGCGAAATAGCATGTCCAGGACTATCCCTCAGTTTCACGTGATTCCATCATTCGCCGGGCGGAGTCGATCAACGACTCGCGAGTGTTTACCGCAGGGTCATTAATAACCGATTCCAGAAGCAATCGTAACGTCTGTCCCACTGTCGGGCCACGGATTCCCAGCTTCTCCAGGTCCCTGCCGTTGACCGCCAGGTCGCCCACTTCAATCGCATCGCGATACGCGACGCGAAGCGCACGCCGGTAAACCGACAAGACCAGCTCGGGCGACGGTGCAGCAACACCCGCTTTTCTCTCCGCCGACCAGCGCGCATGAGCCAGCCGGAGCACTGAAGCAAGACGCGTGCGACCAGTGAGAGCGGCCCACCGCCGGAGCACTGCCGTTGGTGGCGCCGACTCCGACATCATCGAGAACCGCATCTCCTTTTCCAGCTCGTGCCAGTGTGAAACCACCGATCCAATCCAGGCCGAGTCGGAATTGGAAAACCGCAATTCCTTGAGGATGCCCGGAACAGAGCCGGGTGGCGCCGCCGCAAAGAGTGCGACCATCCGCATCACTCGCCGCTGCCCCTGCTTCCGGCCTTCGGGAATCGCCAGCTGGTCGAGCGTACCCAGCTCGAGCGAGCTGATATCCGCCAGCGCTGGTATCAGCGTTGCGAATGCCCCGCTCGTGCGCCACATCGCAAAGGCGCGGCTTGGCGCGATTACCTGTTCCATCGTCTTCTCTATTTCCTGCTTGACGCGTTCGGCGGACAACCGGCCCATGTGCGGTGCACTCTCGACTATCGCATCCCATGTTGCCGGCTCAATCTCGAAGGTGAATCTCGCCGCGAACCTGAGCGCCCTCAAAGCTCGAAGCCTGTCCTCGCGCATTCGCTCGCCCGCTACCCCCACTGCGCGCACGATCCCGCGCTTGAGATCTTCGCGACCGCCGAACGGATCGGAGATTGTCTTCTTCGATGCGGAGTAGGCGATCGCATTTATCGTATAGTCGCGGCGTGCGAGGTCCTCTTCAAGCGACGCACCGAATTCGACTTCAGCGTGACGCCCGTCCGTCTTCACGTCCCGCCTGAACGTAGTGACCTCGTGCATGTGCCCGTTGTCATCCAGAACACCGATGGTGCCGAAGGCGATTCCTACGGGAACGGTGCGCGCGAACAGACTGCGCACCTGCTGTGGATGGGCTGCAGTCGCCATGTCCCAGTCGAGATGGGGATGTCCGAGCAGCGCGTCGCGCACCGCTCCACCAACGCACCAGGTTTGATAACCGGCTTTCTCGAGGGTGCGCGCGATCTTGAGCACTCCCGGAGGCGGTGCGAGTCTCGAGGTCAATCAGACATCCCTGAACATTTCGCCGATCTCCGTCATGGACATTCCTGCGCCGAGTGCGAGCATGAGATCGATGCGGGCTTGCTGCGCTCGCCTCGACCCTCCGAAAATTGCACCCGCCTCCTCCAGTCGTTTTCCCCCACCCGCGTATCCGTAGGTGTGACCCACCCTGCCGCCCTGTGTGCGTGACGTGAGAACTACCGGTTTGTCTTCACCTATCCATCGCTTGATGGCAGGCACCATTTCCGGAGGGACATTCCCCCGCCCCATCGCTGCTATCACCACGCCGCGGGCGCGTTCACGCGATGCGTCGAGCAAACGCGCATCCGAACCCGCGGCGACGAAGATTATATCTACAGGCGTTGCGAGTTCACGGGGGGTGATGATCCGCGGCATCGGCGGCATCTCCCTGTGAACAATCAGTTCGCCTTCATCGAGAACTCCAAGCGGGCCAAACCCGGGGCTCTCGAACGCGTCGAGCAGATGGGTGTTGGTTTTCGTCGCATCTAGCGCAGCGAATATCTGACCGCTGATCACAACCATCGCGCCAAAGCCGCGAGTCTCGGGACTGGCCGCAACTCGCACTGACTCGAGGAGGTTCGCGGGGCCATCCCAGCCGAGATCGCTTACCGTGCGCATCGCACCAGTGAACACTACGGGCTTCTCGAACGGGAGTGATCGAGCCACAAGATACGCCGACTCCTCGAGCGTATCGGTGCCGTGGGTTACGACCACACCCGTCACCTCGGGGCGCTCGAGATGTTCACATATGCGGTTTCGCAGCGCCCACATGCGGTCAACCGTCATGTGCGGGCCGGGGAACGATCCCCATTCCTCGGTCTCGACTCCGGTTATCGCATCTATGCCGCGGGTTGCCTGAAGTATTTCCTGCGCGTTGAGAGACGGCAGCGTCCCCGCGCTGGCGGAGTGACTCCGCATCGCGATCGTTCCGCCCGTAAACAGAATTACTATCATTTGTGCGGAGACGCTGCTCGCGTCATTGCGTGACTGGCGTGGAGCTCGAAATTCTCGCAGCTCTCTGCTGCAGACTCCATCGCGTAGGTGATGAGCGCGTCGGCCGCGAGCAGGTCAACTGCTCCGGACCGCTCGTCTCCCACCGATGATAGAAGCGGTTCAGCCAGCAATACGAGCGCCGCAGAAAGCGAGGATGCGTCAGCACATTCCACATCACCCGCAATTTCGGCGAGACGGGTCCGGAGTGCCGGCGGCGGTTCCGGAACGCGCGACAGCAGCCAGTCACGGATCCTTACCGCCTGACCCATCTCGGGCACTCGCGTCAGCGAGCGAGGTGGGCCTGCACCACACCGGGCACGGCCGCGAGAGCATCCGCCAGGCGAGCCGCATCGGGAATCCCCGCCTGCGCCATATGCGGCTTGCCACCGCCGCGCCCGCCTGCTGCCGCAGCAACGTCCCTGACGATTGTGTCTGCGCGCAGTCCTCTCTCTCGCAAATCGTCTGTGACTATTCCGACGATGGAATTCTTTCCGTCGTCGAACGACGCGGCGAGGATGGCAACGCCGCTGCCCATTTGTTCGCGCACGGCGTCACCGAGCGCCTGGAGCGATTTCATGTCCATCGCTGGAACGGCTGCGGCAATCACTGTGACGTCGCCAACAAGTGAGGAACGCTCCACGAGTTGCGCGACTCCGTTGGAACCGCCGCTCCGGACCGCCTCGTCCAGCTTTTTCTCGAGCGTACGTCGTTCATCCAGCAGTGTCTGGAGTCGCTTCACAACGCCGGCAGGCGAAGCCTTGAGCAGCGCCGCCACTTCGCCAAGTGCGTCCTGCCTCTCGGTAACCAGGTTGTACGCGAGCAGACCCGTGACGGCCTCGATGCGACGCACGCCAGCCGCAACACCCGTCTCGCTTACAATCTGGAAAAGCGCGATCTCCGAAGTGTTTCTCACGTGAGTGCCGCCGCACAGTTCCTGCGACAGTCCGGGGACTGATACTACCCGCACCACATCGCCGTATTTCTCACCGAACAGAGCCATCGCGCCGGTCGCCACCGCTTCAGCGTAAGGTTTCTCGCGCACATCGAGCGGAATGGCAGCAAGCACTCCGCGATTCACGATGACTTCCACGCGACGGATTTCTGAATCGCTAAGCGGTCCATGGTGCGCAAAATCAAAACGCAGCCGATCGGGAGCGACAAGCGACCCGGCCTGATGAACGTGGTCACCCAGCACCTCGCGCAGTGCAGCATGAAGCAGGTGAGTGGCGGTGTGATTGCGCTCGGTATCCAGCCGCGCATCGCGAGGTACTGTCGCAACAGCGGGCCCCGTCTTTACGACACCTGACGCTTTGCCTATGGCGGTGGGACGTCCGTCAATTCGCCGAACCTCGTCAACCTCCACACTCCACCCCTCGCCAACTATCGAACCGCGATCAGACACCTGCCCGCCCGACTCGACATAGAACGGAGTCTCTCGCAGCATGACTGCAACGCGGCCTTCCGGCAGTTCACGAAATGCAGTGATCTCCGTAGCCGCTTCAATAGTGTCGTAGCCAACGAACGTGACGGAATCCCCAGGAATCCAGCTTGTATCTGCGAGTTCATCTGCAGCAACGCCGAGCTTCTTCGACTTGCGCTCTTCCTGAGATTGCGCGCGCTGGGCGCCAAGCGCCCGCTCGAAGCCGGAGATGTCCACGATATAGCCGCGCTCGCGCGCCATCAGCTCAGTGAGGTCAATCGGGAAACCGAACGTATCGTAGAGACGGAACGCATCTTCTCCCGCAATCGTACCCTTGAGCGAATCAGAGCCCTGGGTCGTTGACTCTGGCGCTATCTCGTCGAAGCGGCGCATGCCTCCGTCAATCGTGGCCAGGAATCGCTGCTCTTCAGCTCTTGTAGTATCGAGGATCTGTTTCTCGCGCTCACGAAGCTCGGGGTACACGTCGCTCATTTCGGACACGACGCGCTTCACCACTTCGACAAGAGTGGGTGACGCGCGGCCCATCAGCCATGCATGGCGAACTGCACGCCTGAGAATGCGGCGAAGCACGTATCCACGCCCATCGTTGGACGGAAAAACTCCATCGGCCAGAAGGAACGCAACCGCCCGCGCGTGATCTGCAACGATCCGGAACGACGCAGGGTCAACAAGTACGCGGTTGCCCTGCTTGACCGCAGCAGAGTGCGGATTGCCTGCCGAAGACTCCTTGAGCTCATGCCAGTAGCTTTCGTCCGATTCCCTGCCGCGATATGGAATCCCGGTGATCTGTTCAATTCCCTCGATCAGCGGAAGAAAGAAATCTGTGTGGTAGTTACTGGTGACCGCCTGCTTGACCGCAGCAACGCGTTCGAGGCCCATGCCTGTATCGACCGACGGCTTCGGCAATGGAACGAGTGTGCCATCGCTCTGCCGGTCAAACTGCATGAACACGAGATTCCAGATCTCGAGAAACCGCCCTGCCTCCGCTCCCTCGACGAACGCTTCCGTCAAAAAATCGGTGCGATCGAGTTCAGTCCATTGGCCAGTCGCACCCTCTGGGAAACTCCAGTCCGATGCAACATGGGCGAGGTCCACGTAAATCTCCGAGCACGGACCGCAGGGACCCGTCTCTGCCATCTGCCAGAAATTGTCGTGTGCGCCGAGTCCGTATATCCGGCTGTCGGCCAGCCCGGTTACTTCCCGCCAGAGCTCGCGCGCCTCATCGTCCTCTTCGAACACCGACACGCGCAGATGGCGCGTGTCCAGCTTCATCTCGACAGTCAGAAATTCCCAGGCGAAGCGAATTGCATCGCGCTTGAAGTAATCGCCAAATGAAAAATTGCCAAGCATCTCGAAGAACGTGTGATGCCGGGCCGTGTGACCGACCTGTTCGAGATCGTTGTGCTTGCCACCGGCGCGAACACACTTCTGGGACGTCGCGGCGCGCCGTCCAAAGTCAGGATTTTCCTGGCCAAGAAAAACTCGCTTGAACTGAACCATGCCCGCGTTCGTGAACAGCAGCGTGGGGTCATCAGCCGGCACGAGCAAACTGCTCGGCCGGATCGCATGGTTCTGGCGATTGAAATATTCGAGGAACTGTCGGCGGATATCGGAGGCCTTCATCGGTTCAAATATAGCCGCGGCAGCAACTCCACCCAGTATGCAGCGATTGCCGGATTTTCAGGAATCTGGCTCGTGAGAAAGCATGTCAACGGTGCGGCGGATATCCTCGAGGTCATATCCGCGCCTCGCGAGAAAACCAAAAAGGCGACGCCGTTTTGCCTGCGCATCGAGATCGCCGAGTGTCCGGAGTTTTTTTCGCGCGAGAATTTCCATTGCCCCGAGAGTGTCCACATCTTCCTCCGCCATCACTGCGGCAATGGCTCGCACGGCTGCCTCGCGGTCGATGCCTCGCCGACGCAGTACCTGCTCCACGCGGCGGGCGGGGGCCCCCGCGTTTACCAGGCGCTGCCGGGCAAACTCCATGGCGTACTTGTCGTCATCGAGAAGCCGGCTGGAAAGCAGGCGTTCGATGGCCTGCTCGGTTTCCACGGGATCGTATTCGCGCTGGGTAAGCTTGCGGCGGAGATTGCGTGTGGTGTACGCCCGCGCTGCGAGCAGATTCAAGGCGTAGTCGTACGCCTTAGCAGACATTCAGTATGCGGAAAATGTGCGGCTGGAGGCGATCCGCGCTGGAAAAAATTCGGGGCCGAACGCGACACCTGTTGCTGCGGTAGCACCGGGCTGCCGCCGTATCAGATACCACATTCGACCCCTCGCGGACGCCAACCGGTAGCCGTGACCTCCGATGGGCGCCGCTTTCGAATTCGTCCTACTCGTCAGCCGCTTCGGCCTCTACTTCCCCATTGCCACTGCGAATCCCGAGAACAACTTTGACCTTCTCCTCGACTTCCGCCATCAGCGCAGGATTGTCCTTCAAATACATTTTGGCGTTCTCGCGGCC
>JBKJNN010000168.1:0-2952 GCA_046593625.1 Gemmatimonadaceae bacterium | reverse complement strand
GATGCTGACAATCGCACTCGTTCTGAGCCTGTCCCACAATTTCGCCGCTGCAGCATCTTCTGCTGATTTATCCGGCCGGCGAAGCAAAGTTTCCGTGCGCTCAAGTACTACCCCGTTCAACACGAGAAGAGCCACGAGTCCCAGCTTGATCCAAAGGACGGGCGAGGTGGCAAAGGTTGCTACGTCTGCGGCAAGCATCGCCAGTCCAGTGGTGAAGAGCAGGGACATTGCAATCAGAACGGGCCGATGAATCGCGTTGAGCTCGCCAAGATGCCGTTGTCGCTGGCCAGGCTGTTCATGCGAAATGCGCAGCGTTGCACGATCGGCGGAAATGCCAAGTCCCCCGCCGACCAGCATCCCGATCAGGTGCAGGGCAGTAATGGAAGTCGAAATGACGGTTGAGTCGCTATATGCATTCTGCCAGGGCGAAAGCAGCTGTTCGATATCGTTCAGTGAGATGATCATTAGTCGTTGGTCGTACTCCGATCCTGCTCATAGCGTCTACGAAATCCTCACGCAGAGCGTTGAGATCAATCCCTTAGTGACCAGTCCGTTCTATTGTCTGGCCTGTGAAGTTTTCCGTTGTCAGGTCGAGCTTGGCGAGGGATTGAACGTAGGCGGTAAGCATCCATATCTGGTCATCTGGTATGCGTCCGCCCCACGATGGCATTCCTTCAGGTCGTCCCTGATAAATCGACTCGAAAACGTCGGTTGGCGTGCCACCGAAGTGCCAGCGTCCATCCTGAAAGCCCGGGCCCATCGCGCCCGCGCCATCTGCACCGTGACAGTCGATGCAGTTGTAGGAGACGAAAAGCTGCGCTCCGACTCCGGTCGCTTTCCGGTTTCCCGCGAACGGGTTTCGCCGGACGACTGGTCGTCTGTTGCTCGGGATTCCAACTGGCAGGATTTCTTCGTGCGTTGGGATACGAAGGCTGTCGCCGCCATCGGTGAGCCTTTGCGGGGTTCCCTGAGCTTCTGTGCTGTCTACGCACCCCGCGCTGCTGTGCAATGCTACTGCGATTGCAGCCGCTCTGATTGAGAATGGAATTCTCATCGCGCAATTCTCCTTTCCATCAAAGAGAGAACACGAACAAGTAACCGCCCCAGCTGGTCCATCGTGCAAGTTCCGGCAGCGTCGTACCTCTCTGCCTTACATCGTAAGGCAGATTGGCGGCCACGTCGCCGGCGATCAGCAGTCCCATGTCGCCGCCGATTCCCGCGTAGATGGCGACGTACTGTTTTCCATCGGGTCCCGTGTAAGTAACAGGATTTCCAACGACGCCCGATCCCACCTTGAACTGCCAGAGAAGTTTTCCAGTGCGGGCATCTGCGGCCTTGAACCAGCCGTCGAGTGTTCCGTAGAAGACTACTCCACCAGCTGTGACGAGTGCGCCGCCCCACACTGGATATGGTTCCTTGATGCCCCAGACTTTCGTGCCCGTCGTTGCATCCCACGCCATGAACTCACCGCGATAACCACCGGGCCCGGCTTTCTCTGGAGCATTCGCACCAATGAACGGCGTGCCTGCGATGTAAGTCACCTCACGCGTCTCGAAATCCATGCAGAGATTCACGGTCGGTACGTAGAACAATCCAGTTTGCGGAGAGAACGCCGCTGGCTGCTGATTCTTTCCGCCTTCGAGACTCGGACAGATGTCGGTGATCTTTTTCCCCGAGGCCGGCATCTTTGCGGGAAGCGCCTTTGGCCGTCCGGTTGTCATGTCGATTCCTGTCGCCCAGTTCATCGGGACGAAGGGTTCAGCGAGCAGTATCTGGCCTGTAGCGCGATCGATCGTGTACTGGAATCCGTTGCGATCGAAGTGCACGAGAACTTTTCGCGTTTCGCCCTTGATCGGGAGATTGACGAGAATGTTCTCATTGACAGCGTCGTAATCCCACAGATCGTGCGGCGACGTCTGAACGGCCCACACCATTTCGCCGGTGTCTGCATCGCGTGCGAGAATGGCCGCAGTCCACTTGTTGTCGCCGGCGCGTTGATCGCCGTTCCACGGACCAGGGTTACTCGTGCCGTGGTAGATGAGGTTGAGCTCGGGATCGTATGAGAGCCATCCCCAGACCGTACCGCCACCGGTCTTCCAGGTGTCGCCCGGCCAGCTCGTTTCACCGAGGTTGGGACCCTTGTCGTGGTCGTAGTATGGCTTGAACTTCGGTCCCACCTTTACGTCGCGATCAGGTCCGATGTTGTATGCGCGCCACACTTCCTTTCCTGTCGCGACGTCGAGCGCAGCGATCCAGCCGCGCACACCCATCTCTCCACCGCTCGAGCCGACGAAGACTTTTCCTTTCGCGACGATCGGCGCCATTGTAATCGTCTCGCCGCGCGCGAGATCTCCCATCTTCGTACGCCACGCCTGGTTGCCGGTTTTTACATCGACAGCAACGGTGTGGCCGTCGAGCAGGTTGTAGAAAATTTTCCCATCCGCGTAGGCGGCTCCGCGATTGACCACATCGCAACACGCGCGACCAATGGCTTGCTGATCGTTCTCCGGGCGGAATTTCCACTTGAGAGGTTGTCCGGGCTGTGCGAGATCGAGGGCGTATGCGACGTTGGGATACGGCGTGACGATGTACATCGTGTTGTCGACAACGAGCGGTTGGCCTTCGTGACCGCGAAGCACGCCGGTCGAGAATGCCCACGAGACATGAAGGCCTGCTGCGTTCGCCGGGGTGATCGTCGAGAGGGTACTGTATCGCGAGCTCGAGTAATCGCCGGCAGGCGTCTGCCATTCACCCGCAGGCCCAGTGTGCGGAAACGGTATCGATGTGCCGGCTACCGTCGTACCTGTTTGTGAAGTCTCGGTTTTGTTTTCAGTGCGGGTACAGGCGGCGAGGCCGTAGGCGCAAATGAGGAATGCGGGGCTTCGGATATTCATTTAGGGATCAGGTAATCCTGAGCGGCGATCGCCTGCCATTTTCCGTTGCGGTAAAGCC
>JBKJNN010000134.1:0-56257 GCA_046593625.1 Gemmatimonadaceae bacterium | reverse complement strand
ACAGACGTCACCGGGTTCAATGGCGCCGTGGCGGACCTCCTTGGGGACCTTCCGCGTGATGCCCGGGTTGCGGTGATCGGCACTGGCGGTGCTGCTGCCGCAGCGCTGACGGCGATCGAGGGATGGAGTGGTGCGAGTGTGTCTGTTCACGCGCGTGATCTGGCCCGGGCCTCGTCCTTCAGGATGCGGTTTTCGGTTGTCGTCCGCGCCTGTTCGGTTCGGGATCCGTGCCTCTCGGATGCAGATCTTGTGATCAATGCAACATCTGTCGGAATGTCCGGCAATCAGGCGATGCCGGTGGAACTGCATCGTCTCAAGCCTGAAGCTGCAGTTCTCGATCTCGTTTATGGCGCGGACGAAACCTCGCTCGTCAGAGGCGCGCGTGCGGCCGGGCATCGCGCGGCGGACGGGTTGCGGATGCTTCTGCATCAGGGCACCGCTGCTTTCACACTCTGGCTCGATGTCGAGCCAGACAGGGAAGTGATGTGGAGCGCGCTTCTCCAGGCGACCGGCAGAAGTCAGTAGCTCCTCCGCCCGAAACACGTTCGTTGCGGGGCAGCGCGGAGATTGCTCTCTCGGCCATCGCAGATTTTCTGCTTCCCGTTTGCTGCGTGGTATGCGGCCGGCTGATGAAGCAGGGCGAATCAGGAATTGTCTGCGGCCATTGCTGGACTCTGGTGAGAGAGCTGCCGCATCCGAGGTGCGCCCGTTGCGGGCACCCCGTGGACTCTCATTCGTGCCGGTGGTGCGTCAATCTTCCGCCGTTCGTTCGCGCTGCGAGGTCGTACTGCTGGATCGGTCCCGGAGCTGGCAAGGATGTCATCCATGCGCTCAAGTACCGTGGTTGGAAACGGGTTGCCGCCGCCGTTGCCCAGCGAATGGCGCGGGTTTCGTTTCCAGCTGATGTCATGGAGGAGCGTGCCGCGCTCGTTCCCGTTCCCATGGCATCCACCCGCCGTCGCGAGCGTGGTTTCAACCAGTCGGAACTGATCGCAATTGAGCTGGCAGTCCTGTGGAAAATTCCCGCGCGAGCCGATCTCCTCTTCCGAAGCTCATCTGCGCGGAGCCAGACGGAGTTGACTCCGGGGGAACGACTAGGCAATGTTGCCGGAGCGTTCTCGGTGCCGGTCCCGGGTCGCAAATCGCTCGCGGGCGCGCACATCGTCCTCATCGATGACGTCGTTACAACCGGTGCAACTCTACGTGCCTGCGCAACCGCGCTGTTTTCCGCGGGAGCGAGAACCATCAGCTACATGACATTCGGCCGCGCGCCCGCCTCGGGTGACCGGCTCAATCAATAGGAAAATCCCATGGCAATCAGGGTTGGAATCAACGGCTTCGGCAGAATTGGAAGACAGGTTCTTCGCGCTGCGAAAGAGCAGGGAGTGGCCGATCTGGACTTCGTCGCTATCAACGACCTGACCGATACGCGCACCCTCGCGCACCTCTTCAAGTACGATTCGATTCACGGCACGTACCCCGGTGATGTCGAGCACGGCGGAGACACGCTCGTGGTAGACGGCGACGAGATAAAGGTTCTCACGCAGAAGGATCCTGCCGCGCTGCCGTGGGGTGACCTCGGCGTCGATATCGTGCTTGAGTCCACGGGCCGGTTCACCAATGCAGAGGACGCGCGCAAGCACATGGATGCCGGCGCGCGAAAAGTGCTGATTTCCGCTCCCGCAAAGGGAGAGGACATCACCATCGTCATGGGCATCAACAGCGACAAGTACGACCCGGCAAATCATCACATCGTATCGAACGCCTCGTGCACTACCAATTGCCTCGTGCCGATGGTCCACGTGATTCGAGAGAACTTCGGGTTTCGCCACGGCTCGATGCTTACCGTGCACAGCTACACCAACGACCAGCAGATACTGGATCTCCCGCACAAGGATCTCCGGCGCGCGCGGGCCGCTGCGCTGTCGATGATACCGACCACGACTGGCGCGGCAAAGGCAACGTCTCTGGTGATTCCCGAGCTGAAGGGAAAAATCGATGGTCTCTCGATTCGCGTCCCGACTCCGGATGTCTCGTTTACCGATCTCACTGTGGAAGTCGAGAAGGCGACGACGGTCGATGCAGTGAATGCGGCATTCCGTGCCGCCGCGTCGGGTCCGCTCGAAGGCATTCTGGAATACACTGAGGAAGAACTGGTCTCCGTTGACTATGTCGGGAATCCCGCGTCCTGCATTCTAGATTCGAAGGTCACCAACGTGGTGGATGGCACCATGGTGAAGGTTTCCGGCTGGTACGACAACGAATGGGGTTACGCATCGCGCTGCGTTGACCTGCTTCGGTTTATCGGCACTCGTCTCCAGTAGCCACGGTGAGAAAGAGAACCGTTCGCGATCTTCACAAGAAGGATGTCGAGGGAAAACGCGCAGTAGTCCGGGTCGACCTGAACGTTCCTCTCGATGCTGCCGGCGCAATCACGGATGACACGCGCATCCGGGCAGTGCTGCCGACACTTCGATTGCTGCTCGACCGCAAAGTCCGGCCGGTTCTCCTTTCCCACCTGGGGCGACCCAAAGGGAAACCGGATCCGAAATACAGTTTGCGCCCGGTTGCCGCACACCTCGAGCAGCTCCTCGGGAAGAAGGTCCGCTTCGAGGATTCGGCGATTTCAGAGGCTGCAATAGTCGCCTCCAACAACCTGGCGGACGATGAAGTTCTGATGGTCGAGAACACCAGGTTCCTTGCCGGTGAAGAACAGAACGATCCCGGGATTGCCGCATCGCTCGCAAAGCTTGGCGATTTTTTTGTGAACGATGCATTCGGGGCCGCGCACCGGGCTCATTCTTCGACGGCCGGAATCACTGCACACCTCAGCCCCGCGGTCGCGGGACTTCTCATGGAGCGTGAGCTGGACTATCTGGGCCGCGCAATCGAAAACAGTGAGCATCCATTCGTCACTGTACTCGGCGGTTCGAAAATTTCCGGCAAGATCGACGTTATCGAGAAGTTGCTCCCGAAAGTCGACGGCATGCTCATCGGGGGCGCCATGGCGTGCACGTTCTATCGCGCCATGGGCCTGGAGACCGGCAAGTCGCTAGTAGAGGAAGAAAAGCTCGAACTGGCGGGTGAACTGCTCGAGAAGTGGGGACCGAGAATCACGCTGCCTCACGACGCGATGGTTGCGCCTTCCATCGAAGCTTCAGGTTCCGCCCATGTTGTGACTCGTGACAGCATTCCAGAGAACGAGGCAATGCTCGACATCGGACCGAAAACGGCCGAGTCATATGCGCGCGCTATCGCGTCGGCAAGGACGGTGCTCTGGAACGGACCGATGGGAGTGTTCGAAAAGCCACCGTTCGATCGCGGCACGCGGGCAATTGCCGACGCAATGGCTGCCGCGACCGGGAAGGGAGTCGTGACGATTGTCGGAGGAGGAGATTCCGCTGCGGCAGTCACGCAGGCAGGGCTCGACGAAAAAATGAGTCACGTCTCAACGGGTGGCGGCGCTTCTCTCGAATTCCTCGAAGGCAAGCAACTGCCGGGCGTGGACGCACTCGACGACAGCGAGGCAGAATGACGCGACTGGTATTGGCGGCCAACTGGAAAATGAACAACGGGCCCACTGACGCCCGTGAGTTCATGAAATCCTTTCTCGATCGCTTTCCGCGACAGAACGACCGTACTGTGATTTTCTTTCCCCCCTCACTTTCGACGTCCACCGTCGCCTCGGCACTTGCTGATCGACGCGACATCCTGCTGGGCGCGCAGAACGTGCACTGGGCGGATCAGGGTGCGTATACGGGTGAGATATCCGTTCCGATGGCACGCGACGCTGGTGTGCGCGTTGTTCTGGTTGGCCATTCTGAGCGCCGTCACGTATTTGGCGAGACCGACGAAGAAACCGCTCTCAAGTGCGCGGCTGTCGAACGCGGTGGACTGACTCCGATGCTTTGCGTTGGCGAAACTCTCGCGCAGCGTGAGGCAGGGCGTGCCGAAGAAGTGGTAGTCTCGCAGCTCCGGACCGGTCTGTCGCAGATGACACTGCTTGCCACACGGGAGCCGTTTATTGCGTACGAGCCGGTATGGGCAATAGGAACTGGTCGCAACGCTACGCCTGAAGATGCTGCCGCCATGCACTCCGTCATCCGCAGCGAACTCGCCGCCATCTGCGGAGATCGAGGCCGGCTGACTTCGATACTCTACGGCGGAAGCGTGAACTCGGCTAACGCGGGCGCGCTACTCGCTGCAGAAAACGTGAACGGACTCCTCGTTGGCGGCGCCAGTCTCGACGCGAGTTCGTGGCTTGCCATTTCGCGGACGTAGGGCATGCGGCTATATTTCAGGATTGTATCGACGCCTCTGACACTCTGAAATGCTCTACAATTTCCTACTTGTAATACTTCTGATCGATGCGCTCGTCCTGATCGCCGCGATTCTGTTCCAGGCCGGCAAGGGAAGCGGCCTCGCCGCCAACTTCGGCGGTGCTAGCTCATCGCCCGATTCCTTCATCGGCATCCGGCAGGCAGGGACGATTCTGACCAAGGCCACCTGGTGGTGCGGTGGAATCTTCCTCGCGCTCGCTTTCGTCCTGCAATTGATGTCTACCCGCACCCGCTCTCCAAAGTCGGTGCTGGAGGACACGTTCGCGACGCCGGCGCCAGCAGCGGCTCCGCCGGCAAACAACCCCGGCACGGCAGCTCCGGCAGTCCCGCTCGAGCCGGCTACGGGCGCGCTTCCTGGGGCTTCAACCCCGGTGACCACGCCGCCGGAAACGACACCTCCGCCCGCGACGAAACGGTAATTGGCTAATTGAGCTCTAGAGCTACCACACCGGGGTTCCTCCTCCTAGAGGACGGAACCCTTTTTCGCGGCCGCATCGGCGTCAATTCTGAATCGCCCGGTCACGCCACGGGCGCCAAGCCTACCGTCGCCGAAGTCGTCTTCTCGACCAACATGACCGGCTATCAGGAGATGTTCACCGACCCATCATTCGGCGGACAAATCGTCGTGATGACGGCACCGCAGATTGGAAACTACGGAATCAACACAGAGGATCCCGAATCGGCTCGCCCTCAGGTTGCCGGAGTGGTGGTCAGAGATCTGTCGCAAAGCTATTCCAACTGGCGGGCGACAGGCGATCTGGAGGCATGGCTCGCAAGTTCGGATGTACCAATTTTGCAAGAGGTTGACACTCGGCGACTCACGCGGCACTTGAGGTCGTCTGGAGTGATGCGTGGCGTGATTGGCGCAGGCGAGTCGCCTTCCGAAGCGGCAAAGGCAGAGCTCGCTGCATGCCCGTCCATGGAGGGACTCGACCTCGCCAGCAGGGTTACCACGCGAGAGCGTTACTCGTGGGGAGATCCGCGCGCCGAGCGGCATGTGATAGCCTATGATTTCGGAATCAAGCGGAATATTCTTCGCGTTTTTGACGACCATGGCGCGCGTGTGACGGTGGTGCCAGCAGGCACTCCCGCGAGTGAAGTTCTTCGCGAGAAGCCCGACGGAGTTTTCCTCTCGAATGGTCCTGGCGATCCAGACGCGATAACGTACGCGCCGGACACGGTTCGCGAGCTGGCAACGAGCGGGACGCCGGTTTTTGGAATCTGTCTGGGGCACCAGATTTTGGGACTGGCTTTTGGTGGCTCCACTGTGAAAATGCCTTTTGGCCATCGTGGAGGTAATCATCCCGTCCGCGAGCTATCTACCGGTCGCGTTCTCATCACTTCGCAGAACCACGGTTTCGCGGTCGAAGGAGATGACTCAGGGATAACGAACGCGCCGGATCTCGAGGTGACTCATCTCAATCTGAATGACGGGACAATCGAAGGCCTGAGGCATCGCAATCTGCCGGTGTTCGGAGTGCAGTATCATCCGGAGGCCGCGCCTGGACCGCACGATGCGATCCCGCACTTCGACGAGTTCATGGACGCAATCAAATCGCGGAAGTAGCCCACCGCGTTCGCTGTTTTCTGCCCGTCGCGCCCCATCGCGTCCTCAATCCAGATGATTCCGTCGCGTCGGGCAGTTTTACAACGCTTGACACAATTTCAGTAAAGCCATATTTTCTAACGAGTTACGGTATTCGACGGGCGTAAATTCTGAGGCGGAATCAATGACGAAAGCCGATCTGGTCGAAAGGGTTACCGCCCAGATATCGCGGACGGCCGGGCCAATGATCTCCAAGAAAGATTGTGCGCGGGTCGTCGATGCATTTCTTGACGCAATCAAGGAATCGCTGCGGCATCAGGAGAACATCGAAGTTCGTGGGTTTGGAACGTTCAAGATCCGCCGCCGCAAGACTCGCATGGCCCGTAACCCTCGCACCGGCTCGCCCGTCGAGGTATCCGCCCGCCCGGTTCCCGTATTCAAGCCGTCCAAGGAACTGCGCACACTGGTAGCCGGCGTTGAAATGACCGAGGCCCGCAATACGGAGCTTTCGGGGGCGGAGTAGCTGCCCCCCCGGCCGTCCCTGTGACTGTCACAGTACGCCTGTTCGCCTCATACGCCGAGAAACTGGGCCATTCTCAGATGGATTTCGATTTTCCCCAGGGATCGACTGTGGCGGACGTAGTCAGCCGCGTAGCGCTCCTTCCCGGAGGGGCTCATTTGCCAGCGGCTCCGCTAGTATCGGTCAATTACAAATACGCCACACCGGCATCGGTACTCGCGGAGGGTGACGAAGTAGCCCTGATCCCACCGGTTGCAGGGGGATGATCCGCGCGTCGATCGTCCATGAGCCAATTGTCATCGATGAGTTGATGCAGCTCGTCGCATCACCGGAATGCGGCGCAAGCGCGGCGTTTGTGGGAACAGTTAGGTCTACGAATGACGGGCGGGAGGTTTCGGGAATTGAATACTCCGCATATGAAGAGATGGCCGAGCGTGAGATGATGGAAATTCTCGCTGAAGCTGGAGCAACCTTCGGCCTGCACTCGGCGATTGCCTTCCATCGAGTGGGCAAGCTTGTAATCGGCGACACCTCGATTGCCGTGGCTGTTTCACATGGCCATCGCGCGCCTGCCATGGATGCCCTTCGTTACATAGTGGATCAGACAAAGGCGCGAGCACCGGTCTGGAAGCTCGAGGAGTACGCAGATGGATCGCAGGAGTGGGTGGGCGCCGTGAAGGAACCCCCGGCCCCGTGAAGTCGAGCAAGGACCAATTCGGCAGGGTCATTGAATACCTGCGCATTTCGGTCACCGACAAATGCAACTTTCGCTGTGTCTACTGCATGCCGCTCGAAGGACTGAAGTGGCTCCCGAAGGCGGAAATTCTTACCTACGAAGAGATCGCAGAAGTCGTGGGCCAACTGGTGCCTGAAGGAATTTCACGACTGCGCATCACCGGAGGGGAGCCCACGATACGCCCGGATCTCCACCGGCTCATTCGAATGCTGCGTGACATTGAGGGCATTGAAGACATCGCGCTGTCGACGAACGGTGTGCGCATGGGGGAGTTCGCTGGAAAGTATCGTGACGCAGGCCTCGACCGAATCAACATGAGCGTTGACTCGCTGCGCCCTGAACGGATCGCGTCAATTGCCCGGCGCGATCTTGGCTTCGATCCGGTTGTCGCAGCGCACGCCGCGGAGATTGCGGGGCTTTCTCCGGTCAAGATCAACATGGTCGTGATGCGCGGAGTAAACGATGATGAGATCGAAGACTTCGCGCGTCTCACACTCGAGCGGCCGTGGCACGTGAGGTTCATCGAATTGATGCCGGTTGGGTCGATGAGCGCGCTCACCTGGGAACACGTCGTGCCGACTAATGAAGTACTCGAGCGCGCTGCGGCGATCGCCCCGTTGTCGCCCGACGACGGGCCCTCCAGCGGCAATGGTCCCGCCGCCTATTATCGTTTCGCAGGCGCAGCAGGATCAATTGGCGTGATCACGCCCATGACTCATACGTATTGCGGGAACTGCAACAGGGTTCGCCTCACCGCGGATGGACGGCTGCGCACGTGCCTGTTTGGCGATCACGAGGTGGATTTCCGCACTCCCCTGCGAGCCGGCGAGCTGGTGGCACCGCTCTTTCAGGAAGCACTGGCCGGCAAGCCACTGGCGCATGAGCTGCTCCAGATGCGGACCGGCGGCCTTCGCGCGCTGTCCCAGGTGGGTGGCTGATGTTTGCCTGCACGCCCGCAGAGAAATAACTTTCGGGCTGTAGTTCCTCACCAACAAAACACAACGCAAAAAATGGTCAACAAGATTACGGTTGTCGGCGCGGGTAACGTAGGCGCGACAACCGCGCAGCGAATCGCCGAGAAAGAGCTCGCGCGCAATGTCATTCTCGTGGACATCATGGAAGGTGTTCCGCAGGGCAAGGGTCTCGATCAGTGGGAGTCAGCACCCATCGAGGGATTCGACTCGCGAGTTACCGGCACCAACGGCTACGACGAGACAGCCAACTCCGACATCGTCGTCATCACCGCCGGCATTGCACGGAAGCCGGGCATGTCCCGCGACGACCTCCTGAACACGAATGCGGGCATCGTGAAGCAGGTTTCCGAGAGCATCAAGTCCACGTCGCCCAACTCGATTGTGATCGTCGTATCCAACCCGCTCGACATCATGTCGTGGGTTGCGAAGGAAGTCACCGGATTTCCGCGCGAAAGAGTTCTGGGAATGGCGGGAGTGCTCGACACCGCGCGCTATCGGTCGTTCATCGCCGAAGCTCTCGATGTCTCGGTTCGCGACATTCAGGCGATGGTGCTTGGAGGTCACGGCGACACGATGGTGCCTCTCATTTCGTACACTAGCGTGAGCGGCATTCCGGTTACGCAACTGATGACGAAGGAGCGGCTGGATGCAATCGTCGAGCGCACACGCGGCGGCGGTGCAGAAATCGTCAAGTATCTCAAGACGGGATCTGCGTATTACGCTCCGTCGGCCGCAGCCGTTCAGATGTGCGAGGCGATCGTGCGCGACCAGAAGCGCATTCTTCCCTGCGCTGCGTGGCTCGAAGGAGAGTACGGCATGTCGGGTCTGTTTCTCGGCGTTCCATGCAAGCTCGGACGTTCCGGCCTGGAAGGAATTATCGAGGTGTCGCTCACGGATGAAGAGCGCGCCGCGCTCGAGAGCAGTGCTGACGCCGTCAGGGAGCCGATGAACGCAGTCAAGCTCTGATTCAGGAATGAATCGGGCAAGTCGTTTCTACAAGTCGGCGATAGGCAAGAAATTCGTCATGGGCCTGACGGGGCTCATCGGAGTGGGGTTCGTCATAGCGCACATGGCGGGCAACCTGCTCGTATTCCGCGGGCCTGAGGCAATCAATTCGTACGCGCACTTTCTCGTCAACACCGGCGAGTTGTTATGGATAGCGCGCCTTGTTCTGATTGCCGCGGTGATCCTTCACGTGATCGCCGCATACCAGCTCACGATGCAGAACCGCGCAGCGCGTCCTGATGGCTATGCGAACCGCAAGCCGCAAGTCAGCACGTGGGCTTCGCGTACGATGAGGCTTGGCGGCGTTCTCCTGCTCGTCTTCATCGTGCTCCATGTCATGCACTTCACGAGTCCCGGCTGGAGTCCGGCCGGAATGTTCGCCAAGGAAGACGTCCACGCCAACATCGTGACGAGCTTCCGCATCTGGTGGATTACGCTCTTTTATGTGGTGTCGATGATCGCGCTTGGGCTGCATCTCTATCACGGCGCGTGGAGTTCCGTCCGATCCCTTGGAGTTGCACAACCGAGGCAGAAACCACTGTCCCGCACGGCGGCTCTCGGGGTGGCTATCGTAATATGGGCCGGCTTTACAGCAGTGCCGGTTGCCGTCTTCCTGGGTTTGATAAAGTAAAATGGAACTGAACTCTCGTATTCCAGCGGGCCCTCTCGAAAAGAAATGGGACCGGCATCGCTTCGAGATGAAGCTGGTGAATCCCGCCAACAAGCGGAAATACACGGTGATTGTGGTGGGCTCCGGACTTGGCGGCGGAGCTGCGGCGGCCACGCTCGGTGAGCTGGGATACAACGTCAAATGCTTCTGCTTCCAGGATTCACCCCGGCGTGCGCACAGCATCGCCGCACAGGGCGGCATCAACGCTGCGAAGAATTATCAGAACGACGGTGACAGCGTTTACCGGCTGTTCTACGACACGATCAAGGGCGGTGACTTCCGCGCCAGAGAAGCCAACGTGTATCGGCTCGCGGAGATCAGTGTCAACATCATCGATCAATGCGTTGCGCAAGGCGTACCATTCGCTCGCGAGTACGGCGGGTTCCTCGCCAACAGGTCGTTTGGCGGAGCGCAGGTGTCGCGAACGTTCTACGCGCGCGGCCAGACGGGACAGCAGTTGCTGCTCGGTGCGTACCAGGCGCTGGAGCGGCAGATCGGTGCCGGATCCGTCACCATGTATCCGCGCACCGAGATGCTCGATGTCGTAGTGATCGACGGGCGCGCGCGAGGGATAATCACCCGCGATCTCGTCACGGGCGCCATCGAGTCACATGTGGCTGACGCCGTTGTGCTGGGCACCGGTGGCTACGGCAACGTCTTCTATCTCTCTACCAACGCCAAGGGCTCCAACGCGACGGCAATCTGGCGTGCGTACAAGCGCGGTGCCGCATTCGCGAACCCGTGTTTCACTCAGATTCACCCCACGTGCATTCCCGTGAGCGGCGAGCACCAGTCGAAGCTGACGCTCATGAGTGAGTCGCTCAGAAATGACGGCAGAGTCTGGGTACCAAAGGCGAAGGGCGACAAGCGCGCGCCGCGCGACATTCCGGAGCCGGAACGCGACTACTATCTGGAGCGCAAGTATCCGAGCTTCGGCAATCTCGCTCCGCGCGACATCGCCTCGCGCGGTGCAAAGGAAGTCTGTGATGAAGGGCGTGGAGTTGGCGAGCGCGGACTGGGCGTCTACCTCGATTTCGCAGACTCGATCAACCGGCTCGGCAAGCCGGTGATCGAGGAACGGTATGGCAATCTCTTCGAGATGTACCAGCGCATTACCGACGAGGATCCATACCAGGTGCCGATGCGCATTTATCCCGCGGTGCATTACACCATGGGTGGATTGTGGGTGGATTACAACCTGATGAGCAGCATCGAAGGTCTTCACGTAATCGGAGAAGCGAACTTCTCTGATCATGGTGCGAACCGGCTCGGGGCAAGCGCACTCATGCAGGGCCTCGCTGATGGTTATTTCGTATTGCCAAACACCATCGGGGATTACCTGGCCAGCGCGAAACCAGCTCCGGTAGACGCAAGCCACGCTGCCTTTCGTGAGGCTGAAGCGCGTATCGCTGAACGCACGAGAAAGTTTCTTTCCATCAAGGGGACGCGAACTGTCGATTCGTACCATCGCGAACTTGGACAGATCATGTGGGACTACTGCGGAATGGCGCGCAATGAGGCCGGGTTGAAGAAGGCACTTGAACTGATTCCGAAACTTCGCGAAGAGTTCTGGCAGAACGTCAACGTTCCGGGCAGTGATGTTCAGCTCAATCAGGCACTCGAGAGAGCGGGCCGGGTGGCAGATTTCTTTGAGCTCGCCGAGTTGATGTGTATTGACGCGCTGCACCGAACCGAATCGTGCGGGGGCCACTTTCGCGAGGAAAGCCAGACTCCTGAGGGCGAGGCACTTCGTGATGACGACAATTTCTCATACGCCGCGGCGTGGGAATACGCAGGCGATGACAGCGCACCAATTCTCAACAAGGAGCCACTTGTCTTCGAGAACGTGAAGCTGTCGCAGAGGAGCTACAAGTAATGGATCTCAAGCTGAGAGTCTGGCGTCAGGAAGGACCTGCGAAACCGGGACGGATGGTTGAGTATTCCGCCCCGGGGATCAGCCCTGACATGTCCTTCCTCGAAATGCTCGATGCAGTCAACGAGCGGCTCACTGAGGAAGGCGATGACCCGATCGCGTTCGATCACGATTGCAGGGAAGGGATCTGCGGCTCGTGTTCTCTCATGATCAACGGAGCCGCGCACGGCCCGATGAAGGGCACAGCTACGTGTCAGCTGCACATGCGAAGCTTTGAGGATGGCGACGTCATAGACATCGAGCCGTGGCGGGCAAAATCATTTCCGGTTATTCGTGATCTGGTGGTCGACCGGGGTTCGCTCGACAGGATCATCGAAGCAGGTGGATTCATCAGTGCGGCCACAGGCGGTGCCCAGGACGCCAATGCGATACTGGTTCCGAAAGTTGCCGCGGATGCCGCCATGGACGCAGCTGCGTGCATTGGATGCGGCGCCTGTGTCGCAGCGTGCCCGAATGCATCGGCTTCTCTCTTCACCGCCGCGAAGATCAGTCACCTGGGCCACCTGCCTCAGGGCCAGGCCGAGCGGTATCGCCGTGTCCTGTCGATGGTGGATCGGATGGAGCTCGAGGACTTCGGCGGATGTACCCTTTACGGCGAGTGCCAGGAAGCGTGCCCCAAGGAAATCTCCATCGATACCATCACCCGTATGAACCGGGATTACGTGATGGCCAACGCGGCGGGAAGCTGAGCGCCGATCCCCGCACGCTTTAACGAACTGAACGGGCCGCCAGAGTGATCTAGCGGCCCGTTTCCTTTGTTGCCTGCGCCTGCAGCGACTCGTCCCCTCTTACAGTCGCACTTGCAGTACAGCATACCCGCGCGCTGCCCGCGCTGGGATGCGGTGGGCAGCACCTTCCTGAAGCCGCATCTCCCGCTAAAGAAACGAGGGCCTTCGAAAGAAGACCCTCGTTTTGCGTGCACATCCGCCGGAACTACAGCTTCGGAAGCGTGACCCCCGTCTGGCCCTGATACTTGCCCTTCTTGTCTCCATAGGAGACAAGCGGTTCTTCCTCTCCCTTGAAGAACAGCACCTGCGCTATTCCCTCGTTTGCGTAGATCTTTGCCGGGAGCGGCGTTGTGTTGGAAATCTCGAGCGTGACGTGCCCTTCCCATTCCGGCTCGAGCGGCGTGACGTTGGTGATGATGCCGCACCGGGCATAAGTGGACTTGCCGACTGTGACCGTCAGGACGTTTCGCGGAATTCTGAAATATTCGACGGAGCGGGCCAGCGCAAAGGAATTCGCCGGCACGATGCAGACGTCGCCGTTGAACTCCACGAAGGATTTCGGATCGAATTCCTTTGGATCAACTATGGAATTCATGACGTTCGTGAATATCCTGAACTCATTGGCAACGCGCATATCGTAGCCGTATGAGCTGACACCGTAGGAAATGACTCCAGAACGTACCTGGCTCGACTCGAAGGGCTCGATCATCCTGTGCTCGAGCGCCATTTGGGTGATCCAGCGATCAGACTGAATTGACATTAATGGATAGGATTTTGCGGAAGGGGAGCCGCGTTGCGGCAGGAAAACACTGCGGAGAGAACTGCGAGCGGAGAATCTATGAAATGATTGACCGCAGGGCCACTGTAAACCCCTTACGCGCGCAGCGCCCGAGACGATAGATTTTGCTCGGTCAATAGTTAGTGAAATTTTTCACGAAGTCGGGAACTCCATGAGTCGAGCGTACTTGCCTGTCCTGATGTTGCTTGGTTTCGTGGTCACGAACGGTTTGCTGATCGTGGTTTTGTCGGCACTCCTGAAGCGATCGCGGCCCACGCCGGTCAAGCAGACCCCATATGAATCCGGAATACCGGTCCTCGGAGACGCGCGCGAGCGGTTTTCGGTGAAGTTCTACCTCGTCGCCATCCTGTTCATCATCTTCGACATCGAAACGGTTTTCATGATTCCGTGGGGCGTCTACTATAAGAATCTCTCCTGCAGCACCGCCCTGGTGAGGGATGTGTGCCCGCCGGCCGATGTTTCTTTCTTCGGGCTCGGTGAGATGCTGGTTTTCATGGTGATCCTCTTCGTTGGATTTGCCTACGTATGGAAGAAGGGAGCATTGCAATGGGATTAGCGGTACCGCCTGAGACACGCACAGTTTCGTACGATCCCCAGAGCCAGGAAGGCTGGGTTACAACGCGTCTCGATTTCCTCGTTAACTGGGGCCGTGCAAACTCGCTGTGGCCGATGCCTTTTGGCACGGCCTGCTGTGCCATCGAGTTCATGGCCACTGCGGCAAGCCGTTTTGACCTTGCCCGCTTTGGCATGGAGCGAATGAGTTTTTCACCCCGCCAGGCAGACGTCCTCATCTGCGCGGGACGAGTTCCATTCAAGCTCGCTCCGGTCATCCGGCGCATCTGGCAGCAGATGCCTCAGCCAAAGTGGTGCATCTCGATGGGCGCCTGCGCATCGAGCGGCGGCATGTTCGACAACTACGCAGTGGTGCAGGGAATCGATACGATCATCCCCGTTGACGTTTACGTCCCCGGTTGCCCCCCGCGGCCCGAAGGACTCCTCTACGGCATCCGAATGCTCCAGGAAAAGGTCATGGCCGAGCGCAGCTCGGACAAGAACATTCGCGAGGAGATGTACCCGGATCCCACCAGCCAGCTGTACATCCCGCCGTCGGTAATCGACGAGCTGGGCGAGCCATTCGGTAACTCGGTCCATCAGACCCGGTCGGCACCGTGACCGAGAAGTTCACTATCGTGCGTGCAGGAGATGGGCTCGTCGACGCCCCCGCGCCCGTTACTCCGAGGAAAGTCAGTCACCGGGGCGGCGACGCAAATCCGACGATCGCCTCACTTCAGACTCGATTCCCTGGTGTCGTTCTCCGCAGCGAGGTTGTCTGGGGCGAAAGCGTCGTTTTCATCGCGCCGCACAGTGTCCTCGATGTCATGCAGTGGCTTCGGGATGATCCTGACCAGCGATATGATTTTCTGAGTGACGTCACGGCCGTTGAGTACCGCGACTTCGAAACTCCAATCGAAGTGGTCTGGCACCTCCGTTCGTTGCCGTTCCGGCGTTTCCTACGCGTCAAGGCAGTTCTCGACCGCAGCGCGCCGCTCGCAATTTCCAGTGTATGGGGAATCTGGAAGTCGGCCAACTGGCTCGAACGCGAGTGCTACGACATGTTCGGGATTCGGTTTGAAGGCCACCCGGACCTGCGCAGAATTCTCATGTGGGAGCAGTACAAGGAAGGATATCCATTGAGGAAGGACTTCCCCCTTCGTGGCAGGTTCAGCCGGTCCGAGCAGTTGCGGCAGGCGCTGGCCCAGAACCCAGAGGCCAAGTATTCAATGGAAGAACTCTCCATCGCTGACGCCTTCGAGGATCTGCCCGAAGACATGCGGAAGCGCTTGGGCACCGGCGAACGGACGGGCGAGTAGAATGGCTTCAGGCAACCGTACAGTAGAAGTCGAACTTTCCACCACCGGTCTCGACGCGCAGGGCAGGCCGCAGCGAATCCCGCTGGTGACCAACGATGGTGGATCTCCCCTCGAGATTTCCGCGCCGGATTCACTGGAGCCGGAACTCTCGGCGGACCACATGCTTATCAACATCGGCCCGCAGCATCCTGCGACGCACGGAGTGCTTCGGCTGGTGCTGGAGCTCGACGGTGAAACGGTGGTGCGCTGCATTCCGCATGTCGGATACCTGCACTGCGGGTTCGAGAAAATCGGCGAGTACCGTCAGTACAACCAGATCATTCCCTGGACCGACCGCGAAGACTACCTCAACTCCATCGGAAACAACGTCGCCTTTGCACTGGGCGCCGAGCGTCTGTTTGGAATCGACATCACGGAGCGCTGTGAAGTGCTTCGCGTTATTGCAGCCGAGCTCTCGCGGATTATTTCCCACCTGGTGTGGGTAGGCACGACCTGCATTGACATCGGTGCATACACACCGTTCCTGTGGTCTTTTCAGGAGCGCGAGCGCGTTTATGATCTCCTTGAGGGCTGGGTCGGCGCCCGCCTCACGACGTCGGCTACACGGGTTGGCGGAATGGCGGCGGACATTCCAGCAGGCTGGATGGATGGACTGCGCAGCTTCATTCGCACATTCCCGCGTACCGTCGACGAAGTCGACAAGATTCTCACCAGGAACGCCATCTGGGTGGGACGCACGATTGGACTCGGCGTAATGACGCCTGATGAAGCGATTAACTATGGGCTTTCCGGTCCCATGCTGCGCGCTTCGGGAGTCGCGTACGATGTCCGCAAGGATTTTCCATACCTCGGATACGAGAACTACGATTTCGACGTCCCCGTTGGCACGAATGGAGATGTGTACGACAGGTATCTCGTGAGGATGGAGGAACTCAGGCAGTCGATCAGGATATTGACGCAGGCTGCAGAGCGTCTGCCTGACGGTCCGATCAACGTAGATGACGCGCGCGTTATTCTACCGCCCAAGTCCAAGGCGACAAGCGAAATGGAATCGATGATCCACCATTTCAAGCAGGTGATGGAAGGGCCGCGGCCTCCGGCAGGAGAATCGTACGTTGCCGTCGAAAGTCCAAAGGGCGAGAAGGGGTATTACATGGTTTCGGACGGAACGTCCAAGCCGGTGCGCTGGAGAATTAGGCCGCCGTCATACGTGAACCTCGCAGCCATTCCGAAAATGGTCGAAGGCCATCTGCTCTCGGATGTCATCGCCATCAACGCGAGCATTGACATCGTTATGGGTGAGATCGACCGATGAGTCATTCTACGGGTGGTGTAGACTCCGTTACGCATACGGCTGTGCCGTACGTTCCGGTTTTTGACGGAGAGGTGAGGAAGGAACTGGACACGCTGCTAGGGCGCTATCCCACGAAGATGGCGGCGCTCCTTCCCGCGCTCTGGATTGTGCAGCGCGAGCGCGGCTGGGTGAGTGACGATGGGATGTCCGAGGTGGCCGATGTGCTCGAGCTGACGCCGGCGTACGTGAAGGGCGTTGTGACTTTCTACACCATGTATCATCAGCACCCAGTCGGGAAATACTTCGTGCAGGTGTGCACCACGTCACCGTGCGGTATCTGCGGTGCTGACGATGTCGTCAAGTCGTTCCTTCAGCACACGCGGACAGGAGATCTGGGGATCACGTCGGACGACGGTCGCTACACGGTGATCGAAGTCGAATGCCTCGGCGCCTGCGGCTTTCCGACACCGATCATGATTAACGAAGAATTCATCGAATCTGTCACTCCGGATACTGTGCCGGATATTCTCGCGAAGCTTCCATAATGGGTTATCCGCACAAATCTCACGAGCGTGAAACGCCGCTTTTGTCGCAGCACTTTGGCGACGTGGAAGCGCGCACGCTTGACGGCTGGAAAAAGCGCGGCGGCTATCAGGCGCTGGAGAAGGCACTGGGCATGGCGCCGGGCGACATTGTCAATGTCGTGAAGGAATCGGGGCTGCGCGGGCGAGGTGGTGCCGGATTTCCGACCGGGCTCAAGTGGTCTTTCATGAAGCCGGGCGATGGCAGGCCGCATTACCTGCTCTGCAACGCAGACGAATCAGAGCCGGGCACGTTCAAGGACCGCGAAGTAATGCGGTGGACGCCGCACGCTCTTGTTGAAGGCTGTGCGATCGGCGCGTACGCAATCGGCGCCGAGACCGCATACATATATATACGCGGGGAATTCACTGAGCCTCTGCTCAGAATGGAAGCGGCCGTCCGTGAGGCGTATGACGCTGGAATTCTCGGAGCCAATGCGATGGGGACCGGAAAGCGCATCGACATTCATGTGCACAAGGGCGCCGGCGCATACATCTGCGGTGAAGAAACCGCGATGATGAATTCGCTCGAAGGGCGTCGCGGGAATCCCCGCATCAAGCCGCCGTTTCCCGCAGTGTCGGGGGTTTTTGGGCAGCCAACGACCATCAACAACGTCGAAACGCTCGCTGCTGTCCCGATGATTCTCATGAAGGGATCGGAGTGGTACAAGTCGATGTCCCTGTCCAATCCCAAGAGCGCTGGAACCAAGCTGTTCTCGGTCTGCGGCAATGTCCGCCTTCCGGGTACTTACGAAGTCGTCATGGGATTTCCGTTCAAGGATTTTCTGCACGACCTCTGCGGCGGTCCGGTGAACGGCCGGAAGTTCAAGGCAGTGATTCCCGGCGGCGTCTCTGTTCCGATCCAGACAATGGAAGAAGCTGAGGCCACGCTCATGGATTACGAAGGGTTCGTCGAGCAGGGCTCAATGCTTGGCTCGGGCGGCGTGATCGTAATCGATGACGCGCAGAACATGGTTCGAGTGATTGCTCGCATTGCCCGCTTCTTTGCGCACGAGAGCTGCGCGCAGTGCACTCAATGCCGCGAAGGCACTGCATGGACCACGAAAATCCTCGAGCGAATTCGCGATGGGCAGGGAACGATGGAAGATCTCGACACACTCATGAGCATTGCCAACAACATGACCGGTACCACCATCTGCGTGCTGAGCGACTCGTGTGCAACGCCTGTCGTTTCCGGCATCAACAAGTTCAGAAGTGAATTTGAAGCGCTGATTCACGGAAAGCGTGTTCACTCAGTAATGGCGGCGGTGGCCTGATGGACGAGCAGAAGATGGTCAACCTGACGATCGAGGGACGACCAGTTTCCGTCCCCGAAGGAACGTCAATTCTCGAGGCGGCAAAAACCGCCGGGATTCTGATTCCTCATTACTGCTATCATCCAAGCCTTCCCATTCCCGGTGTCTGCCGGATGTGCCTGGTTGAAGTAGCGAATTCACCTAAGCTGGCTCCGTCCTGTGCAACGTCGGTTGCGGAAGGGCAGGTAGTCACCGTTCACACCGACCGCGCCCTCGAAGCGCGTAAGGGAGTGCTCGAGTTCCTGCTGATCAACCACCCGCTCGACTGTCCAATCTGCGATCAGTCCGGCGAGTGCGAGCTTCAGGACTTTACCTACCAGGAAGGCCGAGCCGATTCGCGATATCGCGACCCCAAGCGGTTCAATCCGGTAGAGGATTTCGGCGGCGACGTGATGTACGTGCCCAACCGCTGCATTCTCTGCACACGCTGCGTTCGGTTCATGGATGATCTGGCCCACGATCCCGTGCTCAACGTGAGTGAACGGGGCGACCGGGCGTTGATCGGAAAGTTCGAAGGCAAGGATATGACGCATCCGTGGGCGGCGAATGTCATTGACCTGTGCCCAGTGGGCGCGCTGCTTTCGAAGGACTTCCTGAACAAGGCTCGCGCGTGGGAGCTCGACCGCGCGGCATCGATCTGCCCCGGGTGCACGCAGGGATGCAACATCACGCTCGAGGTGCGCGACAATACAGTTACCCGCCTCAAGCCAAGGCCGAACGACGACGTCAACAAATACTTCATCTGCGATCATGGCCGTCTCAATTATCGCTGGATGAACCGGCAGGACAGAGCAGAGACTCCGCTGATCCGTCAGAGCGGGATTCTCGCGCGTTCCGAATGGGAAACCACGATCACTGCGGCCGCGGAACTTCTTCGTGGGAAGCCGGTCCACGTTGTCGCTTCGCCGAGTCTTTCCAACGAAGCGCTGTTTCTGCTTTCGGAGATCATCGAACACAATGGCGGGCGTGGCGTGTTTCGCGTGACGACAGGCGAAGAAGCCCCGCTTCCGGGCATTGAGGATCTGGCGCTTCGCCGCGATCGCGCCGCCAACGTTAACGGCGCCGAGATGCTCGGCTATGTTCGCTCGACGACGCCGTTCGACGGACTCGGAGACGGGGATGTGTTGATCGTTGCCGACGACGACCTCGATGGATTGCCAGCCGGGACATGGTCGTCCGCGACGCAGGTCATTGTCATCGGCACGACCATACCGAAAGCAATCGAAACCCCGGCAGTCGTGCTTCCGATAGCCAATTTCACTGAAGAGGAAGGCACGTTCACCAACCTGAGAGGGCGTGTGCAGCGGTTCACTCAGGCGAAGGCCGCTCCCGGGCAGGCACGTCCGAGCTGGCTGGTCCTCGGTGATCTCCTTGGCGCCATGGGCGCACAGGAGAAGTTCTTCCTGCCGTCGGACGTGTTTGCGAACCTTGCTTCCTCCAGGCCGGGATTCAAGGGACTTACATATGAGTCTCTCGGATTGCGTGGTCTTCCCGTTCTTCAGGGCGAGCCCGTGGGAGCAGCGTGATGTCCAACGGTTTCACGCTGCTTCAGGTCGTCAATCCGCAGCTGCCTCCCGCAAGCACCGGCGTCTTCGTAATTGCAACTCTCATCAAGATGATCGTGGTCTTTACCGTGTACATGGTGAGCGCCGCGCTTCTTACCCTTGCAGAGAGAAAGATTTCCGCGTGGATCCAGGGTCGGCATGGACCTAATCGCGTCGGCGGAAAGGGCGGCTGGCTTCAGCCGGTAGCAGACGGTGTGAAGAACTTCATGAAGGAAGAGACTTACCCCGATGCCGTTAACAAGCCGATCTTCATCCTGGCCCCGATCCTCGCCTTCATACCGGCCCTCACGACAGTCGCGGTAATCCCCTTTGGTGCTCCGTTGCCAACGCGCTGGGGAAGAATCGACATGGTGGTGGCAGACATCCCCATCGGCTTTCTCTTCATACTGGCGATCGGCTCGCTTGGAGTTTACGGCATCGTACTGGCCGGCTGGGCGTCGAACAACAAGTATGCGCTGCTGGGCGGACTGCGTTCGAGCGCGCAGATGATTTCCTACGAGATCTCGATGGGCCTCTCGACGATCCCTGTGCTTCTGCTTGCCGGGAACGTGACGCTCAGCTCGATTGTCACCCAGCAGGCGTACGGCGGCTGGAACTTTGTCAATCTTACGGTTGCCTTCTTCATCTTCATGGTTTCCGCATTTGCAGAGACCAACCGGCTTCCGTTCGATCTTCCCGAGGCCGAGTCGGAGCTCGTTGCCGGTTACCATACCGAATACAGCGCGATGAAGTTCTCGCTGTTTCCGATTTCGGAATACTGCAACATGATCACGGCCAGCGCCCTCATGGCGACGCTGTTCTTCGGCGGCTGGGACGTGCCGTTTACCGGACATGACAACATCGGCCCGTTCAGCGGATGGCTGACCCTTCTGTCGGTTGGGATATTCCTGCTGAAGACTTCTTTCTTCCTGTTCGTTTACATCTGGATACGGTGGACCCTGCCGCGCTTCAGATACGACCAGCTCATGTCACTCGGCTGGCGTGTGATGTTGCCGACTGCTCTGGCTTACATAATCGTCATCGCCTCTGCGGTGCTGGTTCTCTCGTCAGCCGGAATTCAGCCCGGAGCCATGTACGCCTCGATTCTGGGTGCGATCAACATGGCGCTCGTCGTGATTCTCTTTGCGATTCTCGATCGCGGCAGAATCATCAGCCCCGCGTACGGTCGAATCGGAGAGAGAGAGCTGCGCCAGCTGAGAACGATCAGCGGGCGGTCCCCACTTGCACCAGGAGCGGCCGAGTAATGGCTATCGGCGTGAAAGTACTCGAACGTCCCATCGAGGATGTCAGTTACATCCGGGCCACTCTCAAGGGAATGGCCATGACTTTTCGGCACATGCTTGAGCCGAAGGTCACTGTACAGTATCCCGAAGCGAAATGGCCCCTCTCCCCGAGATGGCGCGGTACCCACCGCATGCTCACTACTGAGACCGGACAGGCCAAGTGCGTGGCATGCGGACTCTGTCCTACGGTCTGTCCGGCAAACTGCATCAAGCTGATTCCGGGTGAGGACGAGCACGGCAACAGATACCCGCTGGTTTTCGAGATAGATGAATTCCGCTGCATCTTCTGCGGCTACTGCCAGGAAGTCTGTCCGGAAGAAGCGATTCACGTTGGGCGGCACTACGAAAATGCAGAATACAGTCGCGCTGGATTCGTTTACGATCTGGAGCGGCTGACGTCGCAGACACATCCGGTTTGCGAGATGTGGGATCCTGAAGACCCGAAGGGAGAATGACGCCCGAACATTATCCTCTCTTCTACACGTTCCACTTCTACTTTTTCGGAGTGGTAGCGATTGCGTCCGCGCTGGCGTTCGTCACTCGCAAGAGTCCGGTTGCTGCAGCGCTGTGGCTCGTCAATACGATGTTTGCACTTGCCGCAGAGTATGTGCTGCTCGACGCGCAGTTCATTGGAGTGATCCAGGTGCTCGTCTATGCCGGCGCGATCATGGTGGTGTTCCTCTTCGTCGTCATGCTGCTCAATCTTGGCCGTCCATCAGACATCGCGGATGCGCGGGGGAAATGGCCGGTTCTAGTCGCCGCGCTTATCGGTATCGGGTTGCTGGCGGAGATCATGGCGATCTCGGGTACAGGACTCGCTGCATCGTTCACTGTCCCCGTAGGATTCAACGCCGAGCAGATGGGTAAGTACGGAGCGGTGGGCAGCGTTGCCAGACCTCTCTTCAACGAATACCTGCTGGCCTTCGAACTCACCAGCGTACTGCTCCTCGTTGCAATCGCAGGCGCCGTGGTGCTCGGCAAGAGGAGGGAGCCAGATGCTCGCTGAATCACTGGCACTTTCGGCGGTGCTGTTCACGATCGGGGTTATCGGCGTTCTGACGCGCCGGAATGCGATCATCATCTTCATGTGCGTCGAACTGATGCTCAACGCCGTTAACCTGACGTTTGTGGCCTTCTCGCGGTATTACGGCGCAACAGGTCAGGTTTTCGTGATTTTCGTGATGACCGTGGCCGCAGCAGAGGCAGCTGTGGGACTGGCTATCATCATTTCCATTTTCCGCCACCGCGAATCGGTGAACCTCCAGAACATCAACCTCCTTAAAGGATGATGCTCCTTCAGATAGTAGCGGAGACACATCCGCTGGCAGGTACGATCGCCGACTGGGTGTGGCTGCTTCCCGTTCTGCCGCTCATCGGATTCGTGATAAACGGATCACTGTCACTCTTCAGTGCGTTCCAGGCGGGACCCAGCGATCCTGGTCTTGCTCACGATGAGAGTGGTCACGATGCAGCCGCTCTGTCTCACGCAGAAAACGAAGGGCCTCACGGAGATGACCACCATCCAGTGAAACGGCACCGGTTTGCCGGAATCGTGAGCGTTGTGGGGCCGCTTGTTCTCGGGCTTTCGTTCGTGCTTGCGTGGATGATGTTTTCGCAGATGCGACTCGCGCACATGGAAGCGCCCTTCGTCCAGAAGTATTTCAGCTGGATGCCGGCGGGCGCGCTCCAGGTGGACGCTGCATTCCAGCTCGATCAGCTCTCGATGGTGATGGTTCTCGTCATTACCGGGGTGGGAACGCTGATCCACATCTTCAGCATCGGCTACATGCGGGATGACCCGGGTTATCCCAGGTACTTCGCGTACCTCAACCTGTTTGTCTCCTTCATGCTGGTGCTGGTACTCGGCGCCAGCTATCCAGTGATGTTCGTGGGCTGGGAAGGCGTTGGTCTCTGCTCCTATCTGCTCATCGGCTTCTGGTTTGCCGACAAGGCGAATGCAGATGCGGGCAAGAAGGCTTTCATTGTCAATCGCATCGGAGACTTCGGCTTTCTGGTGGCGATGTTCCTGATGTTCGCCAATTTCGGCGCGCTTGATTTCGCCGGTGTGAATGCCGCAGCTGCGGCGCTCCCGGTCGGCGCTGTGCTCTTGACAACGATTTGCCTGTTTCTCTTTCTCGGCTGTGCCGGCAAGAGCGCGCAGATACCGCTTTACGTATGGCTGCCTGACGCCATGGCGGGACCGACACCAGTGTCGGCCCTGATCCATGCGGCGACGATGGTCACCGCTGGCGTGTACCTGGTGGCGCGCAGCGCCGTCCTGTTCTCCCACGCACCGGTTGCGAGCCTCGTCGTTGCAGCCGTTGGTGGAGTCACAGCGCTGTTCGCGGCGACCATTGGACTCAAGCAGTGGGATATCAAGAAAGTTCTGGCGTACTCAACAGTATCGCAGCTTGGATACATGTTCATCGGCGTGGGAGTTGGAGCGTACACCGCTGGGGTATTTCATCTGGTGACGCACGCGTTCTTCAAGGCGCTGCTTTTCCTCGGTGCCGGTTCGGTGATCTATGCGATGCATGCTGCGTATCACCATACCCACAGCCACGATGACGCTCAGGACATGCGCAACATGGGCGGATTGCGCGCCTTCATGCCTGTCACATGGGTTCTGATGTGGATCGCAACGCTGGCAATCGCAGGCATTCCGATCTTTGCAGGATTCTTTTCCAAAGACGAGATACTTGGAGCGGCCTTCGCTCATGCTCAGGGATCTGTGCTTGCCGATTCGAGCCTCTTTGGCATCCCGGGAAGCGCCATCCTCTACCTGGTTTACCTGTTTGGCGTCGCGGCGGCATTTCTCACAGCGGTCTACATGACGCGGATGATGCTCTACACGTTCCATGGACCAAACAGAACGGGTGATTCGGAGCGGCCACACCTCGCGGAGGCACCGTGGGTGATGACGGGTCCCCTTGTGGTGCTTGGAGTGCTGAGTGCCTTTGGCGGCTGGCTGAACCGGCCTGAGCTGATACCTCTGCCACTTGCACCGGCCGGCGCGCTCGAACACTGGCTCGAGCCAGTTGTCGGCCAGTCTGAGCGACTGCTTGCCGGGCCTGCGGCAGAGGCGGCTCACTCAGCTGGAACGGAGGTAATGCTGATCGGTCTTGCGGTGCTGGTTGCGGTCGCGGGAATTGCATTCGCCGCCATTCGGCTCAAGCCTGCCCGCCTCGTGCCGAAGGCGCAGTCGCCGGACGAGGAAGGGTTCGGGCTTGTTCTCGCCAACAAGTATTACGTGGACGAAGCATACGACAAGGTGGTCGTAAATCCGACGTATCAGATATCGCGCAACGTGCTCTGGAAGGGAGTTGACACTGGCCTCATCGATGGCCTCATGGTCAATGGCACTTCAGCACTCGTTCGTGCATTCGGATGGGTTGGATCCCGGTTGCAGACTGGAGCGCTGGGCACCTATGCGTGGGTGCTTGTCGTCGGCGTTCTCGCGGTGCTTGGCGCCGTCACTCTAAGATAAATCGCGAAAATGGAAGCTCTTCTCCTTTCAGTCGGATACAACAACTGGGTGTTGCCCGCGCTGCTGATAATCCCAGTGGTGGGCGCGCTGCTGCTCGTGTTCATGGGGCACCGCTCTGCAGAAGACGACGAAGCAGGGAAGCGGGCCGGGCGCAATATCGCTTTCGGTACGTTGTTGCTGGAATTCCTGATTTCAATAGGGCTGTGGTGGACATTCGACCCTTCGGCTGCCGGGTGGCAGGCAGCGATTGACGCTGAGTGGATTCCCATGTTCGGAATTCGCTTCACTCTCGGGGTGGACGGAATCGCGCTGATGATGATTCTGCTCACTACGCTCATCATGCCGCTTTGCGTTCTGGGAAGCTGGACCAGCGTCACGAAAAAAGTGAACTCCTTCTTTGCGCTGATGCTCGTGCTTACGAGCGGAATGCTTGGGGTGTTCATGGCTCGTGATCTCTTCCTGTTCTACATCATGTGGGAAGTGATGCTCGTGCCGATGTATTTCATAATCGGGATATGGGGCGGGGAACGGCGCATCTACGCCAGCATCAAGTTCTTCATCTATACGATGCTTCCATCGTTGCTCATGCTCGTGGCAATCCTGTATCTCGGGATTCACGCCGGTGCAGGCGGAACTCCAAACTTCAGCTACGACAATCTGCTCGCCACGGCTTCGTTCGATCCAACGACAGCGCTCTGGCTGTTCGGCGCCTTCTTTGCCGCGTTTGCCGTGAAGGTACCGATGTTTCCGTTTCACACATGGCTGCCTGACGCCCACGTCGAGGCACCGACCGCTGGTTCGGTAATTCTTGCCGGGATAATGCTGAAGATGGGCACGTTCGGATTTCTGCGGTTTGCACTGCCGCTGTTTCCTGGCGCAGCAATGAATCCAACAGTGCGGGTAGTAATCGTCACTCTGGCGGTGATCGGCATCATCTACGGTGCTCTGGTCGCAATGGTTCAGCCCGACTTCAAGAAGCTCGTGGCCTATTCCTCCGTCAGCCATCTTGGGTTCGTGATGCTCGGAATTTTCGCACTCACGCTTCAGAGCGTGCAGGGCGCGCTCCTCATCATGATCAACCACGGCATTTCGACCGGCGCGCTGTTCCTTCTCATTGGCATGATCTACGAACGTAAACACTCTCGCGCGATTGCCGATTACGGTGGAATCGCCAGGGTGGTGCCTCTTTTCGCAGCGCTCCTCACGCTTGTATCGTTGAGCAGCATCGGTCTCCCGGGAACCAACGGGTTCGTTGGCGAGTTTCTGGTGCTGGTTGGATCGTTCAAGCCATTCCCGGTCTTTACTACGATCGCCACCACCGGCGTGATCTTCGCAGCGGCCTATCTGCTGTGGGCAATTCAGCGAATCCTTTTCAATCCGCTCGACAAGAAATCGAACGAGCACATTCCCGATCTCAACTGGCGCGAGATTGCTCTCATCGCCCCCTTGATCGTGGTCATCATCTGGCTGGGCGTCTATCCGGCGCCGGTGCTCAAACGAATGGAAACTGCATCTCAGGCACTCGTCACACGAGTTGAGACCGGTGCCGCACTTGCGCGAACCGGTAATGGACCCGTGATAGCGGCCGCGGCGGTGGAGGCCGGACGATGACTTACGACCTTTCCATTCCCGGTCACCTCATGACCGCGCTGGGCCCGGATCTTCTGCTGATGGGTGGAGCGATGATCCTGCTCCTCTGGTCTGCGTGGAAGCCCGAGAGCGAAGCGCATCAGCGAAATGTCGGAGTCGCCAGCATCATTCTGTGCGTCACGGTGATGGTGTCGATTGCCTATTATGTCGCGCGGGCAGATACGGTAATGCCCGGAATCATTGCGCTGGACAATTTTCGCTGGACCGCGGACATAATCTTTCTTCTTGCGACGATCGGCACCATCGCCCTTTCGATGGACTACAACGCAAGAGAGAAAATCACCACGGCCGAGTCACACGTTCTACTGCTGTTTGCGACAGCCGGCATGATGACGATGGCCGCTGCTCGCGATCTCATGATTCTGTTTCTTGGAATCGAGATCATGTCCATCGCCGTATATGTTCTGGCAGGCCTCAATCGCCGAAGTGAGAAGGCGGCCGAAGGGGCCCTCAAGTACTTCCTGCTCGGTGCCTTCTCGACCGCGTTTCTGCTCTACGGGATTGCCCTCGTTTACGGTGCCACCGGCACGACCAACCTCACGTTGATAGGACAACGCGTGGTGGAAGTAGGGCTGAGTTCGAATATGCTGCTGGTGGTCGGCATTGCGCTTCTGATCGTCGGATTTGGATTCAAGGTGGCGCTTGCTCCATTCCACATGTGGGCGCCCGACGTGTATGAGGGCGCTCCGACTCCGATCACGGCATACATGGCGGCCGCAGTGAAGGCAGCCGCGTTCGCCGGATTCCTGAGAGTCTGGCTCGAAGCGTTCTCCGGCGTTACGTCGGCGTGGCACGGCCCAATCTGGTGGCTCGCGGTGACGACCATGGTTGCGGGCAATCTTGTTGCACTGGCTCAAAAGAACATCAAGCGAATGCTGGCCTATTCCAGCATTGCGCACGCAGGGTACATCCTCGTCGCAATCGCAGTCGCAACTCCTGCTGCAACCTCCGCGTTCATGTTCTATCTCGTGGCGTACACCCTTGCGACTTTCGGAGCGTTCGGTGTTATCTCCGCTCTCGAGCGAAACGGTGCGAGGCTGAACATCGAGGATTACGCAGGGCTTTGGTCAGTGCGTCCATGGCTCGCGGCCGGAATGGCCATTTTCATGCTGGCCCTGCTGGGCTTTCCCGTATTTGGCGGCATTGGTTTCTTCGCCAAATACTGGATCATACAGTCCGCGCTCGAGGCGCCGGTACCGCAGACCAGGCTCGCGATCATTCTCGTGCTGACGAGCGTAGTGTCAGCCGGCTATTACCTCTACGTCGTAATGGTGATGTTCATGCGGCCGCGCGCCGAGGATGCACCGACAGTTGCACCATCCTCCGGCTGGACGCGGTCCGTCATCGCGATCGCCGCAATTCTCATTCTTGCCCTCGGTGTGCTCCCGAACTCTGTCGTGCGCTGGACTCAGCGCAGCGGCAACACCCTTCCAGTTTCAGAAGTTCGTGCTCCTGGCGTCGCTGCTTCGGCAGTGAGGTAGCGTGGCGCTTTCACAGAACACGTTTCGCGAGTATGACATCCGTGGTGTAACGGGAAAGGATCTCACTCCCGATGTGGCGCGTCTCGTCGCTCGCGCGTACGCAGCCTTCCTGGCTGAACAGGGCGCTTCGGGCGAAATAGCCGTTGGCCGCGATAACAGGCCGAGCGGAAACGACCTGCACCGGGAACTGGTTGCAGGACTACGTGAGAGTGGCCTCGACGTCATAGACATCGGTGTGGTACCCACTCCGCTCGCATACTGGGCGCAGCACAAGCTCGGTGTTGCGGGCGGCATCATGATCACCGGGTCTCACAACCCCCCCGAGTTCAACGGGTTCAAGCTCGGCCTTGGCACACGTTCGATTTACGGCAAGGATATCCAGCGCATCTACCAGCTTGCCGCAGCTGGTGAATTCCCCAGCGGAAACGGGTCGCTCCGAACAGAGGAGATTGTCGATCGCTACGTGGAGGATGTGGGCGAGCGAATCGGCAGGATTGTTTCACCCGTCGATTGTGTTGTTGACTGCGGGAACGGCGCCGGGGCGATCGTCGCGAAGAAACTGTTCGACAGAATCGGAGTGCCCGCTCACATCCTGTTTGGTGAAAGCGACGGAACGTTTCCCAATCATCACCCGGACCCGACAGTTCCCGAGAACCTCGCCGACCTGATCGCGTCGGTCAAGGAACGGAAGGCGGCGCTCGGAATCGCTTTTGACGGTGATGCTGACCGCATCGGCGTCGTCGATAATGAAGGAGGGATAATCTGGGGCGATCAGCTTCTCATCCTGTATGCCCGCGATGTGCTGCAGCGCACGGGGAAGGGCCAGTCCATCATCTTCGACGTGAAGTGCTCGCAGGCGCTACCTGAGGAAGTAGAGAAGGCAGGTGGCAAGCCAGTGATGTGGAAGACGGGTCATTCGCTCATCGAAGAAAAGATGCATGAGACTGACGCGCCGGTGGCTGGCGAGATGTCAGGTCACATGTTCTTCGCCGAAGGGTGGTATGGTTTCGACGACGCGATGTATGGCGCAGCGCGCCTCCTTCGAATCATAGCGGAGACGGGCAAGACGGTCAGGGAGATGATGGCAGACGTTCCAAAGTTTGTCTCTACTCCGGAAATCCGTGTGGATTGCCCAGACGATCGCAAGTTCGGGATTGTCGCTAAGGCGACGGATCATTTCTCGTCGCTGCACGACGTGATCGACGTTGACGGAGTTCGCGTTCTGTTTGGCGATGGCTGGGGTCTCATTCGCGCATCCAACACTCAGCCGGTTCTGGTGATGCGGTTCGAGGCGAGAACCGACGAGCACCTCGCTGCGATTCGATCGGAAATGGAAGCTTGGCTCAAGTTGCAGGGCGTCACGGTCTGAAATGACTTCGCGGCGGCGTCTCGCCCTGGGGATCGTCGCGTTCGCGGTAATTCTCGTCTTCGGCCGCGCAGCGGCGGTGGTATTCGCAGACCTCGAATGGTATCGCGCGCTCGGAGCGCGTGAAGTGTGGTCCGAGAAGGCCGGCGATATCGCACTTGTTCACACAGTATCCGCGGTCTTCGCCGCGTTCTTTGCGCTGGTGAATCTCTACGCTGTTCGGCGGAGCATTGTCTCGCTCGCTTTCCCACGGCGACTGGCTAACGTGGAGTTCGGCGAAGAAGTGCCGGAGAAGGCCCTGGATCGGGCCGCGTTCGTGCTTGCGGGTGCTATTCCCATCGCTATGGCTTTTGCCGTTCCTTCGTGGAAGCTCCTCGCAGCGGTGCGGTTGAATTCAAGGTTTGGCGAGACAGATCCGTTTTTCCAGATGGACATGTCGTTCTATACTGCATGGCTGCCGCTCGAGAGTGCCGTTTACATGTGGTGCTTCCTCCTCCTCGCGCTCGTATCGGCGGTCGTCGTGTTCCTTTACGCGCTCACTCCGAGCCTTCGCTGGCAGGGGCGGGCGTTTCATGTGTCGACGAGAGTCAGGCGCCACCTTTCTGTTCTCGCGTCGCTCTTCCTGGTGACCATGGCGTGGAGCTACCGCCTCGATGGCTACGACCTGCTCGCTAACGGCAGCGGAGCGAACGGCATGTTCTCGAGCATCGACCATCAGTGGCTGCTGCCGGCATACCTGTCGCTGTCGATCGGCACAGTCGCTGCGGCCGTGCTCGTGTTGCTGAGTGGCTGGATGGGTCATGTGAGGGCTGGTTTCTTTACCATCAGCGCAGTCCTCATCTTCGCGATCACGCTCGATCTGGTTTTGCCGTCGGCTGTGAGACGTCTCGCCGGCTCTCGAACCCCGGCCACGCGTGAAATACCGTATATCGCCACGCGCGCTGCGTTTACTGCGAGGGCCTACAACCAGCCCCGGGTGAATGCTGCGGCGATCCGCGGGGAGGTCACGCGATTCGCATCGTTCAGTGACTCAGCGCGACTTGAGCGCATTTTGCGCGAGGCGAAGGACAGCTCACTCGTCTATCCTGGTGCTTCCGGATCTGCAATCGTGAAGGGCATTCGAGCAGCGGCCGCACCTTTGTTGGGTACGGGGCTGCGGCGGTTGGCCAACGCGTGGGCTGAACAGCGCCTTGATTTGTTCTGGAGCGATTATCCCTCGGACTCCCGGCTTGCGCGAAAGCGTGACGTCAGAGAGCGGGCGGGGGCGCTTTTCCCTCTGTTCGCTCAGGGGAGCAACGTAATCCCGGCGTATCTTGGCGACACGCTCGTCTGGGTGCTTGAAGTCTACTCCGCATCGACGAGCTATCCACTGAGCGAACACCTGGTGCTGGCTGGACACGAGCGTTCCTATTTTCGCCATGCGGGCACGGTCGTGACCAATGCGCGCACCGGCAGGGTTACCATGATTCCCGCGCGTGCCCCCGATGTAGTGGCCGCTGCGTGGCGGAACCGGTTTCCCCAGAATATTCGGCGCGGGGCGCCAGACCTGCTTGACATTCTGTCGCTGCAACCAGAGTCAGGAAGCGAGTTCTCAGGAATCTCCGGACCGGAAGGTTCGGACGCAAAATTCAGGGCCGATGTCAGCCGGTTCTATCTCAGCATGAGAGGCGCGCTCGCCAGTGGCAATCTGAAGGCGTTCGCCGAAGCGTATGACTCCCTTGGCGCGCTCCTCGGGCATCGAGAAGCGGAGACTTCCCCGGCCCGTTAGTTTCATACTCTGACAAACCGAACCCAATCATCCGCGAGACTGCGCGGAGTGGAGAGCGTGTGAACATACACGAGTATCAGGCAAAGGAAATTTTCCGCAAGCTGGGAATGCCAATTCCGCCCGGCGAAGTTGCGAGCACTGCCGAAGAAGCTGAGGCAATCGCAAAGAAATTCGGCGGGACTGTCGTCGTTAAGGCGCAAGTTCACGCTGGTGGGCGAGGCAAGGCAGGCGGCGTGAAGCTCGCGAAAAATCCTGCTGAGGCGAGAGAGATTGCAGAGAAGATTCTCAAGCTGACCATCAAGGATCTGCCGGTTCTCAAGGTGCTCGTGACGCCTGCCGCTGACATCGACACTGAGGCCTACGTCGGAGTTATCGTTGACCGCGCTTCCAAGAAGGCAGTCTTCATGGTCAGCCCCGCGGGCGGAATTGACATCGAGGAAGTGGCTGAGAAGACGCCTGACAAGATCATGCGTCTTCCCGTCGATCCGCGTTATGGACTTCGCCCCTTCGAAGCGATGCAGATGGGCTTCTTCCTCTACGATGATATCAAGAAGGCGCGTGTCGCGGCGAAGATCATGCAGCAGCTCTACCAGGCATTCATCGAAAGCGGCGCATCGCTTGCGGAAATCAACCCACTTGTCACTACGCCCGATGGTGAGATAGTCGCGCTCGACGCCAAAATGGTTGTCGATGACAATGAGCTCGACAGGCTTCCGGCAATTGCTGCCCTGCGCGATGAATCCGCGGAAGCGCCGAGCGAGGTCGAGGCCCGCGAAGCCAGTCTCACGTTCATCAAGCTGGATGGTAACGTCGGCTGCGTCGTCAACGGTGCCGGCCTGGCGATGGCTACGATGGACCTCGTGAAATATTACGGCGGCGATCCTGCGAACTTCCTCGACATCGGCGGCTCGTCCAATCCCGAGAAGGTCGTAAGCGCGCTCCGCATCATCACGGCTGATCCCAACGTGAAGGCAATCCTGTTCAACATCTTCGGCGGCATTACCCGCACCGACGACGTTGCCAACGGCATCGTAACCGCGACGAAGGCGAATCCGCTGAAGGTCCCGATCGTGATTCGTCTCACCGGCACAAACGAGGAGATTGCCCTCAAGATTCTCAAGGAGAATGGTTTCTCAGCAATGACCGACATGGACGAGGCAGTTCAGAAGGCAGTCGCACTGGCAACAGGGAAGGCAGCGTGAGCGTCTTCATTGACAACAGCACACGCCTGATCGTCCAGGGAATTACAGGGCGCGACGGCTCGTTCCACACCCGTCAGATGATCGAATACGGCACCCAGGTGGTCGGTGGCGTAACGCCTGGCAAGGGTGGACAGAAGTTCGACGACAAGGTTCCGATCTTCAATACAGTCGCACAGGCAGTGAAGGAAACCGGCGCAAACACCAGCGTCATCTACGTGCCGCCCATGTTCGCTGCCGATGCCATGATGGAAGCTGCAGAAGCGGGCATCGAGTTCATCGTCTGCATTACGGAGGGCGTACCGGTCCTCGACATGACCCGCGTCTATCCTTTTGTGAAGGAAAAGAACGCGCGTCTTCTCGGACCCAATTGCCCGGGACTGATTTCTCCAGGAAAATCGAAGGTTGGCATCATCCCCGGACAGATCTGCACGCCAGGGCCGATCGGTCTGGTCAGCCGGTCTGGGACGCTCACTTACGAAGTCGTGTTCCAGATGACGCGTGCTGGAATGGGGCAGACCACCTGCGTCGGAATCGGTGGGGATCCAATCAACGGAACGAATTTCATCGATTGCCTCGCTGCATTCGAAAAGGATCCGGATACCGAGGCCGTCGTCATGATCGGCGAGATCGGAGGTACTGACGAACAGGAAGCCGCCCTCTTTGTGAAGGAAAAAATGTCGAAGCCGGTGGTTGGTTTCATTGCCGGCCAGACGGCCCCACCGGGCCGCCGCATGGGTCACGCCGGGGCAATCATCTCCGGTTCAGCGGGTACCGCCGCAGAAAAGATCGAGGCCTTTGAGGACGCCGGAATCGGCGTCGCCAAGCGGCCGATCGATGTCGTGCAACTTCTCAGAGACAGATAACTAAAACCTTACGGGATATATACATGGCTGGCAGCACCACACTTACAATTATCAAGCCCGATGCGTTTGGTTCGGGCAAAGCGGGAAAGGTTGTGGCGCTCCTCGAGGAACGCGGCTTCAAGGTCGTTGCATCGCGTGTTCTTCATATGACAGAGGCCCAGGCGGGCGCTTTTTACGAAGTTCACAGAGAGCGGCCATTCTTCGGGTCGCTCGTGACCTTCATGACTTCAGGCCCATGCATGCCAATCGTTCTGGAGAAGTCTGGCGCGGTGGCGGCATTGCGCGAGGCGATCGGCGCGACAGATCCCGCCGAGGCAGCAGAGGGCACCGTCCGGAAGCTCTACGCGGAGTCAAAGGAGCGAAACGCGATTCACGCATCCGATTCGGATGAGAATGCGAACCGCGAAGCCAGCTTCTTTTTCTCGGAAGCGGAGCTCATCGGGGCAAGGTAGTGTCCGGAAGTCCGGAACCTTGCCACAGATGACACAGATGGCCGCAGATATCACGGAATGAGCGTTTTTTAACGGCTTGCGCGGCCGCCAGGTGAGTCCCGAAAGTTGTACTCCCTTTATTTGCCGTTTCTGTGTCATCTGTGCTCCATCCGTGCCATCTGTGGCAAGTTCGTCAGGAAATGCGCCTCGCACTTCACGGAAGCCCTTTAAGGGACTAACTTTAGAACCTTATGCTGTCGTTTGACATCCGTTCGCTGGAGTCGCACGCGGCGCAGGTCGATGGGCGACTCGCCCCGGATGATCCGGTGTGGGAAGCTGGCGATGCGCGCCCGACGAAACCTGTTGTTGTGGAAGGCCGCCTCTCTGCCGCCGGTCCCTCCCGCTTCTACTTCAGCGGGAAGATTGCGGGAGAAACAGAGTTGACCTGCCCTCGCTGCCTGACGGAAGTAGGTGTCTCGATTGATGAAGACGCTCACTTCATTTTTTCGTCGGAAGGAGAGGATACCGCAGATGACCCGGATGTTTTTCCGTTCGATGCGGCAGGAGCTCGGCTCGACCTTCGTCCTGCCGTAAGAGAAAGCTGGATACTTGCTGTACCAGGATTCGCGTGGTGCCGGGAAGATTGCCGGGGCCTGTGCGCCAAATGCGGGATCGATCTGAACACCGGAACGTGCGATTGCGTGACGGAAGAAACCGGAAGTCGTTGGGAAGCATTGCGGTCGATCCGCGATCAACTTCCCTGATAGCTCTACATTCAACTGATAAAAGAAAATGGCCGTCCCGAAGAGACGTACATCGAAACGAAAAAAGCGCGCCCGCAACACTCACAAGACAGCGCCGGCAATCGCGATCCAGAAATGTCCGCGCTGCCAGAGCATGAAGCGTCCACATCATGTCTGCGAAGAGTGCGGATACTACGATGGTGAACAGCGGGTAGCGGCAAGGGAAGCGTAGCCGTTGGCGCGAATCGCGTTGGACGCCATGGGCGGCGATTTCGCGCCCCGGGCAACTATCGCAGGATCGCTTCAGGCCCTCGGCGAGCTGGAACAGTCCCACACCGTTCAGCTCGTCGGACAAACCACCACCATTGAAAACCAGCTCGCAGCCCTCCTGGACGGCGAGCTGTCGCATTGCGCGCACCTGAAAGATCGGCTCTCCATCGTCGAGGCGCCTGACATCATCGGCATGGCAGACAAGCCCACGGCCGCGCTCCGGGGCAAACCGGCAAACCCGATGGCCGTTGGCCTCAAGCTTCAGCTGGACGGGAAGTCGGACGGTTTCGTGTCCGCCGGCAACACTGGGGCGCAGATGGCGGTCTCCGCCGTCCTCCTCGGGTTGCACGCCGGTCTCAAGAGGCCCCCCGTCGCGACCATCCTGCCTACTTCCCGCGAACCGATCGTATTCCTCGACTCGGGCGCCAACGTAGACTGTTCGGCCTCCGAGCTGGTGCAGTTCGCATGGCTTGGTTCCATCTACGCCGAGAGCGTTCTTCAGCGAACAAACCCCGTTGTCGGGTTGCTCAGCATCGGAGAGGAAGAGTCGAAGGGAAACGCAATCTCCAAGGAAGCACACTCACTCTTTCAAACTGCGGGCTTTGAGTTTGCCGGAAATGTCGAGGGACGAGACCTTCCGTCCGGCGGGAGCGACCGTGGCAGCGTCGATGTCGTCGTCTGCGATGGCTTCGTGGGCAACATCGTCCTCAAGTTCTACGAAGGCGTCATCCCGATGATCCTCGAAATCCTGAAGCGCGATACCGAGATAGACATCAAACGCGTCACGCGGGGCCTCGGCGCACTGGATTCGTCGGTCTACGGAGGCGCTCCGCTTCTTGGAGTCCGTGGTGTGAGCCTGATCTGTCACGGCAACTCCACCTCTCGCGCCATTTCCAACGCGATTGTCGCAGCAGTGCGCGCTGTCGAAACGAGGATGAACGATCGCATCGGTGAGAAACTTGCCGAGGTGGAAGGATCATCTACGGAAGCGAGGAAGCTCTCTTGAAGCGCCCAATTGCAGCCGTTGTCTCTACCGGCCGGGGAATTCCGGAGCATGTCATGTCCAATCATGACTTCGCAGCGATCGGGATCGAGACATCCCACGAATGGATCGTCGAGCGGTCAGGAATTGTCGAACGGCATATCGCAAAAGAGGGAGATACGACGTGCTCCATGGCCGCTACGGCCGCACGTCAGGCGATGGAGCGCGCCGAAATTCATGCCGGCCAGCTCGACACCATCATCCTGAGCACGGCTACTCCCGACCGGCTGCTGCCAGCCACCGCTGTGGATCTACAAGCGGAGCTCGGAGCAGGGCGAGCTGCAGCATTCGATATAGGGGCCGCGTGTTCCGGCTGGCTGTACGGAATGACGGTTGCCGAAGGCCTCATCGCAAACGGGTCCGCGGAAACGATTCTCGTCGTCGGCTCAGAAAAGATGAGTGCAATAGTAGACTGGAAGGATCGCTCGACATGCGTCCTCTTCGGGGACGGTGCGGGCGCTGTCATCCTGCAACGCTCTCGCACCGGGAAGGGAATTCTCTCGAGTTTCATGAGAAGCGACGGAAAGCTCGCGGACCTTCTCTATCGCCCGAGTGGCGGCGCTTCGATTCCGATCACTCCGGCAATCATCGACGATGGAAGCCACCTGGTCAGAATGGCGGGGCGTGAAGTGTTCAAGCACGCAGTGCGATCAATGTCCGAAGCGGCAGACCGGGCACTCGATGCAGCCCGGCTCACAGGTGCGGACATTGACCTGCTCATACCGCACCAGGCTAACGTCCGGATAATCGAGGCGACCGCCAAGCACTCAGGTATTCCGATGGACAAGGTTTTCGTGAACGTGGATCGCTACGGCAACACGTCTTCCGCATCAATACCGATTGCTCTCGACGAAGCCATGGAAAAGGGACGTATCAAGGAGGGCTCCACGGTGCTGCTCGTCGCGTTCGGCGCCGGCTTTACGTGGGCCTCGATGGTCATCCGCTTTTAGCATGGACATAGTTCTCCTTTTCCCCGGACAGGGATCGCAGAAACCGGGCATGGGAAAAGACCTCGCCGAGGCGTACCCGGAAGCAAGGAGGGTTTTTGAGGAATGCGACGAGGCAGTGGGCTTCGCCCTGAGCCAGCTCTGCTTCGAGGGTCCGGCGGACGAACTGTCTGCCACGCTGAATACTCAGCCGGCTCTGCTAGCCCACGGCGCTGCCGTCTGGGCCGCCGTGAAGTCGGCGCTCGACGGGCACGTGGTAGCGGCAGCGGGCCATTCGCTCGGAGAGCATACGGCGTATCACGCGGCTGGAGCTACTTCACTTGGCGATGCAACGCGCCTGGTGCGGCGGCGCGGCCAGCTGATGTATGAGACAGGAGTCACGCGACCTGGCGCCATGGCCGCCGTAATCGGCAAGCTTGACGATTCGATCGAGTCGCTGTGTGAGCTGGCGACGAGAAGCGCTGGCCTTGTTGTGCCGGCGAACTACAACACCGCCGAGCAGATCGTGGTCTCGGGGGAGGTTGCGGGCATCGAGCGGCTGATGGACCTCGCCAAACTCAATGGAGCCAAGCGCGCCATTCGTCTCCAGGTGAGTGGGGCATTTCATTCTCCTCTCATGCAGCCCGCGGTGCCAGGATTCGAGGAGGCTGTGCAGGCCACGGAATTTGCGGAGCCAGCATTTCCGGTTTATTCGAATGTTACGGAGGAGCCATCTTCGTCCTCCGATGAGGCGAGGGAACTGCTCGTGAAGCAGCTGACGGCGCCTGTGAGATGGGCCGGTGAGATAAAGCGCATTGCAACGCGCTTTCCGGATGCACTGTTCGTGGAGATGGGCCCCGGCAACGTACTGACCGGTCTGCTGACCCGAATTGTCCCTTCCGCGAAAGGCGTGGCGTGTGGGGTCCCTGCAGATGTAGACAAACTCGTCAAACTGGTGGCCTCATGAATATCGATCTGACTGGGAAGACCGCACTTGTAACCGGCAGTACGCGAGGCATCGGCCGCGCCGCCGCCCAGGCACTCTCGGATAGCGGAGCCCGGGTAGCCGTCGTTGGGCGTGATGCAGAGCGAGCGTCTTCAGTGGCCAGTGAGATCGGTGGCGATGCGATGGGCTTTGCCTGCGACGTGAGCGACACTGCTTCCGTTGCGAAACTTGTAGATGATGTCGAGAAGGCCTTTGGGGGTATCGACATCCTGGTCAATAACGCGGGAATCACCAGAGACAATCTTGTGATGCGTCTCAAGGACGAAGACTGGGACGCTGTGCTGAATGCAAATCTTCGCGGTGCCTTCGCAGCTATCCGGGCCGTTTCCAGGGGCATGATGAAAAAGCGTTCCGGCCGGATCATCAACATGGCGAGCGTCGTGGGACTGAACGGAAACAAGGGCCAGGCGAATTATGCGGCGAGCAAGGCCGGACTCATCGCGCTGACCAAGTCGGTCGCCAAGGAACTGGGATCGCGCAACATTCTGGTGAATGCCATCGCCCCGGGCTTCATCGAGACCGAGATGACGGATGCGATGACTCCTGAGGCCCGGGCCACGCTGAATGGTCTAATTCCGCTGGAACGGCTCGGACGCCCGGGTGACATCGCCTCAGCCGTGGTGTTTCTGTCCTCCGACCATGCTTCGTACATAACGGGGCAGGTCATAGTCATCGACGGCGGAATGGTGATGTAGAAGCCGGTTTCAGTGACACACGTAACTTTCTGTCAAAACGACAGATAACTATATTTCCCCCACTACCCACAGACACGAGGAATGCACCATGGCCGATAATTCGGAGAAGGTCAAAGACATCATAGAGAAGGAGCTTGGAGTCGAGCGTGAGAAGCTCACCAACGAAGCAAGCTTCATTGAGGATCTCGGCGCAGACAGTCTCGACATCGTCGAGCTGGTGATGGAATTCGAAAAGGAATTCAACATCGACATTCCCGACGAGGACGCTGAGAAGCTCCGCACTGTCGGCGACGCGCTTGCGTATCTGAACAGCAAGATAGCAGCGTAATGAAGCGCAGAGTCGTCGTCACGGGCATGGGGGCCGTGACGCCTGTCGGAAACGACGTGGCGACGATGTGGGGCGCTCTCATCGAGGGCCGTTCCGGAGCCGGGCCCATCACGAAATTTGATGCGAGTACCTTCGAGGTGCGCTTTGCATGCGAGGTAAAGGATTTCGATCCGCTTGCATACATGGACCGGAAGGAAGCCAAGCGGGCCGATCAGTTCACGCAGTACGCAGTTGCTGCTGCGAGGCAGGCAATGGAGCACGCGGGGTTCGGTGACGGGACCGGTTACGATCCTGACAACACCGGCGTGATCATTGGAAGTGGGATTGGCGGTCTCAAGAGCTTCGAAGAACAGCATGATGTGTATCGCCAGCGCGGCCCGGGAAAAATATCTCCCTTCTTCATTCCGATGTTCATCTCTGACATCGCTGCCGGAATTGTCTCGATGCAGTTTGGTGCAAAGGGCCCCAACTACGCGACCGTTTCTGCCTGCGCAACAAGCGCACACGCCATTGGTGACGCGTTTCGCACAATCCAATACGGCGATGCAGATGTGATGATCACCGGCGGAGCTGAAGCAACAGTGACGCCGATGGCAGTGGGTGGTTTTGCCAACATGAAGGCCCTCTCGGAACGCAATGACTCGCCCCTGACCGCATCGCGGCCATTCGACCTCACGCGCGACGGGTTCGTGATGGGCGAGGGCGGAGCAGTGCTCGTAGTGGAAGAACTCGAGCATGCAAGGCGACGTGGCGCCACGATCTACTCCGAAATTGTCGGGTACGGCGCAACTGGCGACGCATATCATCTCACTGCCCCCGCGCCAAATGGCGAAGGTGCCCAGCGTGCGATGAAGCGCGCGATGAAGGATGCCAATCTCGGACCTGGTGACATCCAGTACATCAACGCGCATGGTACTTCCACTCCGGCCAACGACATGAACGAAACGGCGGCCATCAAGGCAGTGTTTGGCGAATATGCCGCTGGCCTCAACGTCAGTTCGACGAAATCTGCAACTGGCCATATGCTTGGCGCCGCCGGCGCTGTCGAGCTGGTCGCAGGCACTCTTGCCATACAGAACAACCTGATCCCGCCGACGATCAACTACGAGACTCCTGATCCGGATTGTGATCTCAACTACACTCCGAACAAGGCAGTCGAGCGGCGCGTAGACGCGGTACTGAGCAACAGCTTTGGTTTCGGCGGCCACAACACGACGCTCGCGATCAAGAGATACGTGGACTGAGCGATGCCACTCGCGGCGCCTCGCGTCGGCATAGGCTACGATTCCCACCGCATCGCGAAAGGCGGAACACTGCTGCTCGGCGGAATCGAGGTCGCCACAGGAATTCACCTTGAAGGACATTCAGACGCCGACGCTGTAGCTCACGCACTCACAGACGCGATCCTCGGAGCGGCTGCGGCGGGTGACATCGGCAGTATGTTTCCGGACACGGATGCGGCTAACCGTGGACGCAACTCCATCGAGATGCTTGCTGCCGCGCTCATGCAAATTCGCTCACTCGGCCATGCGGTAGTGAATGTGGATATCACTGTCGTTGCCGAGAATGTCAAAATCGCCCCGCACCGGGACTCGATTCGTAGTGTGCTTGCAGCGGTGCTTGGCGTTGGCGTGGACGCTGTGAGTATCAAGGGGAAGACAAACGAAGCAATGGGGTGGATCGGCCGAGGTGAAGGACTTGCCGTAATTGCCGTGGCGATGGTCGGCCCGGTGGAGGCAGGCGCGCCATGATGAACGTCAATGAAATCATCAACTGGCTCAGCGGCCTGCCACTGGGGACGCTGTATCTCGCGATAGGATCGATCTCGGCGCTGGAGAACATTTTCCCGCCATTCCCCGCAGACGTTGTGGTGGCATTCGGCAGCTTCCTCGCTGCCCGCGGCAGCGCTTCACCGTACACGACATTTGCTGTAGCCTGGCTCGGTAATCTTGTGGGCGCGTCCCTGATGTATTACGTGGGCAGGCGATTCGGATCCAGCGCGTTCATGTCACGGCTGGAACGTTGGGCAGGCAAGGGCGCGGAGCAGCGTCTCATGGTGCTATACGGACGGTATGGTCTGCCGGCGTTGTTCATCAGTCGGTTTCTTCCCGCGGTGAGAGCAGTCGTGCCTCCCTTTGCGGGGGCCATGCGCCTGCCGCCCATTCCCGTCGCAATCGCAGTCGGGGCGGCTTCGGGTATATGGTTCGCGTTCGTCACGTTTGTGGCATATCGCGCGGGGTCCAACTGGGAAGTGCTTTACGCGACGCTGGTGCGCTCGGGCAAGCTCATTTCCCTCGGCGCCTCCGTTTTAGTCCTGATCGCAGCGGCAGTGTATTTCTATTACAGGCGGAAAGGGAAGCCGGAAACGGCCCTGTGACGCGGTTCAACGTTCCCGACGACATTGCGATTGCTTTTCGGCTCGAACGCTTTCAGGATCACCTTGCAATTGAGAAGGGTTCTTCGCCGCGCACGAGTGAGGCGTATCTGCGGGATGTCGCGCGCTTCGCCACGTTTTGCAAGGTCAAGGGTGCATACACGCCGGCAGAAGCCAGCGCGCGCACACTCCGCGAGTACGTTTACAGCCTGAAGGACATGGGTCTCTCGCCGTCCTCGATTCGTCGAAACGTTTCGGCCGTGCGCAGTTACTTTCGCTTCATGCTGAGTGAAGGTGAACTCGTGCGCGACCCGAGTGAGCGTCTCGACACTCCGAAGAGGTGGCGCTCGCTGCCGGAAGTTCTCACAGTCGCGGAGGCGGAGCAGCTCCTCTCCGCGCCCTCGCTCGACGAGCCACTTGCCTTCAGGGATCGTGCGATGCTCGAGATTGCCTATGGAGCAGGGCTTCGCGTTTCGGAGTGGATTGGAATGTCGGTGCGAGATGTGTTGATGGAAGACCACCTCGTACGTGTTTTCGGGAAAGGGTCAAAGGAGCGACTCGTGCCCATCGGGAGAACCGCGATAGGCGCCGTCGCGATCTACATCCGGGAGCTTCGGCCACGGCTGGAAAAAGGCAAGGGAAAGGGAATCCTCTTCCTGAATTCGCGCGGAGAGCCGCTGTCACGAATGGGGGCGTGGAAGATTTTGCGCAAATACGTTGAGCTGGCCGGGATCACCAAGCCGGTATCCCCGCACACGCTGCGGCATTCATTTGCAACGCATCTCCTCGAAGGCGGCGCCGACCTTCGCGCTGTGCAGGAAATGCTCGGCCACGCCGATATCTCGACTACGCAGATATACACGCACGTAGACAGGGAATACCTGCGCTCCGTGCATCGCCAGTTTCATCCCCGGGCATGATCCTCGTCCTCGACAACTACGACTCCTTCACGTACAACCTCGTCCAGTACCTGGGCGAACTGGGAGCAGACCTTCAGGTTCGACGCAACGATGAGATCACCGTCGATGAGGCCGTGGGACTGCGCCCGGCGGGGGTGGTTCTCTCACCCGGCCCGGGAACGCCTGCAGCGGCCGGAGTGACGGTCGATCTGGTCAGGAGACTGGGCGCCTCCACGCCACTGCTGGGCGTCTGCCTGGGCCATCAGGCCATTGCGGAGGCGTATGGGGGCAAAGTCGTACGCGCCCACGAGCCGATGCACGGAAAAACTTCGGTAATTGTTCACGAAGGGAAATATATTTTCGAGGGCATTGCCTCCCCGCTGGAGGTCATGCGGTATCATTCGCTGACAGTCGACCACGCTTCACTTCCTTCTGAACTGGAAGTGCTTGCATGGGCCGAAAATGACAGTTCTGAGATCCACGCGATCAGGCATCGCGTACACAATATTTGGGGCGTTCAATTCCACCCGGAGTCGGTGATGACGGACAGCGGAAAGCTGATGATGGCAAACTTCCTCAGGCTGGCTCAATGAGATCCCTGATTGCCGGATTCGTTGTGGCATTAGGCGGGACCGTGGCACCTATCGCCTCTGCAAATGGGCAGTCGCGGCCATCGGCAGACGAGCGCATCGCGGAGGCCACAGCAGATACCGTCTACGACTCCTACAAAGATCCGGTATTTGCGCTGCCACTTGGCGTCGGGTTGAGAATTCCTTCCTATAACCGCGTTGACGGCGTCGCACTGCCGTGGGGCCCGATGATCCGGATTCCAGGAGGGCGAGTGGTGCTCGACCCGACCGTGACGTACCGATCACACCTGGGCAAGTTCGACCCGGCTCTCACCGCGACATTCCGCCTCGGCCACGACGACCAGTTCGCGATAACCGGAGGCACGGGGACGTTCACGAATGACGAATGGATTCGCTCGAACCTCTTGAACAGCCTGGCTGCGCTTGGCGTCGGCTCGGATGCTCGAAACTACTTTCGCGCTGACAGAATCAACGGGACGTATACGCACTCCATTGAAACCGGACCCTGGACTGCCGGTGTTTCAGCAGGCTGGCAGCACGAGTTTGACTGGTCGACAGGCACGCCAGTCCCACACACCAGCGCACCCTGGAGCTTTTTCGGGCGTTCCGATTCGCTCAAGCTCCGTCGCATAAACCCGGCGGTGCTGAGGAGCCACATCACCTCAGGGATTGCAGCTGTCCAGGCGGTCTACGAAGCGAATGCCATGAAGACAAAATTCAGTGGCCAGCTCGAGAAGGCCTTTGACGCGCCGGCGCGCGGTGCTCGCGGAGACGGTGAGTTCACTCAGGTTACGCTTCACCTCGAATCGGGATTCCCGACCTTCGGCGCGCAGAGCTTTGCGTTCCGCGGCCATGGTGTTCTCGGCTCCGCGGCCCCGCCGCAACGCTACGCATATCTCGGCGGTGCTGGAACACTGGCAACGGTTGACCTGCTCGCACTCGGCGGTGACCGCCTCGCTTACGTGGAAGGGGAATACAAGATCCCTCTTTTCGCCCCACTCATTCCAGTGATCGGACCACCGGTAATCAGTCTTCGTTATGCCGCCGGTTCCGCCGGCATCGGTGAGCTGCCGGATTTCATTCAGAATATCGGAGTAGGCGTCGGCTTCAAGCTGGTAAAAATCGAGTACCACGTGGATCCCAACTATCGCAAGACACCCTACACGAGCAAGAATTCCTTCTCGCTGGGATTTTCCCTGTCACCATAGAGAAAGCGGGGCAAGATTCCTCGCGCTGGCCGGTGTTTTCGCCTATATTTACTGGCGTGACTTTTGCATCAGGCCGCGCGATTTCAGGTGTTAAATGAGGACGCTGATAGTAATTCCGGCGCGCCTCGCTGCAGTCCGACTTCCCCACAAACCACTTCGCCTCCTCGGAGGCGTTCCCCTTGTGGTTCGTGTGTGGGAACGCGTGTCGGCAATGAATGTCGCCGATGCATGCGTCGTCGCTGCCGATGAAGAGTCAGTGGCGGACGCGGCGCGGAACGCAGGAGCCGAGGTCGTGATGACCAGCCGCGGTCACATGTCCGGTACCGAGCGAGTCGCTGAGGTGGCGGTGATGCCGCAGTTCTCCGCGTACGACACCATAGTCAACGTTCAGGGGGATGAGCCGTTCATCGGCCGCAAGGCAGTGAGTGGCGCGGCAGAGCTTGTCAGCTCCGGCAAATTCCCTATAGGAACCTCTGCTTCGCCGGCAGGATGGGACATTGCGAACGACCCGGCCTGCGTAAAGGTGGTGCTCGGCCTCGACGGACGTGCGATGTACTTCTCGCGAGCGGGCATACCGTTCGTCAGAGACGCCGACAGCATTGCATCTCTCGAGCTCTCCATGTTTCAGCATATCGGCGTTTACGCCTATTCACGGCAGGCGCTCAGCGAATGGGTGAGCCTGCCGCCGAATCCACTCGAAATATCAGAACGACTTGAACAGTTGCGTCCGCTTGCTGCGGGAATTCCGATTGGCGTTGCCATCACGCCCGAGCCGCTTGCAAACGGGATAGACACTGAGGACGACCTCGCAGCCGCCAACGCGCGCTGGCAGGAATTCATCGCGGAACGGTAACCAATGCAATCACAGTCAAAGCAGCAGACGCGCTACATCTTCGTCACGGGCGGCGTTGTCTCATCGCTCGGGAAGGGGATCGCTGCCGCGTCCATTGGCCGGCTCCTCGTCGAGCGGGGGATGCGCGTCACGATCATGAAATTCGATCCGTACCTGAACGTAGATCCCGGCACGATGAGTCCGTTCCAGCATGGCGAGGTGTTCGTGACCGACGACGGCGCCGAAACAGATCTCGATCTCGGGCACTACGAACGCTTCATCGACAGATCGCTTGCACAGGCCAACAACGTCACCACCGGCAGGATTTATCTCAACGTCATCACCAAGGAACGCCGGGGTGAATACCTCGGGTCGACAGTTCAGGTAATTCCTCATGTCACCGACGAAATCAAGTCGGCCATGAAACGGCTCGCACCTGAGAGTGACGTCGTAATTGTCGAGATAGGAGGCACGGTGGGCGACATCGAGTCACTCCCGTTCCTCGAAGCCATTCGACAGTTCCGCCACGAAATCGGCAGGGAGAACGCGATCTTCATTCACCTCACGCTGGTGCCGTACATCAAGGCGGCGGGAGAGGTAAAAACCAAGCCAACCCAGCATAGCGTCCGGGAGCTGATGGAGATCGGAATTCAGCCCGACATTCTCATCTGCCGCAGCGAACGAACGCTCACCGAGGACGTGAAGCGAAAGATCGCACTCTTCTGCAACGTCGACTTTGGCGCCGTTGTGGAAAGCCTCGATGTCCCATCGATCTACGAGATTCCGCTGAAGTTCCACGAGCAGGGGCTGGACGAGCGCGTCATGCACCGCCTCGGACTCCTGGGCCGAAAGGCGCCAGATCTGAGCGAGTGGCGCTCGATGGTTCACCGAATCCTGAAGCCTTCGGCGAGAGTCAGGATCGCCGTCATCGGCAAGTACACCGAGCTGGTCGATTCGTACAAGAGCGTGCACGAAGCGCTTATCCATGGCGGAATCGGCAATGACGTGGGTGTGGATATTTCCTGGCTTGCAAGTGACATGTTCACCAGCCGGGACAAAACCCGGGAGCTGCTTGCCGAATTTCACGGGGTCCTCGTTCCGGGGGGCTTCGGCGTTCGCGGCGTGGAAGGCATGCTCGAAGCCATCAGGTATGCCCGCGAATCCGGCTTGCCATTCTTCGGCATCTGCCTTGGAATGCAGAGTGCCATCATAGAGTTCGCGCGCAATGTCGTGGGACTCGATGACACGCATTCCAGCGAGTTTGCGCCAGAGTGTGGAAATCCTGTCATTTCGCTCATGGAATCCCAGCAGCACGTGACCGACATGGGCGGCACAATGCGCCTCGGCGCCTATCCATGCCGCCTGGGACCGGGAACCCGCGCTGCAGAGATTTACGGAGTTCCCCAGGTCAGCGAGCGGCATCGGCATCGCTACGAGGTTTCCAACTCATACAGGGAAGCGTTTGTCGAACACGGCATGACCCTGAGCGGCCTGTCGCCCGACGGTTCACTGGTGGAGATAGTGGAGCTTCAAACCCACCCATGGTTTGTTGGCTGCCAGTTCCACCCTGAACTGCAATCGAGACCGACGCGTCCGCATCCGCTTTTCGCGAGCTTTATCGGCGCTGCGAGCGAAGCCAGCACGACACGCGCCGAACGAAAGCGCACGCAGATGGAGCCGGCGGAATAGCGTGGCAACGATTTTTCCGAGTGACAAGTTCTTCCTGATCGCCGGTCCATGCGTTGTCGAGGACGACGCCCTCAACATCGCTGTTGCAAAGGAGTTGCAGCGCCTGAGTTCGCGCGTTCCGGGAGGCATTGTTTTCAAGGCAAGCTTCGACAAGGCCAATCGGTCGAACCGCGGTGCGGCGCGCGGACCAGGTGTGAGCGAGGGTCTTGCCGCGTTGCAGCGAGTGAAGCAGGCAACCGGTATGCGGATAATCACTGACGTGCATCTCCCCGAACAATGCGCCGAAGCTGCGGAGGTCGCTGACGCCCTTCAGATACCCGCATTTCTCTGCCGCCAGACCGATCTGCTCGAAGCCGCTGGGGCGACAGGCCGTGCCGTCAACGTCAAGAAGGGACAGTGGCTTCACCCCGAGGGAATGCGCGGTGCCGTAGACAAAGTGCGCGGAACGCTGGCAGATAGAGCTGAGATCGCAGTAACCGAGCGCGGGACTTTCTTTGGCTACGGGGACCTCGTCGTGGACATGCGAAGCTTTGCACGCATGAAGTCAGCAACCGGATGTCCGGCGATTTTCGACGCTACCCACAGCGTTCAGCGTCCGGGACTCGGTGAGGGAGGAAGCAGCGGCGGGGCCCGGGAATTTATCCCCGCCTTGGCTCTCGCTGCCGTCGCTGCCGGTGCAAACGGAGTTTTTCTCGAGACGCATCCCACGCCTGAGACTGCGCCGAGTGACGGCGCCAACATGTTGCCGCTGGACGATCTTGGCGCTCTCGTAGACCGTCTCGTGTCAGTCTGGACAGCCGTTCAGAAATGAAAACGGCGGAGATTGTGGAAAGGGGGCGCCGCGTCGTTCGAATGGAGCGGGAAGCGCTAGAGGAATGCGAACGCCGCCTTGGTGACGATTTTGCCCGCGCAGTGGAAATTCTCGCACAATCAACCGGCCGTGCAATCGTTTCGGGCGTGGGGAAGTCCGGCCTCATCGGCAGAAAGATCGCGGCTACGCTGACGTCAACAGGAACACCCGCAACTTTCCTTCACCCGTCTGAAAGTCTTCACGGCGATCTCGGTATCGTCGGCAAGTCAGACGTGGCGATTCTCATTTCGAAGAGCGGGGAAGCGGGCGAGATTCTTTCTCTGCTCGAGCATCTCAAGCGCCTGGGAGTTCACACCATCGGCATCGTCGGCGAGAAAACTTCTACGCTCGGCCGCCACACTGATGTGACGCTTGACGGATGGGTCAGAGAGGAAGCATGCGTGCTGGATCTTGCACCGACGACGAGCACAACAGTGGCGCTCGCACTTGGCGATGCACTGGCTGTCGCGCTCCTCGAAGAGAAGGGATTCAAGTCAGACGACTTCGCCCGGATTCATCCCGCCGGTGCACTCGGCCGCAAGTTGCTGACTCAGGTGAGGGACGTGATGGTCACAGGAAACCTGCTTCCCGTTCTCTCAGTCGGTGCAACGATGCGTGAAGCCGTGGTGCAGCTTGCCGAAAGGAGAGGTATCGCCGTGATCTGCGACAGTGCCGGCAAGGTCGCGGGAGTGGTCACATCCGGGGACCTCACGCGTCTCATGGAACGCGAGGACAACGTGATGCCCATTCCTGTGACTACCGTCATGACGACCACGCCCCAGATTGCACGGAACGATGAGCTTGGTGGCGCGGTTGTATATAGAATGGAACAGCGCGGAATTGTCTCGATGCCAGTAGTAGATGAGGAAGACTTGCTGGTCGGAGTCATACACCTCCACGATCTCATGCGGGCAGGAGTGGTATGAACAGATTGTCCAGAGTGACCGCGATCGGAGCCGGAGCACTGCTGCTGTGCGGATCTATGGCCTGCACGGAGCGCACGGCGCCGCCGGTGGCGCGAAGTTCGGCGCTCGCGGACTCCGCTGATCAGGTGATGTTCGGCGCTCACTTCAACCTCACCGACAAAGGCCTTTCACGGGCTGAGCTGCTCTCCGACACCGCGTTTTTCTTCGACGACAACACGCGAATAGAGATGAGCAACGTAGAGACGACATTCTACACGACGAGCGGAGCGCGCGATGCATATCTGACGTCCGCATTCGGAACGTATAACAACCGCTCAGGGCTGATGGTCGCTCGCGGCGCCGTAGTGGTCATCACAGAGGAAGGGCGGCGTCTTACCACGCCGGAACTCAGATACAATCAGTCAACCAACGAGATTTCCGGCGACAGCGCTTTCGTGCTGACTGAGCCCGGAAGGCGTCTTGCGGGCGTCGGCTTCAGGTCGGATCCCAACATGCAGAATGTTCAGATCCTGAAGACGAAGAGCGGCTCTACCGGCATGGTTACTCTGCCCGGGCAATGATGCGCCATCACGAGTTCAGGCCGAGCCCTTCTCGCGCTGGTATAGCTCTCATGGTGGCGTTTTCGCTGCTTGGAACCGTCCGTTCCGCACACGCTCAGGCGCCGGCGCGCCAATGCCTGCTTCAGTATGAGACGAGCTCTGGCAACACGCGGACGAACGCGCAGAAAACCGCCAGCGGCCAGTACGATTTTTTTCAGGGTGGCGGTGTCACATATCACTGTGAGGGACAGGACAACACCCTCCAGGCAGACAGTGCCGAATACTACGGTGATCAGAAGCTGCTCTACCTGATAGGAAGCGTTCACTACACGGAGCCGAAAGCCCGTGTCGATTCCGACCGGATGACTTATTACCAGCTCGAGGACAGGCTTCGCGCGCAAGGCAATGTGAACGTTCGCACCCAGACGGGAACCACCATTCGCGGCCCGCTGATTGATTACTACCGGGCAACATCTGCGCGGCCGCTTGCGCGAACTGTCGCTACCGGCCGGCCGAAGATGGTGATCCCCCAGCGTGACGCGGAGGGCAAACGCCCAGATCCGATCGACGTCGTAGCGAATACGCTTGTGGCTGAGGGCGACAACCTCGTCTACGCCTCGGGCAATGTCGAAGTGACCCGTCCAGACCTGATAGCGAAGAGCGACTCCGCATTTCTCGATGGGCAGCGTGAGTTTGCCAGACTCATGCGGTCCCCCTCCGTGCAAAGCCGAAAGGACAAGCCTTTCACCCTGACAGGCGGAGTCATCGACATGTATTCGCGCAATCGCACGCTCGAGCGAGTTGTGGCAACGCCATCCGGGCATGTCCTCAGCCCTGATATGGAACTCGTCGGCGACTCAGTGGATTTGCGGGTGAGCGGAAACCAGCTTCAGCGCGTCATCGCGTGGGGAAAGACATCGCGCGCATCCGCACTCACTCCTGAGCGACAGGTGGTGGCGGATTCCATAGATGCCGACATGCCGGGACAGAGGGTGCGGGTGGTGCGCGCATTCGGCAATGTGTACGCGAACAGCGTTACCGACACGAGCCGGCTGATATCGAATGAGCGGGACTGGATGCGCGGCGATACCATCGTGGCCGAATTTGACAGCGTCGCTGCCGGAGATACGACAACGAGCCCGAGAGCAAAGCGCATCATAGCTACTGGTCATGCCAGCTCGTTCTATCAGCTCGCCGGCGCGGGGTCCGGAAAAATTGCGCCCAATATCAACTATGTCAGGGGAAGAATCATCACCGTTTTCTTTGCAGGCCGCGCCGTTGACAGGGTGGCCGTGACAGATCAAGCCTCCGGGGTCTATCTCGAGCCCACTGGTCAGCCGGGGCAGAGCACCGGTACTCCGGCCACTTCAGTGAAGACTCCCGCCCCACCCAGAGGCACCTCCGCTCCTCGTCGGCTCGAGCAATGACAGAAGAATCCTTTCCTCCTCGAATTGTTGAAATAATCCGGCGGCTTTCCGACGATGAACGCTCGATGTCAATCGCCCTCAGCGCAATCATCAGGGAAGCTGACGCGAGCGGGGCCGCGCCTTTTCATAACGTGGTCATCAGGTACCGCGACGAGTTTCTTCGCACCCTCCGGGCCGAGGGAAAGGACGCCGAAAGGGAAGCGGGCCGCCTTGGGCTCGATGAGGTCGAGGCTTATCTAATTGCGTCGATCCTTCCCCGGCTCGCCGGCGACGGCACAATTGCCCAGTTGGACACCGATGCTCTGCCCGCAGATCTCAAGATTCGCCTTGTTGACGGGTTGTGGGGCGACATCGCGCCCCACAGGCGGGAGATCGCGGAGATATTCAGACACACAGGAGAATATTCGGCGCTCGAAGCCGCGAAACCTGCACCAGCTGTTTCCGGCGGAAGCGTTCTCGAAGCAAAGGGGCTCGCCAAGGCTTACCGGCGGCGCAGGGTCGTAGACGATGTCGATTTGAGACTTCAGCAGGGAGAGATTGTCGGGCTGCTCGGGCCCAATGGGGCCGGAAAGACGACAACCTTCTATATGATAGTCGGCCTGATAGAGCCTCAGGCAGGCACTATTCTGCTCGATGGGAAGGACATCTCAAATCTGCCGATGTTCGAGCGTGCGCGGCTGGGAATCGGCTACCTTTCGCAGGAGCCGTCGATCTTCAGAAAGCTCTCGGTGGAGGACAACATCATGGCGATTCTCGAAACGCTTCCAATCTCCGGATCGGAACGGCAGGAGCGCCTGGAGACGCTGCTGGATGAGCTGAGCATCAAGAGGCTGCGAAAGAATAAGGCATTCTCTCTGTCAGGTGGGGAACGCAGGCGACTCGAAATCACCCGTGCCCTCGTAACCGACCCCAAGTTCATGATGCTGGACGAGCCCTTTGCCGGGGTCGATCCCATTGCCGTCCACGATATTCAGACGATAGTCGCAGGGCTCAGACACCGGGGTATTGGTGTACTGATTTCAGATCACAACGTAGAACAGACGCTCGATATTGTTGACCGTGCCTACATTATGTTCGACGGGCAGGTGAAGGTTTCCGGGACAGTTCGGGATCTGGTGTTCGATGATACAGTGGCCGATATCTATCTTGGCCCAACTCTCACAGCGCGCCTGCGCCAGAGATTCTCACACGTGCGGAAAGCAGGAGAGGCGTCGTGAAGCCAGGAATGAGTCAGTCCACTCAACTCCGTCAGGAGCTGAAGATAAATCCACGCCTTTATCAGGCGATGGATCTGCTGTATATGCCACTGCTCGACCTCCAGCAGCATCTCAAACAGGAACTGCTGAACAATCCCTTTCTCGACCTCGTAGAGGCGGAGGAGGAGGATGAAGAGGAGCAGGCTGAGGTAGATGCTGTTGCGGAAACTCCCGAGGAGAAGGAAAGAGGAGAGGAGATCGATTGGGAAGAGATCCTTCTCGACGGCTTCGATACGGCAGGAGGACGCAGGGAAGAACACGAGGAGCGCGAGTACTACGAGCCGGTAACGGTTGCGGCCCGCGACCTCAGCGACCATCTGCGCGACCAGGTGAATCTTCTCGAACTGAGTCCCCGCCAGGAACTTCTCGCAGATGAGTTTCTCGGCAACATCAACGACGACGGCTACCTCGCGACCCCGGTCGCCGAGATCGTGGATTCCGTCAATGAGATGATCACTCAGGCGGCCGATGATGAAGACCGCGAGCTTGGCGACCTCCCTCTCTACACGCTCGAGGAAGGCGAGACGATGCTCAAGACCGTCCAGGAGCTCGATCCTCCTGGAGTTGGAGCACGCGATCTGAGGGAGTGCCTCATGCTTCAGCTCGAGGAGGCAGGTCTCAGCCAGAGCGTTCCCTTCCGCCTCGTGCGAGACTGTTTCGAAGAACTGATTGCCCACCGCTGGAGCGAGATTTCCAAGCGCTTTGGAATTTCGGCGGGCGACGTACAGAAAGCCGCGGATGAAATCGCCAAGCTCGATCCAAAGCCGGGACTCCGATTCAGATCGGGCGATGAGAACTACATCATCCCCGATCTCATAGTGGACAAGATCGACGGCCAGTATCACGTCTTCCTCAACGACGCCAATCTGCCACGTCTTCGCCTCAGCAAGGCCTATCAGGAGATCGCGCGCGACAAGAAGAAATTCGATGGAGAGAACAAGGAATTCATTTCCAACAAACTGAATTCCGCGAACTGGATGATTCAGGCAATCGAGCAGAGGCGGCAGACGATGCTCAAGGTGATGAACTACATCATCGACAGGCAGCGCGAATTTTTCGAGAAAGGAGTGCAGGCGCTCAAGCCGCTGACGCTTCGCGAGGTGGCAGAAGTGATCAACATGCATGAGTCCACCGTAAGCCGCGTTACAAATGAAAAGTTCGTTCAGACTCCGCGCGGAGTACTGCCGCTGAAGTTCTTCTTCTCATCCGGGCTCGCGACTTCCGAGGGCGACGATGTCTCCGCTAGGGGAATCAAGGCTCAGCTCCAGAAGCTCGTTCAGGAGGAAGATCCGAAGCATCCGCTGACCGATCAGGCGATTGTGAATATTCTGAGGGAAAGCGGCGTGCAGATTGCCCGCCGCACAGTGGCAAAATATCGGGACCAGCTTGGAGTTCTGTCTGCGAGGATGCGAAAGCGCATATGACCGCCGCGCAGGCGGATCAGTTTCCAGGGACCCTGTCCATGACGCACCCGCAAGAGGCGGGTGTGTCAACTCGTCCACTGGTGAGCGTTCTGGTTCCCGCCAAGGACGAAGCAGGAAACCTCGGGCTGTTCATGGAACTGGCCGCCGCGGCATTCTCGGAATTTCCAGGCCGTTATGAAGTAGTTGTCGTTGATGATGGATCAACCGACGATACGTGGCCAGTTCTGGAAGGGCTTGCCGCACACTACCCGTTCCTGCGCGCAGCGCGTCACCGGGTTCGGCGCGGCATTGCCGAATCGCTTCGCACCGGATACCTGAACTCCAGTGGATCAGTTCTCGTATTCTGGCCCGCAGATCTTCAGTACAAACCGGAAGACATCCCGCGCCTCGTCGAGCCGATAATCAAGGGCGAGTGCGACATGGTAACCGGCTTCAAGCAGGGGGAATACGAAAAAGCTTTCGTCTCGGGCATTTACAACCGGCTTTCACGCTCTCTTTTCAATGTTCCGGTTCGCGACCTGAACTCCGTCAAGGCGTACCGCAGGGAAGTGATGGAGACCCTCCCGGCGCGGCCTGACTGGCACCGGTACATGATCGTCATGGCAGTCGCTCAGGGATTTACGGTGAGTGAAGTTCCCATTCCCGTTTATCCGCGGCACGCTGGTACGTCCAAGTTCGGCATCGGTCGCATCCCGGTCGGCGTGATCGACATGATCGCGGTCTGGTTCGAGCTCCGTTTTGCCAAGAAGCCATTGCTGCTGTTCGGAATGCTCGGAGCGGCACTCTTCATCGCGGGAGTCGTCGCCGGTCTGGGTGCGGTTATCTGGCTCGCCGTGTCAGGACAGGGAACCCGCCCTGTCTGGACTATTGTGCAAACCTGCCTGATTCTTGGCAGCGTTTTCTTCGCTACCGGTTTTATTGGAGAACTCGTCGCCGCACAGCGCGCCGAGACACGGGAGGTGCGCGCGCGTGTCGAAGAGATAGCGCATGGAAGGAATTCGCTCCTCGAGCCTTGAAGCGTGAAAATTCTCTTTCTCACACACTCGTTCCCGAGATTTTCCGGGGACGCGCCAGGGTCGTTTCTTCTTCGCCTTGCGACTGCGTTGAAGGAGTTGGACGTGTCTGTGCGCGTCCTCGCGCCGGCGGCCCCCGGTCTGGCACCGCGCGAGGAAATCGATGGCATTCAGGTCCGGCGATTCCGTTATGCGCCGAGTCGCTTCGAGACTCTGGCTTACACCGGGAACATGGTGCAGGATGTCACCGTCCACTGGCCATCGCGCGTAGCTCTCGCGGGTATGCTGGCCTCGGAATTCACTGCTTCAGCGTGGCAGGTTCGAGAGTTCCGTCCCGATATCATTCATGCGCACTGGTGGTTTCCGAGCGGACTTATTGCCGCCGGCCTCGCGGCTGGATCGGGTCTTCCCCTCGTTACAACGCTTCATGGAACGGATGCGCGACTTGCAAAACGATTCCGCGCGAGCCGCCCGTTGCTGCGTACAGTGCTGCGACGATCGGCGCACGTCACAACCGTATCGAACTGGCTCTCGGATGAGTTGCGTGCGCTCGCTCCGTCAGTCGCCATGACGGTGGCACCGATGCCTGTCGCCACCGAAAAGTTTACGCCGGCTGGGACTCGCGCCCCCGACCGGTTTCTTTTTGCCGGTCGTCTCAACGCCCAGAAGGGGCTCGATCATCTGTTGCGGGCATTCGCGGCGATGAAGCAGGCGGCAACGCTCGACGTAGTAGGGGAAGGAAAAAGCGAAGCAGAACTCAGACTGCTCGCCTCGCAGCTTGGAATCAGCGATCGCATCAGGTGGCACGGCCAACTCACGCAGGAAGGTCTGATCGACCGCTATAGATCGGCAACTGCGCTGGTAGTCCCTTCTATTGATGAAGGCCTTGGGCTCGTCGCAGCGGAAGCACTGCTTTGCGAAACTCCGGTGATTGCCTTCAGATCTGGCGGACTGACCGACATCGTGATCGACAATCAAACCGGAAGGCTCGTCATCCCAGGCGACACCGCCAAGCTGGCAGGAGCGCTGGACGACGTTATGGAGTCACCGGATCGTGCGGCCGCGCTGGCAAAGGCGGGACGCGAGCGGGTCCTCTCCCATTTCTCACCAGAGTCGGCAGCAGCTCAGTACGCGGGCATTTACCGAAAGGCAATTGATCATTACGCGTCGTAGACTTTTTACGGCTGCCCAGTGGCTGCTCGCTGCAGGGATAGTATGGTACGCGCTCTCGGCGCTCAGCGGTCAATGGGCGAGCGCGGCCGACAGGGTGCAGGCACTTCGTCCGGACTGGCTGTGGATAGTCATGGCGACGGTCCTCGTTCTCCTGACGTACGTGCTGCTCATCGAGACGTGGCGCAGGATAATCATCGCCTCCGGACAAACTCTCGGCTTTGCCGACGCCGCGCGCATTTGGTTCGTGTCCAACCTCGGCAAGTATGTGCCTGGGAAGGTATGGTCGATTGCGGCGATGACCGTCATGGCGAAGGAAAAAAACGTATCCGCTATTGCGGCGGGGGCATCGTCCGTGCTGATGCAGCTCGTGACGGTCGCCGCAGGTATTGGCGTGGTGATGGTAACTGGAGCGAGCGCGGTAGATCAACCTGGAGTTGCCGTCGCGATTGCCCTGTTGATTCTGCTGGGTCTCTCTGCGACACCGATGTTGCTGCCACCGCTGGCGCGTGCGGCGTCATCAGTCACCGGCAGAAATTTTGAAGTTCCGCGAATGCCGGCGCATGTCGTCTGGATGGCAATCGGCAGTTCCATCGTTTCATGGATCATGTACGGAATTGCCTTCCAGTTATTTGTCATGGGATTGCTCGGAACCGCTTCTGGCGCCACAACATCGTACATCGCAGTTTATGCCGCATCTTACATCATCGGGTTTCTCGCATTGTTTGCTCCTGGTGGAGCCGTCGTGCGAGAAAGTGCAATGGTAGCTGGAATGGTCAGGTTCGCCCTTACATCACAGGCGGATGCCCTGGCTGTCGCCGTCGCGTCACGGATATGGTTGACAGTCACTGAATTGCTGCCCGGCCTGGGTTACATGGCTTTGGGAAAACGTAAAGGAACCGAATGACCGAAGAGAAGAACATCGAAGATGGCTGGCAGGACGACGACAACGCCTGGAGCGCATCAGGCGGCGGCACTGCCGGCGCGTCCGCAGTTGTCGAGGACATGAACGAGCCTGCGATGGACGCGACGCCCGCCGTTCCGCCCATTCCCCCCGTGACAGCGCAGATGGTGAGTGAGGCGGGGCCACGAGGGCAGGGACTCTGGGCCGCACTCTTCTATGCCTTGTGCACCATGTCGCTCGGATATCCTGCACTCGCGGGAAAATTTCTGGCCGGATCCAATAGCGACCAGTTCATCGCCGGATTCGCATTTCGTGAATACGGTGCTGCCATGCTCAAGGCGACGGGCGGCTTTGCGCAATGGAATCCGTATCTCTTCAGCGGAATGCCCTACATCGCAGCAATGCACGGGGACATTTTCTATCCCACGTTTCTGCTGCGGATGGTCATGGCTACAGACGCGGCGATGACCTGGTCGTTCATCCTGCATCTGTTCCTTGCCGGCCTGTTTGCCTACTACTTCCTTCGCTCCAGCGGATTTGGTTTTTTCCCGGCGCTGTTTGGAGGCGTGGCGTACATGATGAGCGGCCAGCTCGCCTCGCTGGTATCCCCCGGGCACGACGGAAAGCTGTCAGTCAGCGCATTGTTTCCCCTCACGCTCTGGATGCTCACCCTCGGGGTCGCGCGTGGAAAGCAGTGGAGTTGGGGAGCACTGGCGCTGACAGTCGGCCTCGCAGTG
>JBKJNN010000114.1:0-2533 GCA_046593625.1 Gemmatimonadaceae bacterium | reverse complement strand
CCTTTTTGTTCCCTCAAATAATGTCCGAAAGTGTGCCTACGAGGCACGATTCCTGTAATTGGAGGGGGTGTTCGCAGCCCCCAATGGAGACGGAACAATGCCCAAAGGCACGCACTTTCACACGACTCGCGACACAATCGGGACCGATAAGAAATTTCGCCCTGACGACGAAGGAATCACGACCAGGGAGAAGCAGGAATTTCAGAGCTCGGAAAAGGAAAAACACTCCGCATCCAGAACGGAAGAAGAGTTCATCACGGAGCAGGACGAGAAGACCGAAGGCTGACCAACACCGGCTGGAAATCGATCGGCGCTTTTGCTGCAAAAGAGGCTTATGCGCTGATCCGGCCTGGTTTTACACATACCTGGAGGTTCAAGGAACATGATTCATTTGAATTCACGCAGATTCGCAATAGGTGTGCTCGCAATGGCATCAGTCAGTCTTTCTGCATGCGCGAGCATGAACAGCAAGGAGCGCGGAGCGGTAATCGGCGCAGGCGCAGGTGCGGCCATTGGTGGAGTTATCGGCAACAACACGGGTTCGACTGCTCGCGGAGCGATCATCGGTGCAGTGATCGGCGGTGCGGCAGGTGCCGTGATCGGTAACCAGATGGACCAGCAAGCCAAGGAGATCGACCAGTCAGTTCCTGGCGCAACAGTCGAACGCGTCGGAGAAGGAATTCAGGTCACGTTTGAATCGGGCCTTCTGTTCGATTTCGATTCAGACCAGATCAAGCCTACGGCCGCAGCGAACCTTCAGGAACTCGCGCGCAGCCTGAACAAGTTTCCGAACTCTGACCTGCTGATCGTGGGTCACACAGACAGCAAGGGTGAGGATTCCTACAACATGAGTCTGTCGCAGCGCAGGTCGAATTCTGCTTCGGCGTACCTCCAGGCTCAGGGTGTTCCGGCGAGCAGAATCCGGACGAGTGGGCGTGGTGAGACGGAGCCAAAGGCTTCGAATGACACTGAAGCCGGTATGGGGCAGAACCGTCGCGTAGAGATCGCCATCTATGCGAGCGAGGCGTATCGCAATCAGGTCAAGAACAGCAACCGGTAAGCAGCTCGCGAAAAGCACCCCGCCGATGCTGTTGGCGGGGTGCTTTTTCGTAGGAATAGGCGCAAGGCCTAGCGCCGAAGTGTCGTGGTACGATCTTACTGGAAATGGATCGAAATAGAACTGTCACCTGGCGTGACCCCGCGCTCGATCATTACCGGACCAGAAGATCGAACAGGCCGATAGCTTAAATCCGTGGCAACTGTAACTCCTCCCGAAAAACTCTCAAGCAAACTGCTTCGACTCTTCCGCCGCTCTGATGATGGTGCGGATAGAAAGCTTGTGGGTCCGATCCGCGGTGAAGTGTTTGGTGCCGACCGGCTCGCGAAGCATGCACGCAACATTGCCCGCAAGCACAAGCTGCTTCCTCCAAGAAAACAGCGCGGACACGGCCCTCTCCTGGATCGGCTTGAAGACACGCGCCTGGTGCTGGAGGAGATTCACGATCGGCTGGCGGATGCGGCGGATCGGGAAGTCGACATCAGTCCGGCCGGTGAATGGCTTCTCGACAATTCGTACATCGTCCAGGAGCACATTCGCGAGATCATCACGAATCTTCCCGGAGGCTATTACCAGGAGCTTCCAAAACTCGCGACGGGCACGCTCGCACATTATCCGCGCGTATACGACGTAGCGATCGAGCTGATTGCGCACACGGAAGGACACATCTCGCTCGACAACATCACGTTGTTCGTTCGAGAGTATCAGAAGGTATCGGCGCTCAAGATGGGAGAGCTGTGGGCGATACCTACAATGCTCCGCCTGGGACTTGTGGAAAATCTCCGGCGTATGTCGATGCGTGTTGCTGCCCGCCTGGATGAAGTCGAGGAAGCGGACAGATGGGCGGTTCGCATCATGGCGGCGAACAATCGGTCACCGGCTGCGCTGTCCACTGCGCTCGACCAGTTCATTCAGAACCACCCGCCATTCTCTCCATCGTTTGTCGCACGGTTTCTCCATCAGCTTCGCGGCTATCACGTCAACTTCACGCCGCTCGTGTGGCTGGAGCAGTGGATCGCCGAAGATGGCCCGAGCGCGGAGATAGCTGTTACGCGATCGAACAGAATGATTGCGCTGACGCAGGTTACCGTTTCGAACTGCATCACGAGTCTTCGCGCGATTGCACGTCTCGACTGGAAGGAGTTCGTCGAGTCGCAGAGCGCGACCGAGAAAATTCTGCGCAAGGATCTCTCAGGCCATTATGCCGGATTGCTTTTCGGCACACGCGATCACTATCGACACGTGGTCGAGCACATTGCGAAAGAAACGAACAAACCTGAGGAAGAGATTGCGAACATCGCCCTCGGCTTGTCTGTCCAGGCGCATGGGCAGAGCGATGAGCGCAGGGCCCATATCGGGTACTACCTGATCGATCATGGCCGCATCGAGCTAGAGCACGCGACCGGGTACAAACCACCATTTGGCGAATCGCTGTACAGGTGGACGCAACGGCATCCCACGGCTCTGTACTTCGGA
>JBKJNN010000085.1:0-2589 GCA_046593625.1 Gemmatimonadaceae bacterium | reverse complement strand
CTCGAGGACATCGTTCCGAAGAGCTCTGTCTTCAATGACTTCGAGCTGGAACACGACTTTCCGACACTCGGCAGGCGTGTAATGCTGCTCAACGCGCGCAAGCTTCAAGCTGGGCATCACGGCGAGCTGCTTGTTCTGGCGATGGAAGACGTCACCGAAAGACGCCGCGCAGAAGAGGAAGTAGCAAAGGCGAAGGAAGCGTCGGAAATGGCGAACAGAACGAAGAGCCTGTTCCTCGCCAACATGAGTCATGAGCTTCGCACTCCGCTCAACGCGATCGTCGGCTACTCAGAGATGCTTCAGGAAGAAGCTGCTGACCGCGACCTCGATTCATTCGGAGTCGACTTAGGTAAGATCAACGCGTCGGGCAGACATCTGCTCGCCTTGATCAATGACATCCTCGATCTTTCCAAGATCGAGGCGGGCAAGATGGATCTGTTCCTCGAGAACTTCGATCTGCAGGGACTCGTCGATGAAGTGGTGACGACAATCCAGCCCATGGTCGAGAGGAATTCCAATAAGCTGCACATTGTTCGCTCAACAGATCTGGGCGGAATGCGTGCCGACCAGGTAAAGGTACGGCAGGCTCTCTTCAACCTTCTCTCGAACGCAGCGAAGTTCACACAGGACGGCACGATCACGCTGGAGGCTGGGCGTGAACGCATGGATGATGTCGACTGGATTGTTTTCAGCGTTTCGGGTACAGGAATCGGCCTTACACCTGACAAGATTGTCCGATTGTTCCAGGATTTCACGCAGGCCGACGCATCGACCACGCGGAAGTTTGGTGGAACCGGTCTTGGACTCGCGCTTACCCGCAGATTCTGTCAGATGATGGGCGGCGATGTCACCCTTCGAAGTGTGCCTGACGAAGGAAGTACTTTCACCATCAAGCTGCCCGCGGTGGTCAGCGAGATGCGTTCCGAACCGGGCGAGCTCCCTGCAAACGATGGCCTCGTCGTATCTGCACTCGATCGTGCCGACGACCGCGTCCCGGAACCATCGACTTGTGTCCTTATCATCGACGACGATGCGGAGCAACGCGACCTCATGCGCCGCTTCCTCAGCAAAGATGGGTTTTGCGTGCGCTCGGCGGCTAGTGGAGCAGAGGGTTTACGACTTGCGCGCGAGCTGATTCCGATAGCGATCACGCTCGACGTAATGATGCCGGGGATGGATGGCTGGACCGTTCTGGAAACTCTCAAGAAAGATCCCCTTCTCCGCGATGTGCCGGTTGTGATGCTCAGCATGGTCGACGATCCGGGCCGCGGCTTCTCTCTCGGCGCGACCGATTATCTGACAAAGCCCGTAGACCGGCGCCGTCTGTCGGAGATTCTCAAGCGGTACTCATGCGGATCCCCGCCCTGCCCTGTTATGATTGTCGAGGACGATCCACAGGCGCGCGCCTCGATGCGAAAGATCCTGACGAAGCTGGGATGCAGCGTAATCGAGGCCGAGAATGGGGCAGCCGCACTCGAATTGATGAATCAACAGCGTCCAACCTTGGTCTTCCTCGACTTGCTGATGCCCATTATGGACGGCTTCGCGTTCGTCGAACAGATGCGGACTCATCCGGAGTGGCGTACAATACCTATTGTAGTTGTTACCGCGGCTGACCTCACAGTTGCGCAGCGCAGGCAGCTCACCGGATCGGTCGAAACGATCCTTAGCAAGGCCGGGAACACGCAGGAAGATCTCTTCAACGAGGTGCGGAACGCACTCAATCAATTCGAGACCCCGCGCTTTCTACCGACCTGACCTATGCCGCGAATTCTGCTGGTCGAGGATAACGAGATGAATCGGGATATGCTTTCGCGTCGTCTTGCGCGGAGGGGATACGAGGTCATCATGGCCACCGATGGACAACGCGGCGTCGAGATGGCACAGGCGGAGTGTCCTGACCTCATTTTGATGGACATGAGTCTCCCGATCATGGATGGATGGGAAGCGACACGCGCGCTCAAGTCCGTAGAGGCGACAAAAAACATCCCCGTGATTGCTCTGACGGCGCACGCAATGTCTACCGATCGGGACAAGGCGCTCGATGCCGGTTGCGACGATTACGACACTAAGCCTATTGAGCTTGCGCGACTGTTGGCTAAAATGGAGGCGCTCATCAGTCCGGAAACCCGCACGACAACCGGAGAAAGCGCATGACCGAAGAACTGCCCCCAGAAATCGAAGCGAAGGTCCAGCACCTGCTGCCGAGCGACCTGGTTCATGATCTTCGCACGCCACTCGGCCACATACTCGGCTACTCAGAGCTGTTGATCGAGCAGATGCAGGACAGCGGTCACGAAGAGTTCATCCCGTACCTGGAAAAGATCCGGAAGGCAGGTCGTGAGCTGCTCGTGATGATGACGGACAACTTCAAGTCGAAATAGCCGCTCGGATCGCGGCACAGGGCAGAAGGATTTAGACTTTCTTCAAAATCAACTATGCATTTCAGGTACCCTGTGCTCGTCGTCGCTGCAGCATGCGCCACCACCACACTGTCCGCGCAGCAGGATCTCTCTCGAGCGACAGTCAAGGTCATTCCGGTCGCCGGTGGCGTGTACATGCTTGAGGGAGCCGGTGGCAATATCGGCC
>JBKJNN010000100.1:0-16984 GCA_046593625.1 Gemmatimonadaceae bacterium | reverse complement strand
CGCACCAGAGTGAAGTGAAGCATCAGAATGTCGCGCCAGGAGGGAATCGAACCCCCGACCCACAGCTTAGAAGGCTGTTGCTCTATCCAACTGAGCTACTGGCGCAGGTAGTCCCGGAACTTAACCAGCGTTGAACTTGCATTCAATCGTACTTTTTTCATCGGGGCGCCCGGATTTGAACCGGGGACCTCCTGCTCCCAAAGCAGGCGCGATACCGGGCTACGCTACGCCCCGAACAACAGACTCAAACTAAATGACTTCGCCCCGTGCACGCAACGCGGCGAGCAGTAATCGAAATGCGCGGCCGCGATGGCTGACACCCTGTTTCTCGTCCGTTCGCGCTTCCCCGAACGTCTTTCCAAGGTCCGAGGAGAAGAAGTAGGGATCATACCCAAAGCCACTCTCACCCCGCGAATCCCGGACAATCGCGCCCGCAGTCTCTCCAACCACCACTTCCTCGGTATCACCTCTGACAAAGGCCGCAGCGCAACAATATCGTGCACTCGCATCTGACGATTCATCGAGCTCGGCCAGCAACTTCCTGTTGTTGGCATCGTCGAGGTCCTGCCCTCTCAGATCATCCCGCCCGCAATACCGCTTGCTTCGGACTCCCGGCGCACCCCCAAGCGCATCTACGCAAAGGCCGGAGTCATCGGCCAACGCGGGCATTCCGCTGAGTTCGTGAAAATACCGCGCCTTGGCGAGCGCGTTGTCCTCGAAATTATCGAAGCACTCTATTCCGGCTTCGGCGTCGGACTCGGCTATGCCGGCATCGTCGAGAGTGACGGCAGTGAATCCCGCGTCGCTAAGAATTCCTTCCAGCTCGCGAAGCTTGCCGGCACTGCGCGTGGCGAGGAGAATCCTTCGGTCAGCCACCCAGTGCTGCCAGCTGCATTCTGTCGAGATCCGCGATACCGCTCACAGCAAGGTCGAGCAGAGCGTTGAGCTGCTGCCGATCGAACGTTCCGTGTTCACCGGTTCCCTGCACTTCAACAAACTGGCCTGCCGAGCTCATAACCACGTTCATATCAACTTCTGCGCGCACATCTTCAGGGTAGTCGAGGTCGAGCCTCGGTTCGCCGTCCACGATCCCCACACTGATGGCTGCAACGCGACGCTTGACCGGAGTGGTTTTGAGCTTGCCGGTATCCACCATCCACTGAAATGCATCCACGATTGCGACCGCAGCGCCTGTTATTGACGCAGTCCGCGTGCCTCCATCGGCGACAAGCACATCGCAGTCCAGCTTCACGGTGAATTCGCCAAACGAAAAATCGTCCAGCATCGCCCGCACGCTGCGCCCGATCAACCGCTGAATCTCCTGCGTTCTGCCGCCCACCTGGGAGCGTTCACGTGACGTGCGCGTCTGTGTCGCGCGAGGAAGCATTGCGTACTCGGCGGTAAGCCAGCCCTGGCCGCTCCCGCGCCGCCAACCTGGAACACCGGTTTCAACGGAAGCGGTACACAGCACCTTCGTTGAACCGAACGTCGACAGGCACGAGCCTTCGGCGTACGGCGCCACCTTGCGCTCGAGCGTAACTGCGCGGAGGTCCGAGTTACGTCGCTCCGTTCGCGCTGCTGCCTTATCTGCCACTGAGTTTCTCTATGATTGAAGTTGTCGACTGCCCGGGCGTGAGCGGAACCACCACTGCCTCACCACCCCACTCCTGCACCTCTCGCGCTCCGACAATTGTGTCTACAGTGTAATCGCCGCCTTTGACTATCACATCCGGCTTCACGGCGATCACCAGGTCGAGTGGAGTGTCCTCCTCGAACATAACCACGCAGTCCACCATTTCGAGGGCGGCAAGGACAAACGCCCGCTCTGCTCCAGTGCGCACGGGACGTTGCGGGCCCTTGAGACGCTTCACCGATGGATCGGAATTAATTCCGACAATGAGCGCGTCGCCCATGCTTCTCGCAGCCGAGAGGACGTCCACGTGGCCGGGATGAATCAGATCGAACACGCCGTTGGTGAATACAACGCGGCCGGTGATGCTCTCACGCCAGAGTCGGGCTTCATCCCAGCCCATGATCTTGGCGGCCGGAGAACGAGGAATCAGAAGTCGGCCTCGGCGGACGGCCTCAGATGCACGATCCGCGTGTAGTTCAATGGAAGCTTGACGACCTTGTCGTAGCGACTCCAGATGCGAATATGGTTTGCCTGGCGAACGACGTTCACATCTTTTGCCGATAGTGGCAGATTGAGAGAGTCTGTAAAAGCACGCAGACGCGATTTTATCTCCTGGTCGCTTCGGTTGGCAGCGAACCGCGTCTCGTTTCTCATCGCATCCTGGAAGCGGTAGAAGTTGAGTGCATCCTCACCGGCGATGGTGGCGATATAACCAAGTGCGGCAAGAGCGGCTATCTGCAACAGACAGCCGACCCTGCTGGCGCCGCGCCGGGTGGAACGAGACCTCACCACTGCGACTGGGCTCCCTGTATCATCTCGTTCACGATCAGGTCGATCGCTTTCTTTCGCCCCGTGGCTTCTGCGCGCTCCTCGTACTGACCTTCGGCGATGAAGCCTTTGCGCTGCCAGAGTGTCTTGCCGGTAACCTGGTCGACCATTTCGATGTCTACTGAAATCTGGAGCTGCCGGCGGGCACTAGTCTGATTCTTGTTGTTGGCGCTGAATCCGATGGGGATGTCGGCTTCATAGCGTTGAATGGTTCCACGAATAACGGAACTGGCTCGGCTCTCCGGCGCCTCGCGCAAGCCGAGTCGGTCGCGCAGTTGCGTGCGCATCGCGAGTGCGAGTTCCTGCTGGACTTCAGGCACCGAAGTCAGATTCTCGAATGGGATAATGGCCACCGTACGGACGTGCGAAGGCAGCCCGCCGCCGGCAAAGCCGTACGGAAAGCAGCCCGTCACAATCAACAGAAGGAAGCTAAGGGCGCCAGATCGTCGCATCGAACGCTGGTACCTCCTCATCGCGAATGATGCCAAGCCAGAGTTTTCTCCGGCCCGGAACTTCATATAAAAGACGCCCACCGTCGTCACGTGTCACTACTTCGGCAATTCGTCCCCCATTCAGCCGGGCCAACTGCATCAGCCGGTTACCCTTGATCGTCACCCGCCACTCCGCAGGATTTCCAATGTCTGCCCGCACGGTCTCCCCTTCCACAGTTACCACGGTATCAGGTAATGCGGGAATCGCCAGCCGGCCGAGCGCCGCCCACATCATCGGCGGCGGAGGCAGGACGCGCTGAACCTGATCCTGATTGGTTGTCTGGAGGGAGTTGCCGATAAGAACGGCCCGGCCAACAGCGATGCCACCGTTGAGGAACAGGTCCACGCGGGCGCTGTCAGGGGCGGCGACGCGAATGGCGCCTTCTCCCCGGGCAATGAGACTGTTCTCCTCATAGTCCCAGCGAAACACCAGCCGGCGATGACCGGGGGCCAACTCGATGCGCGGCAGGACTCGTGCGGGTGCCGGGGCCCCTTTCAAGGTGCCGGCGCGCGGCGCGCATGCAGTGAGGGCTGCCAGCATTACCGCAACGAGTGATGCTGCCCTCATCGCACCACCACCGAGAGTATGCTGTCTCCCTGCACAATTGCGTCAAGCACATCGAACCCGCTGACGACCCTGCCGAACACTGTGTAGTGACCGTCGAGGTGAGGTTGCGGCGAATGCGTGATGAAGTACTGGCTACCGCCGGTGTCCGGGCCTGACAGTGCCATTCCGAGGGCGCCGCGCTCATACCGCCTGGGATTCATCTCGTCGCGAATCGAATAGCCCGGCCCGCCATTTCCATCACCGCGCGGATCGCCATCCTGCGCCACGAAGTTGGGGACAACCCGATGGAAACCGGCGCCTTTGTAGTACCCGGTGCGGGCAAGGTTCATGAAATTCCTGACAGTGATCGGTGCGTCTGCACCATAAAGCTCGAGCACAATGTCTCCGCGAAGCGTTCGTATCGTTGCCCGCTGAGTCTTCCCGGTCAGCGCGGGAACTACATAGGTTCTCACCAGTTCTTCATACCAGGCGTGTGTCCCAGGGTTTCCAGCAAGAGAATGCCAGGATTTCATGAAGGAGATACTGTCCGCAGCGTTCCGCACGAGCGGATCGTCTGACGGCGAGAGCGCCGCAAGCTGCTTCCGCAGCGACGGCGAGAATGACACGCTGTCCCGCTTCCACGCGCTGGCCACGTATTGAATTGCTGCGAGCCTGGCGTCGTTTCCCGAATCGCCCAGGGCCTTCTGATAGCTTGCCAATACCGATGGCACATCGGCCGCCCGGGCGTGAGCTGCAAGTGCCCCGATCGACGTAGCGCGGACGTAGAAGTCCGCATCTGCCAATCCTGCGAGAAGCTGGTTGTGAACAACCGCCTCAAGCGCCGTCGTATCGTTGCCTGCGAGCAGACTGTAGGCGTTTGCACGCACCCGTCCGTCCGCATCGCGAATCATGCGCGAGGCGGCGGCAGCGACCTTTGCCTTGTCGCGAGAAGCTCCCGCTGCGCCCAGTGCGGCTGCCCTGAATCGCCAGTCGCTATGGGTAACCCAGTCAGACGCCGCCGGGAGCGTCCCACCGGCGCGACCGGCCGAGGCGAGGACGCTGGAGCGGTACATGAGGGATGTGTCGCGCTGCCACATGGCCGTCCATGCAGCGGAAGAATCAAGCACTGTGGCGAGCGATTGCGCGGCCGTGATCCGGACGTTGGCATCCTTGTCGAGTGTCGCCGCCGAAACTGCTTCCGTCCCGCGCCTCTCGTACGTAGCGAGTGACCTCACCGCGTTGATCCGCACATGTGGATGTTCGTCCTTCGCAAGCCGGAGCAGCACTGCAAAGGCCGCGTCACCGAGGGAATCGCCTGCTGCCTGGCTGGTGAGTGCGCGTGCAATCTCTGCTCTCGTACGCTGGCGCCCCGTTGCGGGGCGCAGGTAAACGTTCGCGGTGGCGTCGCTGAGGATCGGCGAGGCGCCCGGGCGGTCCCGTGTTTCTCCTGGGATAACGCGGGCAAAAGCCGGATCGCCTGCAAGTGCAATCAGTGCGCTCACGCCGCCGGGAGCGCGTTGGCGCGCGATGGCGTACGCCGCAGCCCATTGCACCGAAGGCTTGTCAGACATAGCCACGTATCTCTTCAGCTCGGTCAACGGCACGGGTCGAAGTTTTGCCGCAGCGAGAAGCAGCTGAATTGTCCGCGACTCGTCGCCGATCCGGCCGGCGAGTGCCGTAGTGATTGCGTACCTGGCAGGCGTCCCGATTTCGCCAAGAGCCCAGGCTGCCTCGCGCGCGACCGCATCAGGCCCGCCGAGCGCGGAAGTCAGAGGCACGACGGAGGTCGAGTCGTGGAGCAATCCAAGTGCATAAGCAGCATTCGACGCTACGTTGGCGTCCGCGTCGGTGAGCAGAGAATGGAGAAGCGGAATTCCCGCGACACCATTCGCTCTACCGGTTTGTCCAACGGCCAGCGTTGCGGCCGCGCGAAGCGGTCTCCATCGAGCGGCCAGCGCGCTGTCAACGAGCTTTCGTTCGAAAGTTCTTGAATCTGTCATCGACATGATGCGCGCGTAGAGATGCACATCGCTGTTCGTCGGCACACCAGCGGTGCCCTGAGCTCGCGCGACGGAGCCGGCAACCGCGATGAACGCGGCCGCGAACAGGATTCTATTCAACAGCAGACTGTAGCGACGTGCGGAGTTCGTCCGGCATGGCGACAAGTTTTCCATCTCCGTTGATTGATGCCAAAGTAGTTGTGGCAGTGACCAGCTTGAGGCCGGTTTCCGCGTTTTCAATTGTGTAATGAAACGTGACGCTCCGTGACCTCACGTTCGAAAGTGAAGTACGGACCCGAATGAGTTCCTCATAACGCGCGGGAGCGTGGTAGCGTATCGACGCGTCCACCACCGCAAGAGAAACTCCCCGTTTTTCAATCTCACCATATGACATCCCGAGCCGCCGGATGAGGTCGGTGCGGCCTACTTCGCACCATACCAGGTAGTTCGCATGGTACACCACTCTCATCTGATCGGTCTCGGCGTAGCGCACGCGCAGCTCGACTTCGCTGGTCACGGGAGGCTCGGCATCGATGGCATTCCTCAAAGATAAGGATTACCGATAATCCCCGCCCATTTGTAAAGCACCCGCTGCGACAGTACAATTCGCGGGTGCCAAGCCTTCCCTCACCCTGCTATATAATCTCCGACGCGCACCTGGGCGTCGCTTCGCTCGACATCGAGCGCGCGCTCGTTGCGTTCCTGCGGGGTCTGGCCGGCCGTGCCGGGTCACTCGTGATCAACGGCGACCTCTTCGATTTCTGGTTCGAATGGAAGTCGGTTATCCCCCGGAGCAGCTTCAGAGCGCTTGCGGCACTCGCCGATCTGCGTGACAGCGGCGTTCCAGTACTCTGGATTGCGGGGAATCACGACTGCTGGGGCGATGACATTCTGCGGAATGACATAGGTGTGGACTATTTCACGGGGGCGTGGAATGGCGACGTTGCCGGTTGGAAGACTCGCATCGAACACGGGGATGGACTGCGCGAGAAAGAAGATCGCGGATACAGAATGGTGCGCCCAGTGATGCGAAACAGGTTTGCGATCCGGGCTTTCCGTGCGCTTCATCCGGACTGGGCCAGTTCACTGGCAAGTGGAAGCTCTGGAGCGAGCCGGACCTACAGGTCGCGGGACGAGGGACGCGGTCTGCGGAAGATTGGACTTCGCGAGTTGAAGGCAAACCCGGGTCTCGATCTCCTGGTGTACGGCCATTCGCATGTCGCAGCGCTCGAGCGCACAGAGAACGGCGGACTTTTCGCTAACGCTGGTTCATGGCTCGATGCGCCGACCTATCTCAGGATTACTGAAGAGGCGGTAGAGCTGCGAACTGCTACATCATCACCCGAGGGTGACTGTCTCCACACGATCAATCGCCGAGCCGAGGAAGGTTCCGCCGACGCGTAGGAACTGTTCCGGCGCGTCAGACGCGATGAACCTGTAGCGCGACTGATTGATCGTCCCATGCGCGATGCCCTCGGCGGCAATGGTCGCGGCGGTTTCAGCAGCTGTCTCTTCCGCGCTGTCAATGAGACGGACATCTCGCCCAACGACCTCGCCAATGACACCCTTCAACAGTGGGTAGTGGGTGCAGCCAAGGACCAGCGTGTCAACGTCGGCGTTCGCGATTGGCTGGAGATACTCCTCAGCGACGAGACGCGTAGCTGCCTTGTCCAGCCACCCTTCCTCCGCCAGCGGGACAAACAGCGGACACGCGATTGCCGTGATCCGGGTGTCCGGGCGTTCTGCCTCGATCGCCTTTTCATAAGCGCGCGAGCGGATGGTGCCGTGAGTGCCTATGACCCCTACCCTTCCCGTACTCGTCGCCCGAGCTGCAGCGCGGGAGCCGGGCTGGATAACGCCGATGATTGGAAGATCGTTTTCTGCCTGGAGTGCGGTAAGTGCGTGGGCGGTAGCGGTGTTACACGCAACGACGACCATCTTCACGCCTTCACCCTTGAGAAAATTCACAATCTCGCGGCTGTATCGGAGGATTGTCTCCGGTCCCTTGGGCCCGTAGGGTACGCGGGCGGTGTCACCGAAATAGATGATGCTCTCGTTTGGCAGTTGCCGCATCAACTCGCGAACGACAGTCAGGCCACCGATTCCAGAATCAAAAACACCGATTGGTGAGGTCACCAGGCAACTCGCGCCGAGATCTGAATACCGCGGTCGGTTGCGCTGGCTTGCACGTTTCGGTCGAAGTCGGCGAGGTTTGCCGCGACGTACGCATCTGCGCCGGCGAAAAGGTGGTTAAACACCATGGCAGCGATCCAGTCTTCAAGGTGGGTGCGGCGTGCCTTGATACGTCCCACGAGGTTCGGGTCGCGTGGCGAGTAGGATATTTTCTGCATGCCGGTCAATGTGTCTATGACCGGCGCTCCGCCCGCGTCGACTACCGGAGTTCCAACCGTGTCGAGCCGGGCGGCCTTGGCTTTGTCGAGGTCACGCCATGATTTGACGGACATGGCGAGGGTTGCACCTTCAATGATGGCGAACAGGCCGGCCGCTTTGGGCCTGTCGAGTTTAGCCTGCATCAAGCCCGGTATCGCAAGCGATGTGAGGAAAGCGCGTCGAGGGGAGACCGGCAGCGCGGTGCCCGGTGCCTGCCCTGCCGTTCGGGTGGTCACTCCGACTCTCGCGCTGTCCACACGCTGAGCGGTGGCGGGGGAGGAAATCATCATGAGCGCGAACATGGCTGATGCGATGGCGGGAGAGTGTGGGAATCGAACCCACCCGGCCCGACTGAGTCGGGTCACACCAGTTTTGAAGACTGGGGAAGCCACCAGGCCCCATCCACCCCCGTGATCAGACAACCACAATAGCTGCGCTTCCTCTCTCAATTACCTCTCCGATCTCGACGGCTCCATCCACGCGCGAAAGATACCCGGCTACACGCTCCTGAGGCATTGCCACGAGCAGGCCGCCTGAAGTCTGCGGATCGCAAAACAACGCCCTCGTCACAGGTTCGACGTTTTTCCATTCAACGAGCGACTCGAGGTATGCCATGTTGCGCTTGAGCCCTTCATTGGACGCGCCCGCATTCCACGCAGCAACAGTTCCTTCGAGAATGGGAACGGCTGACGATTCGATGCGCAGCGTAACGCTGCTTGCCCTCGCAATGTGTGAAGCATGCCCAAGCAGGCCAAATCCCGTGATGTCAGTCGCGCACTTTGCGCCTGCCGCCAGAGCCGCGCGGCTCGCCTCCCCGTTGAGTGCTTTCATCGAAGAGATCATTGCTTTCCCCGCAGATTCGGACGCGATGGCGCCCATCGCGGCGTCTCCAGCAGTCGCCCGCTTGAATGCCGTTGCCAGTATCCCGTTTCCAATCGGCTTGGTGAGCACGAGCCGGTCGCCCGGCACCGCACCCGCATTGGTGAGCAGGAACGCCGGATGTGCGCGTCCCGTCACCGACAGGCCGTACTTCAATTCCGGATCGGTGATGGTATGTCCGCCCACGATGTGCGCTCCCGCCTCATGCACCTTGTCCTGACCTCCTCGCAGAATCTCGGTCAGCACAGACAACGGAAGCTCACCCGTGGGGAACGCCACGATATTGAGCGCCGTCAACGGCTGGCCGCCCATGGCGTACACGTCCGAGAGCGAGTTTGCCGCAGCGATCTGTCCGAAGTCGTAAGGGTCATCCACGATGGGCGCAAAAAAATCGACGGTCTGGACGAGGGCTAAATCGTCAGACAGCAGATACACGCCGGCATCGTCGAACGTTTCGCGACCTACGAGGAGCCGCGAATCCTTCGACGACGGCAGCGGAGCAAGAACTTCGGAAAGGTCACCCGGACCCATCTTGGAAGCTCAACCAGCGCACTTCGCGAAGACGGTCAGGCGGAACAACTCTTCGCGAGTTTTGGAAGTGCTCACATTCGCTCCTTTGGAATACGCCTCAGCTGCCCACGGATGCGACGAGATCGATCTCTACCAGCGCTCCTCTCGGCAGCGCAGTCACCTGCACCGTCGAACGCGCCGGCCGGGCATCGCCAAGTGCCTGAGCGTAGATCTCGTTCACAGTGGGGAAATCGGCCATGTCGTGAAGGTAGACGGTTGTCTTTACGACATCCCTCCAGCCGAGTTTTGCTTCTGCGAGGACTGCCTCGAGATTCTGCATTACACGCTGCGTCTGTTCTGCAACGCCGCCGTCCACGATCTGACCCGACGCAGGATCGAGCGCGATTTGCCCGGCGGAGAACAGGAGGCCGCCTGCAATTACCGCCTGGGAGTACGGCCCGATTGCTGCCGGAGCATTGTTGGTCGTCACTTGGTCCACGCTTTCCTCACTCTGTGATTCGGTTGAATGGCAATGTTACGCGGTCATGAACTCATCACGCCAGCACAAACAACTTGCGGGCATTCTCCGAGACCTGCTTTCCCATAGTTGCCGGGCTGACATTCCGGGTTGTCGCGAGGCGGGTGACAGTATAGCCCACCCACGCGGGTTCATTTCGCTTTCCGCGATTCGGAACCGGCGCAAGATACGGCGAATCCGACTCTGCAAGAATCCGATCGTCAGGCACCAGGCGCACTACATCGTCCGCCGTCCACTTCCGGAACGTCACGATTCCACTGAAGGAGATGTACCAGCCAGCTTCGATTGCGGCTGCTGCGAGCTCCGCAGAACCCGTGTAACAGTGCAGCACGCCGCGTACGCCCGCTGTACCCGCTTCGGTCACCATGGCCCGCGTATCGTCTTCCGCATCGCGTGTATGGACAACCACGGGCTTACCTGTCTCGCGGGCAAGCTCGAGCTGGCTGGCAAATGCGCGCCTCTGCTCGAGCCGCGGTGAGTTGTCGTAGTGGTAATCGAGGCCGCACTCGCCGATGCCGACCGCACTGTCGTTCGCATGCCGGCGCAGCTCATCGGTGTCGCGTTGGAAGTCAAAGCCGGAAGCATCATGCGGATGCACTCCTGCCGTATACCATACGAAGCCGCGATGCGCCGCAGCCAGGGCCTCGGAAGCGCGAGCGGCGCCGAGTACATCCTCGGCGCCGCTTCCTGATCCGATGCAGACAATGGCGCGGCCTCCAGCGAGGCGGGCGCGCTCAATTACGTCACCGCTGTCGCCTTCGAACGCGGAGTCTGCGAGGTGCGCGTGGCTGTCGATGAACCCTTCGATATCCCTGTCTTCCTCGGCCATTGTCTCTCGATCCAGAGTAGCGTCGGGCCCGCGATGTAGATCGAGCTGAACGTTCCGGTAAAGATACCAAACGCCATAACCCAGGCGAACGGACGAATTACTCCGCCGGCAAACAGCAGCAGCGCCAGCGTTGCCGCGAGGGTTGTCGCGTGCGTCATGACAGAACGCGGCAGAGTTTCGTTGGTAGACCGGTTGAGGGTGTCGTAGATCGACTCCTTCCTGCCCTTGTGCAGATTCTCGCGAACACGATCGAAGATGATGATGGTGTCGTTGAGCGAGTATCCGATAACGGTGAGGATTGCGGCCACAACCGTCAGGGATACTTCCAGGTGCATGAGCTTGAGGAACGCGAGCGTGGTGAACACGTCATGCGAAGTCGCGATGAGCGCGGCCACTGCAAAACGCCATTCGAACCGGATTGCGAGATACACCGTCGTCACAAGGAACGAGAGCAGCATGGCGATCATTGCATCCCGCCTCAGCTCGCTGCCGACGCGCGGGCCTACAGCTTCGGTCCTGACAACTCGAACCTGCTCCGCACCGTACTTGGTTTCGAGAACCCGGCCGATACTGTGAGAAACGGTTTCGGCACCCGTGGTAGCTGCACCTTTCTGCTCAGCTTCCTGCGCGCGAATGGTGAACTCACGGTTGGTTCCGAACTGCTGGATTTCAGCGCCCTTGATTCCCCCCTGCTCGAGCGCGGACCTGAGCGCTCCCACGTCCGCCGGCTGTGTGAACTCAACCTGCATCATCGTACCGCCAGTAAACTCGATGCTGTAGTTGATCTTGGTGAAGGCAAATGAACCGAGGCCGATGGCAATGAACGCGGCGGTGAGGCCAACTGCCCACTTCCACCAGCGAATGAAGTCGATATTGGTGTCGTGAAGAATTCGAAGCATCAGATGCTCAGTGCCTTTGTGCTCTCGGAGCGGTTAAGCCAGATCATGTAGAATGTCCGCACGACGAAGATCGACGAGATCATCGAGGCCGCGATACCGGCGAGGAGGGTGACAGCAAAGCCGCGAACCGGGCCAGTGCCGTATTGATACAGAACTGCTGCTGTAAGTGCCGTTGAAACGTTGGAATCGACGATCGCACTCATGGCGTGACGGAATCCTTCATCCACTGCCGTTCGCACCGTTTTACCGTGCGCAAGCTCCTCGCGGATTCGCTCGAAGATCAGCACGTTGGCATCCACGGCTATACCAATCGAGAGAACGAAACCAGCGAGACCCGGCAGCGTGAGAACCGCTCCAAATCCTGCCAGCGTCGCGAGCGTGAACAGCATGTACAGCGAAAGCGCCAGCACGGCCAGCACTCCCGAGAACCGATAGTAGACAACCATCACTCCAACCACCAGCAGGATGGCGATGATGATAGCGGTGATGCCCTTCGACACAGAATCCTGTCCGAGGCTGGCACCGATGGAACGGACTTCAGCGATCTTCAGTGGCGTTGGCAGCGAGCCGGCTCTGAGGACGAGCGCGAGATCCGATGCGGCCTGAAGATCCTTGCCGCCCATTGTGATCTGCCCGCGGCTTCCGATGGCACTCTGGATGACAGGCGGACGCCCCATCACCCGATCGTCGAGCACGATCGCCATGTAATCCTTGATGTGCTTGGACGTTTCGTTCCGGAATTTTCTGCCGCCTTCGTTGTCGAACTGGAACTCAACGATTGTGCCTTCCTGCGGCGACGAATTCGGCTTTGCGTCAACGAGACGTTCGCCCGTGATGATCGGCCGTGCATCGAGCACATAGAGCGTGCGATAAAGCTGGTTCGCAAGTTGTGTCGAGTCGCTCCCGAAGCGTATCACTTTTCCCGGTGGCAGTACTGCGTCTACGGACGGATTGGCGAGATAGGATTGGAGAATCGGAAGGTCGCTCTCGGCGACGTAGTACTCTCCGGGCATTCCGCCCTGCTGAATCAGCTTCGAGAAACCACCGCCCGATGCCACAGCTGCCGTGTCGGTCGCCGACGAGTCAGTGGCGGGCTTCGCTGCGGTGTCCGAGGAGAAAAGGCCTGATGCACCAGCACCTGTGCGTGGCGTCCCGGCGGTATCCCTCGGAGCCGAAACATTGTTCGCGATATTCTTTACCGCCGCGTCGAGCCGGGGCATCGCTTTTTCCAATGCCTGCGTCTTGTCGGTGATCTGGAACTGGAGGAACGCCGACTTCTGCACGACTTCCTGCGCGCGCTGAGGATCGTCGATGCCAGGCAGTTCGACGATGATGCGGTCGTTGCCCGATTTCTGAACGAGCGGCTCGGACACACCGAACTGGTCGATGCGGGTGCGGACGACCTTGAGTGCGCGGTCGATGGCTTCGCTCTTCTGGGGGACCACTCCCTTCGACTCGTCAACCTCGAGCGCGAGGTGCATGCCTCCCTGGAGATCGAGGCCGAGCTTGAGCGGAACGCGGCGCACGGTATCGTAGACGAAACCGTTGGGACCCTTCACCCGCTCCTTGACGTTGCGGGGGAAAAGTGCCACCGCCGACGCCACGATGAGGCCGAGGATTATGAGTAATCGATACTTCAGGTTCATGCGGCTGAAGGAGTTAAAATTAGCGTTTGCATACAGCCTTTAAGGTTACCGGGCTAGAGGATGCGAGTCAACGCGTGCAGCGCGGTTTTGCGGTCCTTTTCGAGCTGGACCCTCAACTCGGCAGCATCCGCGAACTGCCGGGTATCACGCAGGAACTCCACGAAATCGATGCGCACGCGGGCTCTGTAGAAATCCGCGTCCACTTCGAACAGGTGGGCCTCAATGGAACGTTCGAACTCGCCGAAAGTCGGTCTCGCGCCGAGGTTCATCATTCCCTGATAGCGGCCCAGTGGCGTCTGCACCATGACTGCATAGACGCCGTCCGGCGGCAGCAGCTTACGCGGGGGCGGCGCCGACAGATTTATTGTAGCAAAGCCGAGTGAGCGGCCCCGGGAGTGACCGGCAACCACGTTGCCGGAAACTGAATAATGCCGGCCCAGACCTTCCGAGGCGGCGGCAAGATCACCGCACGCAACGGCGCGCCGGATCGCACTTGACGAGACGTGCTGGCCATCTTCGAGCGACACCGGCCCTACCACGTCCACTCCAAACCCGCGAGTCGCGCCGAGCGCCTGAAGCACTTCAGCATCTCCTTCGCGGCGGTGGCCGAAGGCGTGGTCGTACCCGACCAGGAGGTCCTTCAGCCGAAACCGCGAACACAATATCTGATCGACGAAATCCTCAGCCGATAACGCTGCCATCTCATGAGTAAACGGAAGCAGCGCGAAGTAATCGAGCCCTGTTTCCGCGATCACTTCGAATTTCTCATCACTCGTTGTGAGGAGGAGCGGGGCTGCTGCGGGGTTTACAATCTCGAGAGGGTGGGGCTCGAAACTCACAAGAAGACTTGGCGCGCCCGTACCGCGCGACTTCTCGACCAGACGCCGGATGACATCCAGATGCCCGCGATGCACGCCGTCGAACGTTCCCACCGTGACGACCGTGCCGTCGACACTCGGTGGCAAACCGTTGTCGGCCCGCGCCGGAATTCGATCACCCATTGGAAGCCGAAACTCGCAGAACCCGAAGCGGAGGCGGTGAAACCTTCAAGGTTTCGAGAGACACTGCGTCGGCTACATCGAACTCTCCGCAGCGTGTCCGGCGCAGGGCCCGAAGGTGAGCCGCGCTTCCAGTAAGGCGGCCCAGATCGCGCGCAAGCGAGCGTATGTAGGTGCCCGTCCCGCACGTGATCACTACGTCAATCTCGTCAGGCCTGCGCTCCACAATCGTCCAGCCCTGCACGGAAACCGGGACCGCTGGCAGATCGAGCGGCGTCCCACTGCGCGCGGCATCATACGCGCGCGTTCCGTCAACGGATTTTGCTGAATAGTCCGGCGGCACCTGCTGGATCTCACCGGTGAGCGAAAGAATCATGTCATCGACTGCCGCACTATCCGGCGGGCCGCTTTCCCGAATGATTGAACCCGTGCAATCGTCGGTGTTCATTTCAGCGCCAAACCCGATGGTCGCTTCATATACCTTCGGTTCTGTATCGATGAAAGTTGCGAGCCGGGTGGACCGCCCCAGCAGCAGCACGAGAAGACCAGTAGCGAAAGGATCGAGAGTTCCGAGATGCCCGATGCTGCGTTCGCCGTACGCTCGACGGGTAACCAGAACGACATCGTGAGATGTAATGCCCGCCGGCTTGTCCACCAGAAGGAGACCTTCCGCACCGGCACCCATCGGGTTCTTCAGCTGTCGCTGTCTTCGCCCTGAGCCACGGACGGAGACTGGTCACTCTCACGCGTGGCCGCGAGCAGCGATTCAATGCGGGCGGCGCGGGCCACGCTTTCATCAGCGCGGAACTGTATCTCCGGCGCCACACGAAGCTGGAGTGCCCGCCCAACACGCGACCTCAGATGCGTCGCAACACTGTCGAGCCCCTCGAACGTCGATTCCTTCTCCGCGTCGGTGCCCATGACGCTGACAAAAACCTTGGCGTGACGAAGATCCGACGTCAGCTCCACTCCCGTGACTGTCACGAAGCCAACGATGCGTGGATCCTTCGCGGATTCCGTAAGGAACGTCGCTATTTCCTCGCGGATCGCTTCGCCAACGCGATCCGCTCTACGATTATTTCTCAACACTAACCCTGAGTGAGGGCGGCAGAATCGAGCGTGCGCGCGATCTGCTCCTGGCGGTAGCACTCGATGACGTCGCCAACCTTGATGTCATTGAAGTTCTCGATCCCGATTCCGCATTCGAAGCCTTCGCGGACTTCCTTGACGTCGTCCTTGAACCTGCGGAGCGAACCGATGTTGCCATCGTAGATCTCGACGCTGTCGCGAATGACGCGCGCTCTCGCCTGACGGTTGATGATGCCGCTTCGGACCGAGCAACCCGCGATGAGGCCCATCTTGGGAACCTTGAACGTCTCGCGCACTTCTGCCTCGCCGAGGATGACTTCGCGCTCCTCGGGCTTGAGCATGCCTTCGAGGGCGGCTTTCACGTCCTCCACCGCCTCGTAGATCACCTTGTAAAGCTTGATGTCGATACCTTCGCGTTCGGCAGCAGCGCGCGCATTGTTGTCAGGACGCACATGGAAGCCGACGATGATGGCACCAGATGCTCTCGCGAGCAGGATGTCGCTCTCGTTGATGGAGCCGACGCCGCGGTGAATGACGTCCACCGAAACTTCGTCGTGCGACAGCTGTCCAAGTGCGTCGGCCAGCGCTTCTGCCGGGCCGCCCTGGTCTGCCTTGATGACGATTCTGAGTGCGCGTTTCTCGCCCTGCGCCGCAGCGTTCATGAAATCTTCCAGTGAGACGATGCTCTTCGAAGAGCGGCGGCTCTTGGCTTCACGATCGAGACGCTGTCTGGTCTGCGCAATTTCTCGCGATTCCATTGCGTCCTCTACGACGACGAACTGGTCGCCTGCCATCGGGACGCCGCCGATACCGAGTATCTGAACGGGAATGGCGGGGCCTGCCTGCTTCACGTTCTTGCCGCGCTCATCGAGCAGGGCACGAACGCGACCGGAGTACATGCCGCAGATGAAATCATCTCCAACCTTCAGCGTTCCGGCTGAAACGAGAACGGTTGCGACAGATCCCTTGCCTGGATCGAGCTGTGCTTCGATTACTGCTCCCACCGCGCGGCGATCAGGGTTTGCCTTCAGGTCGAGGATTTCGGCCTGGAGGAGCACCTGCTCGAGCAGCTGATCAACGCCGGTTCCCTTCTTGGCGGAAATCTCGCTCGCCAGCGTGGTGCCTCCGAACTCTTCGAGAACGACGCCGTGCTGAAGCAGATCCTGTTTTACCTTGCCGGGATTGGCAGACGCGAGGTCAACCTTGTTGATCGCAACGATCATCGGCACGCCGGCGTTCTTGGCGTGCGAAATGGCTTCGATGGTTTGCGGCATGACGGCGTCATCCGCGGCCACGACGAGAATGACTTCGTCCGTGACCTGGGCGCCGCGCGCCCGCATGGCGGTGAACGCTTCGTGGCCCGGAGTGTCCAGGAAGGAGATCATGCCGCGCGGGGTTTCCACGTGGTAGGCGCCGATGTGCTGGGTGATGCCGCCGGCCTCGCCCGCAGCGACCTTGGCGCGGCGGATGTAATCCAGCAGCGACGTCTTGCCGTGGTCCACGTGGCCCATGACGGTGACCACCGGGGCCCGCGGCATCGGCGCGCCGTCGGCAACGCCCGCGTCTTCTTCTGTGAATGCCTCCGGGTCGTCCAGCGCTGCGGTGACGGCCTTGTGTCCCATTTCCTCGACCACAATCATGGCCGTGTCCTGGTCCAGCGGCTGATTGATGGTGACCATCTGTCCCAGCTTCATGAGGTGCTTGAT
>JBKJNN010000050.1:0-16421 GCA_046593625.1 Gemmatimonadaceae bacterium | reverse complement strand
TTCGCGAAGGCGAAGACTTCGTTGTGCGAGTGACCAACAAGCTCCACGAGGACACCTCCATCCACTGGCATGGGCTCCTCGTGCCGCCCGAGATGGACGGCGTTCCCGGCGTGAGCTTCGCGGGCATCGGCGGGGGCACGACGTTCGAGTATCGCTTTCCCCTGAAGCAATACGGCACCTACTGGTATCACAGCCACTCGGGATTGCAGGAGCAGCTCGGCCACTACGGACCGCTCGTCATCGATCCCGCCGCCGGCTATCCGTACAAGTTCGATCGGGAGTACGTCGTGGTTCTCTCGGACTGGACCTTCGACAACCCGCACCATGTCCTGTCCAACCTCAAGAAGCAAAGCAACTATTACAATCGGCAGCGGCGCACCGCAGTTGATTTCTTCCGTGACGTGTCGCGCTATGGCTTCAAGGGTGCGTTCGACGAGCGACTGATGTGGGCGCGCATGCGGATGGATCCAACCGATCTCTCCGATGTCACTGGAACGACCCTTTCATATCTCATGAACGGACTCGATTCGGAGGCTAACTGGACGGGCCTGTTCAGCCCCGGTGAACGGGTGCTGCTCCGATTCATCAACGCATCTGCGGCCACCTACTTCGATGTTCGCATCCCCGGCCTGCCAATGAAAGTCGTTCAGGTGAGCGGTCAGTTCGTGCAACCGGTCGACACTGACGAAATGCGCGTAGCCATTGCGGAGACTTACGACGTGATCGTAACGCCGGGCTCCAACCAGGCCTACACAGTGTTCGCTGAGCCGATCGACCGAAGCGGCCACGTTCGCGGTACGCTTGCCATACGGGCGGGTATGACGGCGGCGGTCCCAGCCAGGCGAAAGCGCGCTATCCTGACAATGTCCGACATGGGCATGAACATGGCAGGCATGAACATGGCAGGCATGGACATGTCGGGCATGGACACGTCGGGCATGCAGGAGGGGCCGGCGAAGCCGGCGGCAGAAACGGGAATGTCGGGAATGAAGATGCCGGCCTCGACCCCCGGTCATGAATCGATGCCTGGAATGTCGATGCCCGCCACCAACGATGCGGAGTCACGAAGGATGGCCATCGCCGGTGCCACATGGTCAGCGGGGCTGCGGGCTCCGGGAACTCTCCCCAACGCCATGCCACACGAGCCCAGTACGCACGGCCCCGGCAACACTGCCGTCCCGATGATGACCAGTAGCAAGCTCTCCGATCCCGGCTCGGGGCTGGGTTCCGACGGATGGAGGGTGCTTCGCTACACAGATCTAAAGGCGCTGCATCCGCGCTCCGACTTCACGGCTCCGGAACGGGAAATCGAGCTGCATCTCACTGGCAACATGGAACGCTTCATGTGGTCGATCGACGGCGTGAGCTTCGCCGACAGCGAGCCGATTCGCTTCAGCCTCGGCGAACGTTTGCGATTCACCATGGTCAATGACACGATGATGAATCACCCAATGCACCTCCATGGAATGTGGATGGAACTGGAGAACGGTCATGGGAACATGATTCCCCGGGTACACACTGTGAACGTAAAGCCCGGAGAGCGCCTCTCGCTGCTCATTACAGCGGATGCGCCCGGCCGGTGGGCGTTTCACTGTCACGTGCTATATCACATGGAGGTCGGCATGTTCCGTGTCGTGGAAGTTTCCGAAGCGAGTATGCAGATGCCGGGCATGCAGCATGACGACTGATCGAAAGTGGGCAACGCGCTTGGCCGTTGCACTCCTTGCCATCGCCTCGGCAGGCCCACTGTCCAGTCGTGCAGAGGCCCAGCGGATAGAAACCGCCAAAGCCCAGATGGACTGGGGCCGCGCAAGCTTCATACTGTTCGACGAACTCGATTACATCCCGGGTTCCCCGGGCCGGCCTGTCAGCTTCGAAGGCATCGGCTGGTACGGCGGCGCGTACAACCGACTCTGGTTTCGCACTGAGGGTGAACAGGAAACTGCAAGCAGCAACGGGGAAGGTGAAGTACACCTTCTTGCGGGACGCTTAATCTCCCCGTTCTGGGATGCAGTGACAGGTGTTCGGTACGACCGAAACTGGAGTGATCGCAAAGATGGACGAACGCTTTTCGTCCTTGGTCTGGTCGGCGAAGCACCGCTCAGGTTCGAATTGGAGCCATCGATCTTCATCAGCACCAGGGGTGACTTCTCGGCTCGCCTCGACGCATCGTATCAGTTTCTGATTACGCAAAGAGTCGTGTTCGAGCCGAGCCTCGATCTCGATGCCGCCGCGAGGGCAATACCCGAGTTTGGTGTCGGGACCGGACTCAACAGCATGGTGCTCGCGGGACGGCTGCGCTACGAAATCCGGCGGAAAGTCGGCCCCTATGTCGGCGTTGGATGGAATAAAAAATTCGGTAGCACCGCTGACCTTGCTCGCATTGAGGGCCGCGATGCAAGCGCAGTCAATGTGCTGATTGGCCTCCGGGTATGGCGGTAGTGAGCAGCCGGGGACATAGGTAACACAAGTGTCCAGCAACATAGGTAACACTTTCGTTGTTACCCACGGATGATGTAAAAGTCTCCAACCAAGGCATCGGCAATCCTCGCAGAACCGGGAGTTGCCATGCAGTTTAGAAGGAGTGTTACCCATGTTGCCGGACAGATCTGTTACCCATGTACCCGGACTATACCCCTCGCCATCTAACATACGTTGCTGCTGACAAGGGTTCTTGCACCACTTTCCGGAACCTCGCTGCGCTCGGCGCTATTAGTCGTGCTTGCAGCAGAACTTGAACTGCATTCGCCTTGCGCCAGCGTTGCCAAGGCGGAGAGGGTGGTTGGGTTCGCCCCGAGTTTTCGGCGGTTGCAGCTGTTGGGGATGCGCTCAAGGGCGGGGCCTCCGCGAGGATCTGATTTACGTCCTGCGCAGAGGTCGTTGACGGTTACACCGTGCGCGGGCGAAGGTGACTCGTGCATCTGCGTGGTCTTAAGGAATTATTTAGAGGTCGTGAAGATTATGCTGTATGGCCTCGCAGCATAATATCGAACCATGGTTCGGACACTTCCGCCTATCCCCTGAAGCCCGCTTGAATCTTCATTGGATACGCAGCCCAGGTGGGACGCGGCCGATACGCTCGAAATACTCCGGGCATTTCTCAGGGAATGCGTGCAGTTTAGATCATGCTTTCAACCGGGAAACTTTCTCTCGCCGTGCTTCTTCTCCTGGCGCTTCCTGCAACGGCAGCCGCGCAGGCTGTTGATACTGCAACCGTCACCCTCGATGTCACGCTCGATCGCTCGGACTGGCATTACAACATCGGTGATACCGCCCGCTTCCGGGTGAGCTTCAGTCGCTCAGGCCGCACTATACCCGGTTCGCGAGTAATCGTCGAGACCGGTGCCGAACGAATGAAGCCCATCCGCACGGACACTCTGCGATTTTCGACCGATACCCGGATTCTGAAAGCAACTCGCTCCGATGCAGGGTTCCTCCGCGTTACTGCCACCGCGATGATCGACAGCGCGACATACCGTGGCGTGGCAACCGCAGCGTTCAGCCCCGAGAAGATCACGGCAACGACAACGATGCCTTCTGACTTCGGGGAGTTCTGGACCCGCACGATCGAAGCAGCGCGACGAGTACCACTCAAGCCGGTGATGACGCGGCTCCCGGAGTGGTCCAATCCTGACGTAGATGTCTATCACGTCTCCTTTCAGAACGATCGCGAGCGAAGCAGGCTCTACGGGATGCTCTCTGTTCCGATTCGGGCGGGGAGGTTTCCCGCCATTCTCGTTGTGCCTGGGGCGGGCGTGCGGCCCTACTTTCCCGACACGGCAATGGCTCGGCGTGGAGTGATTCACCTTCGCATTGGCATTCACGGGATTCCTGTGGACCGCGATTCACTGCTATATAATGAGCTGCGGGCTACGGCCCTCGATGGATACTGGAGGTTCGGAATCGAGAGCCGTGACACCTACTACTACAAGCGTGTATTCGCCGGCGTAGTCCGTGCCGGCGACTTCATTTTCAGCCTTCCAAAGTTCGACGGCACCAACTATGTGGTGCAGGGCGGAAGCCAGGGAGGAGCACTGGCGATCGTCGCAGGCGTCCTAGACAATCGCGTGAAAGCGATCTCTGCAAATCATCCTGCAATGTCGGATCACTTCGCGTACTTCGCCGGCAAGCCGGGAGGATGGCCACACATCTTCGCCGATACCACCGGGATGAGTGCGGTGCCCGAGAAAGAGGAAACGCTCCGCTACTATGACACGGTTAACTTTGCGCGCCTGCTGCAGGCTCCCGGCATCTATACGTGGGGCTACAATGACAACACTGTCCCACCAACCTCTGCATACGCTTTCTATAACCTCATTCGCGCTCCGAAAGAACTGATAATCGCGCCTGAGGCAGGCCACTTCACGACGCCTGCGCAGGACAAGCGTACCAGACAGTGGATACTGACCAGGCTGGGCGTCAACTAGCTGATGAGCTCTGAATAGTGCTCAAATCCTCCCTGGCACTGATGCAGCGACGGCAAAGTCGGCCAGCCTCATGCGCGGTACCAGAAGGTGAATTACGCCCAGCGCCGTGACGTAGGCGAGGCCGCAGAAGAAGAACACGGGAGCGTAGTTGTGCCCGTTCGACTCCAGAAGATTTCCCACCGCTCGCTGAAAGAAGAAGCCGCTAGCCGCGCCGGCGAAGCCGCCCATGCCCACAACGGTCCCGATCGCCCGTTGAGGAAGCATGTCGCTTGGCAACGTAAATAGATTCGTGGACCACCACTGATGCATGGCGGCAGCGAGAGCGACAAGCGCCACCGTTGACCAGAGACCGGGGGCCGAGCCGGCGAAAACGGTCGGTATGATGGAGACTGCCGCAATCAGCATCGTGATCTTTCTCGCGCGATTAATCGACCACCCTCTCCTGATGAAGAAGCCGCTCAGCCATCCTCCTCCTACTGAACCGGCATCCGCGAGCAGGTATATCACCACCAGTGGAAGCGCCACCTGGGCGAGCTTCACTCCATAGCGGGCGTCGAGAAACTTCGGCAGCCAGAAGAGATAGAACCACCACACCGGATCGGTAATCAGCTTGCCCGCAATGAACGCCCAGGTCTGGCGGTAGCGCAGCACGCTCAGCCACGGAACGGCCTGAGTGGATTCAATTGGCCCGCTCTGGATCAACGCGAGCTCTTCCGGCGAGACGCGCGGATGATTCTCCGGGGATCGGAAAATTGCCAGCCAGAAGATCAGCCAGATGAATCCCAGGGATCCCGTTATGATGAAGGCGGCGCGCCACCCCCACGCGAGCGCGATGATCGGAACGGCAATCGGAGTGACGAGCGCACCGACATTCGAGCCCGCATTGAATATTCCCGTGGCGAAAGCCCTCTCCCTCGCCGGGAACCACTGCGCAACAGCCTTGATCGAAGCGGGAAAATTTCCGGACTCCCCCAGCCCGAGGGCAAACCGCGCAACTCCAAACCCGGCCGCCGAAGCCACAAGAGAATGCGCCATTGCAGCAATGCTCCAGATCGTCACCGAGATCGCGAAGCCGATCCGCGTACCAACCCGGTCGAGCAACCTTCCAATACCCAGGTATCCGATGGCGTAGGCGAGAGTGAACCACGACACGATCACGCCGTAGTCCACATCGGTCCAGCCCAACTCTGCCTGAAGCGTCGGCGCGAGTATCCCCAGGACCTGCCTGTCGATGTAATTAATGGTGGTTGCAAAGAAGAGGAGCGCCGCGATCGTCCATCGGTACCTGCCCTTCATCGCAGTACCCTCCCACTTCCGCCGCCTTCTATCAGGCTCTCGACGTCGGCCACTCCCACGCGGTTGTAATCGCCCGCAACGGAATGCTTGAGGCACGAAGCGGCGGCGGCAAACTCGAGCGCGCGCGCATCATCCTGGTATTCGAGCAAGCCGTAGATCAGTCCCGCCGCGAATGAGTCACCGGCGCCAACGCGGTCGACTATGTCGGTGATCTCGTACTTCCTGCTCACCAGAAATTCTGAGCGATTGTGAAGCACGGCCGACCAGCCGTTGTGACTGGCACTGTGACTCTCTCGAAGCGTGATTATCTGCTTGTCGAGATTTGGGAACTCATCGAGCACGCGCTCGGCGATCAACCGATACCTCACATTGTCGAGCGTTCCCGGCTCCGTGCTCCCAAGTGAGTCAATTCCCAGCGCCAGCTGGCAGTCTTCCTCGTTTGCTATCCCGACGTTGACCATGCGCACCAACTCGCGCATCACCTCGGGCGCCTCTTTTCCATATCGCCACAGGTTCTTCCTGTAGTTGTAGTCGCAGGATACCGTGATCCCCCGCTCACGCGCGGCCGATGCTGCTTCCACCGCCAGCTCGGCTGCCGAGGCACTGATGGCGGGCGTGACACCACTGATGTGAAACCAGGTTGCTCCTTCGAGAATTACACCCCAGTTGAAGTCGCCACGCTTCGCTTTCGCCATGGAGGATCCGGCGCGATCATAAATAACCCTGGACGGACGCTGGTTGGCTCCGGACTCGAGGTAATACACTCCGATACGGTCTCCCTGCTTGACGACGCTCCCCGTATCCACTCCGAATGACCGAAGATTAGACAGGCATGCGTCCGCTATCTGGTTTGCCGGAAGAGCGGATACAAACGTTGCAGCCAGGCCGAACTGGGTGAGCGACACCGCAACGTTCGCCTCTGCTCCACCAAACGTTGCCTCCAGGTGCGGCGATTGAAGCAGCTTCTCGGCGCCTGGGGATTTGAGCCTGAGCATGACCTCTCCAAATGTCACAATGCGTTTCATGGCCGGGTTCCGCTGCGGTGAGAGGTGACGAGCGCGCGTGCGTCGCGCGCGGCCCGAGTTATCCGGTTGAACTGGCCCTCTCTGATCCATGAGGACGAAACCATCCACGAGCCACCGCATGCGATGACACCCGGAACACTCAGGTAGTCGGCAAGACTTCGACTGCTGATGCCTCCCGTAGGTATGAACTCCACCTGCCCGAATACAGCCGAGAGCGCCCTCAGCACCGCGACTCCTCCCATTGCCTCAGCGGGGAAGAACTTGAGGGTGCTGACCCCCGAAGCGAGTGCCGTCATTATTTCGGTGGCGGTAGCGGCGCCCGGAAACACGGCGATCTCATTTTCCTGGCAATACTCGACAACCGCTCGGCTGAAGCCGGGAGAGACGATGAACTGCGCTCCCGATTCATGTGCCTGTTGAGCCTGGCTCCGGTTCAGGACTGTTCCGGCGCCCACGAGGATTTCCGGATGCTCGCGAGCGATGTTCGTGAGCGCATCCAGTGCCCCCGAAGTTCGCAGCGTGATTTCTGCGCATGGTAATCCGCCTTCGATCAAGGCCGCTGCGAGGGGTAAAGCGGCATCCGGGTCATCGATGACGACTACGGGAACGATCCCGAGTCCCTTGATAGTCTCAGCAAGTCCAGCGGGTGAGGGGATAGTCATGGCAGTGCTCCGGCATCCAGCTTGTAAGTGCTCTTCGCCAGACCGTATGCCAGCGAGTGTGCCATATCGAGCGCATCATCCTTCGCTATTACGTGGGTCGCTACCAGGCGCGCAAGAAAGTTGGAGTCCATCCTTCGCGAGAGATCGTGTCTCGCCGGTATCGAGCAGAAAGCTCTCGTGTCGTCATTGAAACCGGCTGTGTTGTAGATCCCCGCGGTTTCTGTCGTCCTTTCCCTGAACCGGCGCATTCCTTCTATCGAATCGTTGAACCACCAGGGCGGACCGAGGCGAACGGCCGGATAATGACCGGCAAGAGGAGCGAGCTCTCGCGAGTACGTAGACTCGTCCAGGGTGAAGAGCACCAGGGTGAAGTCCGCATTGTTTCCGTATTCATTGAGGAGTGGACGAAGATTTCGGGTGTATTCATGAACAACGGGAATGTCGCACCCCTTGTCGGGACCGAAGCGTTCGCTGAAAGCTGAGTTGTGACTGCGAAGCACTCCCGGATGGATCTGCATCACGAGACCGTCGTGCAGCGACATTTCAGCCATTTCCATGAGCATGTGCGCCTCGAATTGCGCCTGATCGGCCATGGTGGCACGCCTGTCGAGAGCGAGCTGGAATATTGCCTCCAGCTCCGGTTGAGCGAGGCGCTCTGTGTATGCCGAATCCACGCCGTGGTCGGTGGCCGTCGCGCCCATCGATCTGAAAAATGACCGGCGGACCGCTATCGCCTCCAGGAAGGACTTCGCGTTGGTCACGGAAATATCCGCCGCCGCCGATAGCTCCTCCAGCTCGTGTATCCAATGAGGGCGCGAAATTGCAAAGAGCGAATCGGGGCGGAAAGTGGGAATTACCCTGCCACCCCATTCGGACTTCCGGATAGCCTGATGATGCTTGAGAGTGTCGGCCGCCTTGTCGGTCGTCGCCAGTACTTCGATGTTGAATCGATCGAAGAGAGCGCGCGGTCTGAACTCGGGTGAGGAAAGTCTTTCGCAGATTTCCTCGTAGACCGTGCCAGCAGTCGAGCCGTCGAGCGGTCTCGTTACCTCGAGGACCTCAGCCAGCTCGTAGTCCAGCCAGGCCTTGGTGGGCGTACCGCGAAACAAATAATAGCATTCAGCAAATCTCTGCCAGATTTTTTTCGGATCGCTTTCGACCTCCCGGCCATCCGTCGACGGGATCCCCAGCGCCTCGAGCGGAACGCCCTGTGAATAGAGCATTCGCAGGATGTAGTGATCCGGAGTAATCAGGAGAGAAACCGGGTCCGGAAACGGATCATTGGACGACAGGATGGCCGGATCCACGTGTCCGTGCGGACAGATCAGCGGCAGGTCGCGAACACTTTCGTGCAATTCACCCGCAATCCGGCGCACTACGGGATCGGGGTCAAAGAACCGGTCTTCGTCCAGTACCAAAGAAGCTATCCCATCGTTCACGAGATGGTCACGCGACAGCGGAAGCCGGCGCAGAATCCTCGAAACTCGCGACCGGTGAAAGCCGATCTACTGCCTGGATAGCAGCCCGGATATAGCCGAGCGCGTACGCCATGCCGGCGTGCCACGGTGCGCCGCAGCTCATCTCCGGCGTATGATCGGGAATGAGAACCCCCTCATAGCCAATCTCCCGAAACGTCTGCACCACGCGGATCATGTCGAGGTCGCCCTCGTCAACAAACACTTCCTGATACGACGGGACTTTGCCGCGCACGTTCCTGAAATGCACGTAGCCGATCTTGCCCTGCCGCCCGTAGTGACGGATCGCCTCGTACACATCTCCATCTCTCATTTCCTGGAGTGATCCAAGACAGAACTCGAGCGCATTACAGGGACTCGGGACCATGTCGAGGACGCGTTGATACTTGTCAGGCTCGTTGACAAGGCGCGCAGCTCCACGCAGCGATTCCGCCGGCGGATCGTCCGGGTGGAGCGCGAGTTTTACTCCACTCTCTTCCGCCACGGGAACTATCTGCGAGAGAAACCACTCGTAGCGCTGCCAGAGTTCGTCGGTTCCCACACCGGCTACACTTCCGTCTCGCGCGTGGGGATCGTAGACCATGTTCCAGACCATGCCGTTCGGCATCGGAACCTCTGTATCGATGCTGGACTCGTCATACCGTACCGCCATGGCATTGCCCCGTCCAAACGGGCCCTTCGTCCAGCCCCATACTCCGGCAACGCTGAAGTTGTAACCCATGATTGGAATTCCCGCCCGGCCAATAACCTGGATCGTGCGCTTGAGTTGCTCCATCTGCTCTGCCTTGCGCGGTCCATCGAGCAGGATGTCATACCAGTGAGCGGGATCGAAATTCTCAATTGCCTCCCAGGTCAGGCCGTTGGCTTCGATGGTCTTCTTGAGCGCGGCAAGATCGTCGTACTCCCAGAACCGGTTCTGATTCTGGGTGATGCCCCACCCCATATTCGGCGCGCCACTGGAAAGCGTCGGGTTGGCGCCCTTGAAGTAGTCCACGAGGTGAACGACGAGATGAGTGACGCCTGCCTGCTTGGCAAACTTGAAATTGTCTTCGGTCAGGAGACCGCGGTAAAGCCCAAGTCCGAGTTTCATCTATTGCGTCCGGGGTTCGTGAAGGTCTTGAAGGGGCATCACACGCCGCTGAAAATGCTGAAGCCGCCATCGATGGGAATAACCGCGCCGGTAACAAACGACGCGGAGTCGCTGCAGAGCCACTGAATTGCTCCATTCAGCTCCTCAGGTCTGCCGAAGCGGCCCATCGGAGTATTCGCAAGAATTTTCTGCGCGCGGGCCGTCGGTGTTCCGTCCGGATTGACGAGCACACCCCTGTTCTGCGACGTGACGAAGAAGCCGGGAGCGATCGCATTGACGCGAATACCGCCTCCATGCTTCTGCGCCATTTCCATCGCCATCCAGCGAGTGAAGGCGTCGATGCCTGCCTTGGCTACCGAATAGCCGGGTACGCCGGTCATCGCCTGCTGCGCCGCCATCGAGGAGATATTAAGTATCACTCCCTGCTTCCGCTCCGCCATCGCTTCAGCAAACACAAGGGAAGGCCTGATGCTTCCCTGAAGATTGAGCGTGATCACCTCATCGAACGCATCCGATGGCACGTCGAATACTGAAGTCGTGTCTGTTCGTGACCGAGCGACGTTTCCTCCGGCAGCATTCACGAGGATGTCCACCTGACCCCACTCGTCTACCACCGATCGGCGCGCCTCATTAAGCTGAGTTTCGTCGAGAACGTCGGCGACGAGAGCCATCGCCTGGCCGCCACCTCGACGAAGCTCGGACACCTTGCCTGCGGCCGCTTCATCGCTGCGGCCGAGCACGGCAACGCGTGCGCCAGCTTGCGAAAGTGCATCCGCGATGCTGCCGCCCAGCACTCCGTAGCCGCCGGTTACCACAGCAACGCGCCCGGTGAGGTCGAAAGAACCGGTCATCTGAAATCTGTCTCGATAAGCACGAGCCGGCGGTCGGCCCGGAAGGTGATCTCGTGCGCCTTGTCGCTACCCCTGATATCGGTCTCGACAGTCACGGTGGACGTCGGTGGAATCGAAGACTTCATGACTACACTGTCAACGACCAGCTCGATCTCGAGGGCTTCGGCGACCGGATTGGATATCGTCGTCAGCATCCTTGTCTTTGACGACGGCACCCGCGCCCACACCCTGCCTTCACCCCGCTTGCTCGCCTTGTCCACAAGCTCCACCGAGCCACCGGCGCTGAATGTGTATGGTCCAAAAACCCTTCGTCCCCGGGGCACGTACTGAATGGCTGGCTTGGTGTTCCATCCGCTGGTTCCACCGGCGAAGGTATAGCCCTCCGCGCTCACGTTGATCGGATACTTCTTTTCCAGATCAGGGGGAACTACTGGAACTGTGTTGAGCAGAAGCCCGCTGTAAATGCCAGTGAGCAATCCTGCCTCTGATTGATAGTCTCCCCACACAATCTTCTTCTCGATCAGCGGCGCCGCCTGATGGGCATCCTTCACTCCGCTCATCTCCGAGCTCATGTACCGGATCATGTTCGCCAGCATTCGGTCCGAGACGGGATCGAGCCCCGCGCGGTTTACAACGTCAAGTCCCGTAAGCATGACTGACCCCATTCCATCGAAGATTTCCGCCAGCGCAACACCTTGAAGTCCGTGGTCGTAGTTGGCGAGGACGGCCACACGTCCCAGCGAGCCTGGATCAGACATGACGAAACCCTGCGACACTGGATAAACCTGCGGGAATCCCGGCCTCGTTTCATTCCACCGCGTATAGTCCGACCACAGGAACATCATGTCCCGATCGATGCCGTCGAACACCAGATTCGATGGGCGTTCGGGATTCACCGCAATGCCGTTCCTGAACGGACGCCCGCCCGGAAACACCAGCGGATGATCCAGTTCACCTGGCTGGAGCCGTATTGGCGCGGGCAGCCAGCGCCCGTTGAACTTCTCCGGCTTCTGGTGGAGAATCAGCACCCGGCCGCCGCGGGCGATGAAGGAGCGTAGGCTGCCCGTTTCATGTTCGAGCCCGTCGCTCCACGCTTCGGCGCCAATTACCAGTAGGCCGCCAGCGGGTGCGAGCGAACCAACCGAACGCACAGCTGTGGACGCGACACCGATCGCGCTGAGCGCTCGGGCCGTCCTGCCGGCCGGGTCATCATATAGTTGTACGGGAAGCGATGGCCGCGTGCCGAATGCTCTCGGTGCAATGAAAACGCTGACCTCGTTTTTCGAGACAGTATCCCTTCCCCGCAGCACGCTGCCGGTCAAGGTGTAGCGCCCCAGGGAGAGATCGGCGGGGAGCGCAATCTCGATGGACTTGCTCGACGCACCGTAATAGGCAACAGGCGCCAGTGCAACGCGAGAATTCAAACGCGCCTTTCCGTCTGGGCCCACCAGCGAATAGTGCAGCATGGTTTGTGGAAGCGCACCGCCGTCCTCACTGTCATTCACGATGTGCGCAACGGGCCTGATGGTGCTGCCGGCGTATGCATTGGGGGACCACGACTCCCAGCTCAGCAAAACAGGCTGATACGAGACCGCGTACTGCTTCATGATGGGCTTCGGCTTCATGTCCTCGAAGCCGCTGATTCCCCACCAGTTGTGGAAAGCAATCGTGAAGGGAGTGAGGCCTGCCAGGCTGGGATTCTGCTCGCGACTTCGCCGGTAGATCTCGATTGCCTGCTTCGCCATCCACGCCTGATATCCAAGCGCTCGCACCGACTGCTCCGACTGGGGCGCGTGGCCAGTCCAGTTCAACTGTGAATCAGGCTGCTTCGTAGCCGGGACAAGATTGAAGCGGCCGTCCACTCCGGTATAGTTGCCGACGTTTTCCGTCATCGTCATCGGCTGCACCATGTTCCTGCGCCAGCAGATTTTCGGGTCACGCATGGTGTAGAAACTGAGGAAGGAGTTGTAGTACCATCCCCAGTAGCGATGCAGGTCGCAGATGTCTCCAGCCCTGCCGAAACCGTACCCTGCATTCGCAATGTAGAGCCGGTTGTCATCCCACGTGTGCAGCGAGTCGTACATTGCGCGCAGGAATCGATCGACCCCCTCAGCCCCGGTACTCAGGTAGTTGATCTCTGCGTCCGCCTGTTCATTCGTCAGCACATAGACCACAACGCTGGGATGATTGACAAGCGGTCCCAGCACTTCCTTGCGGTACCAGTCAACGCTCTCCCCAAGCGGGCGTGTGGGTGCCTGTGTGGGTTTGCCTCCCTGCGGCGTGCCATAGTTTCCCTGAAACAGCATCATTCCCAGCTCGTCACAGACGTCGAACCAGACCTGCGAGTGACGCGTCAACCGGATGATGTTGACGCCAACGCTTTTCAGGTAGCGCACGTACGGCTCGACGAAGCGACGGTTTTCCTCCAATGAATCAGGAATGTTTCTCTCGGGCGGATTGATCGCGTTCCCCTTCAGGAACACGGGCCGCCCGTTCAGCAGAAGTTTTCCGTCGGACGTGCTCATGGACCGGAAGCCGAAGCGAATCCGCTCGGCCACGCCGGCCCCGGTACTCGCAATTGCACCTGCGCTGGCAGAAAGCACATAGAGTGATGGAGACTGCGGGCTCCAACGCTTTGGCCGCAGGCCCGTCAGGCTGCGAGTGAGCCGGCCGATACCGTCCGGTCCGACCGCAAGCCTTCCGAGCTCTCCAGACCAGAGCACGGAGGAATCGCTGGTGCTGACAATCGAGCCGTTGATGACCGCCCCATCAAGAGAGCGTGGGGCAGGAGATGCCAGCTCCACTCTGACGCTGCTGGTGTCGGCAAAGGCGAGAACGCGAGGCGTCGCAGATGACACCTGCGCTCCTGTGCTTCCCGCCGACCCCAGGGCAAGAGCACATGCCACCATGAGACCGCGATAGCTCATCTACAATTTCCTCACGCGAATTGCATTCATGATCGCGCTGCCTCGCGACGCGGAAAACTGTACGTCGAGACCCATGTTGCCAGTCGCCACCACCGTCGCGCGAAATGAGATTGCGCGCGCAACACCGTACCGCGCGGCGAGATCCAGATTCGAGAAGATATCCACTCCATTCGCGCTGGCCGAGAATACCCGCTCTCCAGGCACCGCTTGGGGCTCAGCCAGGAGAAGCTCGACCTCGTAGTTACCATCCGGCACAGCGAACCGATAGCTCGATAGTCCAGAGAGGTATGTGAAGTACAGAGGAGTGTCCCTTGAATCCTTGATTGGAAGATCCTTATCGAACATCCGCTCCTCGCCATCCACATGTCCGAAGGCGGCTGGCGCATATGCCCGATCGCCTTCCCACACTATCCCGTCGGGTTGTGCGTACTGCGCCTTTCCACCGGCATTGATGCCAATCTCCCGGAAGGGCAGCGATGCGTCTGCCAGGCGCGCGGCACGAGCAGCGAAATCCACACGCATGCTGTCCGCGGACGGCCTCCCGCCGACCGCGCGCGCGACGATGCGATTTACTCCCGGCGAAAATGCGACATCCCACGTGACACGATGAACATCGTCAGGCGATTTCACCCCGAGCGACCTGCCGTTGAGAAACAGCTCGACTCGCGGCTGATTGGAGTAGATATCAACAGGCTGGGGCAGGGAGGCGTCACCGCTTCTTCGTGACCATCCCCGGCTCGCTATGTGAACCATGGGCGCGGGGTTCCAGTTGGCCTTGTACAGGTAGTAGGCGTCCTTCGGCGTACGGTCCCACTGCTGAAGACCCTTCTGATTCATATAGGGAATGGAACCGCCGGTTTCCGGCTGTGAGAAATCGAACTGGTTCCACACCGCCGTCCCTCCAAGCCACGGTCGGGCGTTTATCTGGCGGATATACGACTCGTGATAACGACGCATCCATGTCCCGCTGAAGTCGAAACGACTTGGCTCCAGCGAATTGACGCGATAGTCGTCCTCTGCCCCGTACTCGCTCACGAGAATCACTTCGCGCGGATGCATTGCATGCCGCCGATCCAGTTGCTTCCCGAAATCCTCGAACACACCACCATACCAGCCGCTGTAGATGTTCTGGCCGAGCAGGGTGGTAACGCCTGAGACACCCGATGCATCGTAGTCATCGCTGCCGTGTACAGCCATTGCAACAACCCGCGTGGGATCCTCCGCTCGTGCGACACTGTCGAGATGTTGTGTGAACGTGAGCACCTTCGACATGTAGTCGGTGTCAGCCTGTTTCCTGATGCGGAATCCCTCGGGACTCCAGAGATACACCTCGTTCATTATTCCCCAGGTGATCACACTGGGATGGTTGAAGTGCTGCCGGATCATCTCAACGAGCATGTCCGTCGAGTTGTCGGTGAACCTCGCCGAGGGCGTGATGTAATTCACGACGGGAATCTCCTCCCAGAGCAGGAGGCCGAGTGTGTCAGCGGTAGCGAGTATCGCTGGGTCCTGGGGATAGTGGGCGAGCCGAACAAAGTTCGCGCCCATATCCTTGATCCACTTCATGTCACGTGAGTGGAGGCTGTCGCTCAGTGCGGATCCCAGCCCCCGGTAATCCTGGTGCCGGTTTGTTCCTTTCAACTGCAGCTTTTGCCCGTTGAGGGTGAAGCCGCCCTGAGCGTCGAACACGAACCACCGAAAGCCAAGCGGACTCTCGACGCGATCTCTCACCCGCGCTCCATCGTGTATATCGGTCACCACCCGGTACAGATACGGGTCATCGGGTGACCAGAGGCGCGGTGTCCGAACTGCGGGCAACTTCTGGTTCCAGTCGAAGCTCATGCCTGGCTGCGCTTCGATATTTGTCGTCACGGACGAGACAGTCTTTCCGCTCGCATCGAGCACGCTGTTCATGATCCGGAGCTGTCGCGGCGCGGAACTCTCGTTGACTGCACTGCCCCTAACCACCACTTCACCGCGTGCGGAAGATACCACCGGCGTCGTCACGTACACGCCGCTCGAACCGTGATCAGTCATCGTCACATGAACCGAATCGGTCGCAATGAGCCACACATCGCGGTAAATCCCTCCGTAGAGAGCATATCCCACCGAGAGGGGCGGGATGAACGGATCGTGGCTGTTGTCCACCTGTACTGCGATGAGATTGTCGCCCGGCTTGAGTGCCCGGGTGATATCCATCGTGAACGAGGTGTATCCACCCACGTGCCGGCCGATGAATGCGCCGTTCACGAATACGTCAGCTACCTGGTTCACGCCCTCGAACCGCACGTGAATAAGCTTGCCACGGAAAGCATCGGGCAGCGCGAAATGCTTTCTATACCATGAAACGCCGCGCCGGTAGCTTGGCACGTCGTCGAATGGATCGGACACGTTCCATGTATGTGGCAGTGACACCGCCTGCCAGTCGCTGTCGGGCATCGCCGGTTTCTCGGCGAGGTTCAACCCGTCTGCGCGATAGAGCCATCCATCGTTGAACGGCACCTGTGCACGGATGCTCTGACCCTGAGCACTCCCCCCGCACGCAGGCAGTGCCATGCCGACCAGAACGGCTAGGAATGCCGTCCGGCCGTTCATGGTGTCTTCACCGTGCAGTCAGCCCGGCGATCAGTAACCGGGATTCTGTGGCATCGGCTTGGTGAGATTCGCA
>JBKJNN010000047.1:0-17830 GCA_046593625.1 Gemmatimonadaceae bacterium | reverse complement strand
ACCGGTTCGCGGCGTGGCCTGCAGCGTTTGATGTCGCGGCTCGCGCGCACGGCAACCACGAGACGGAATTCCGGCGGATTGCTCGCAGCACTCGAAGCGAGCTTGAAACAGCGGCGCGGTGAGATGCTGGCATTGGCGAGCATGGATCTCCTTCAGCAGAAAGTTCTCCCGGCCGTTGAAGCGGTGCGCACAAAGGGAACTACCGTATTCGACCTCATCGAGCAGGTGTTGAAGGAGAGCGGGCAGCCGACGCTGCGACTCACCGATGATTTTGCAGTGCATCCGGTGTGGCGTGCCGGGCTTACCGCGGCGCTGACCGACTTCGTGAATGAGGCGGCTCAGCTCACTGACAGCATCGGAATGATCCGTCAGCGATTGGAGGGTGAGGAGGAGCCTGATGAGGTGACGACATCGCTCGTGAGCGAGTTGCGCGGCGCAGGCCGAAGGATTGAAGCTCTTGCGGGCGCGGTTCACGGCGGGCTGGAATGCGGGCCTGACGCCCACCGAAGAGTCAGGTGGCTCGAGGCACGGGGCCGCGAAGGGAATATCGGAGTGACATGGGTGCCTCTCGATCTTGCCCCGATTCTCCGCGAGGATCTTTTTGCACGGGTAAAAACTGCCATCGTAACCAGTGCGACGCTCACGACGGATTCCAGGTTCGAGTTTCTGAGCGCGCGGCTGGGAGTCGATCACCTGCGCATTCCTCCTGTAGCAGAGTCGTTCCCTTCGCCCTTTGACTTCGCGAGGCAGGCGATTCTTGCGGTGCCGACCGATACCCCGCCGCCCAATTCGGATCCTGCGGGGCACTTCAAGGCCGTGCTCAAAATGGTGGTGGAGTTCACCGATGCGTCTGACGGCGGGATCTTTGTGCTGTTCACGAGCCACCGCGATGTACAGCAGGCGGCTGCCGAGTTGAGGGCGCGGGGCCTGGCTGCGCATCGGCCGCTGCTCGTGCATGGCGAAGAGTCCCGTGACTCGCTGCTGAATCGCTTTCGCGAGTCGGGTCGCGCCGTGCTCCTCGGGACTTCATCGTACTGGGAAGGCGTGGACGTGGCGGGGCATGCGTTGCGAGGGCTGCTCATCGCGCGGCTCCCGTTCCGGGTTCCGACCGAGCCGTTGACGGCGGCAAACTGCGAGGCGATTGCAGAGCGCGGTGGCGATCCATTCGCCGAATACATGGTGCCACACGCGGCGTTGCGGCTCAAGCAGGGCTTCGGCCGCCTCATACGGTCATCCAGCGACAGGGGAGCGATTGTGATCGCCGATTCCCGCGTGGCAACGAAAAGCTACGGAGCGACACTGCTGCGCGCTCTCCCTCCTGCGACGCGAATCCTTGTAAATTGGGATCAGGTCTCGAGGCAACTGCGGGAGTTCTACGCGGTGTCCGAATAATGTGAATCCTGCAAGCATGGAGCGGTGATGGCGCCAATGAAGTTCGACGATCCACTCACCGGCGGTGTGGACATACCCGAGGTGGCATCGGGAATAGATCGGCCGGGCAAGATTGTCTGCATCGGCCGGAACTACATCGAGCACGCGAAGGAGCTGGGAAATGAAGTGCCTTCGGATCCCCTGTTTTTTCTGAAGCCATCCACGAGCGTGATCGGAGACGGTGAATCGATCATCCTCCCGGTTCAGTCGGAGCGCGTGGAGTTCGAAGGTGAAATCGGAATCGTGATCGGTGCTCGCCTCACCAAAGCGAGTGAGAGCGATGCGGTTTCTGCGATCAGGGGAGTTGTTGCGGTGAACGATGTGACAGCGCGCGATCTCCAGAGGAAGGACAGCCAATGGACGCGTGCGAAGGGCTTCGATTCATTCTGCCCCATCGGCTTCATGGCGACTGATTACGGTGACCTTGGTGCGCTGACTGTTGTAACCCGCGTGAATGGAGTCGAGAAACAGCGTGGATCGGCGAGCGAGATGGCGTTTTCCATTCCCATGCTCCTCTCGTACGTGTCGCACGTGATGACACTCGAGCCGGGAGACGTAGTCGCGACAGGCACTCCTGCCGGGGTGGGACCTCTCGCAGATGGCGATACGGTCGAGGTGGAAATTGTCGGGCTGAGCAGGGTCACGAACTCCGTGAGAAACGCGCAGTAATGCCGCGCCCCGCCAACAGGCTCGACACGCTGCCGGATTATCCGCTGGGCAGGGTTCCTGAGCGAAAGCGGCGGCTGATCGAACGAGGCATGGATGTGATCGATCTGGGTGCCGGAGATGCTGATCTTGCGCCTCCGCCTGCGGCTGTAGATCGGCTCGCTCTCGCCGCGCAAAATCCAGCGATGAGTCGCTACGGGTTTGGACTGGGTCTCGTGGAATATCGCGAGGCGATCGCGCGTTTCATGAAGCGCAGGTTCGATCTGACCTTCGATCCGCTGTCGGAGATCGTCCCTCTGGTGGGTTCAAAGGAAGGCATATCTCACGTTGCGCTGGCATATGCCGAGGCCGGCGACGTCACAATAGTGCCCGAGCCCGGTTATCTCGCGTACGTTGGCGGCACTCGCCTGGCGCACGGTGAGCCATACCGTTACGTGCTCAGGCCGGAGAATGGATTTCTGGTGGATCTCGATTCTGTGCCGGATGAGGTGCTCGCCCGGACCAAGATCCTCTACCTGAACTATCCCAACAATCCGACGGCAGCCGTCGCTCCGCGCGAGTATCTCGCCGGGGTCGTGCGCCGGTGCAGGGAACTGGACATCCTGCTGGTGTATGACAACGCGTACTCGGAGATGGCGTTTGACGGGTACATCCCGCCGAGCATTTTCGAGATAGACGGCGCGTGGGATGTTGCGATCGAGTTTCATTCGATGTCGAAGACATTCAACATGACTGGCTGGCGGTGCGGCTGGGCTGTGGGAGCGCTGGAAATTATTGCGCCGCTTGCGAGAGTGAAACTCTTTGTCGACACGGGTGCTTTCATGGCCGTCCAGGCGGCTTCGGCTGCGGCGCTCGATGATTCAACGAATTTTGTCGCAGAAAACCTCGCAGTATTTGAAGCCCGGCGTGATGCCGCTGTGAATGCGTTTCGTGAAAACGGATTTGATGTCATTGCTCCGAAGGCCACCATGTACCTGTGGATTGCGCTGCCTGATGGAATCAGAAGCGCGGATTTTTCGGAACTGCTAATGGAGGAGGAAGGCTTGATCGTTCTGCCCGGCTCGTCATTTGGTGAAGGAGGCGAAGGTTTCTTCAGAGTGTCGTTCATCACGTCGCCGGAAAGGCTGCGCGAAGCAGCGGTGCGTGCCGGGCGGGCTTTGGCGCGCGTGGGCGTAGGGGCATAGGGGTCACCCCGTGTCCCCTCTACAGTGATGAACACACTTCGCGGATCCCGCACACCGGAACTATCGGACGCACGAAGCTGGAGAAGTTCCCGGTCACTTGTGGTGTCGCTGGCGATCCATGCAGTGGTCATCGTCGCGCTGGTGCGGTTCCTGATCTCGCCCACCGCGTTCACGCTGATATTCGGTCGGACGCACAGGGAGGTTCCTGCTGAGCGAATCGGATTTCTTCAGCTTCCACGGAGCACCGGGCCTGCAGTAGAAGGGAAAAGCGGAGGGGACAACCGCGCCGTGACGAAAACACTCCCGCGAAAGCTCGTCGCGCCCACTACGATACCGACGACGATCCCGCCTGTGAGCGAGGCCAGGGAAGCTGTTTCCGAGCCGGAGAGCGGCAGCGGTCCTCTCGTCGGGACCGGCGGGCCCGCGCGCGGAATTCGACCGACTTATACAGACCCGCGCGTCTGGGCCGCTCCGGGCGATATCATCTACGCGCCCAAGAGCGCAAAGGAAAAGCTGGATAGCGCGATCGCTTCGATAATCAGTCCCTTCAATGATTCGATCGCTGCGGCATCGGGCGGCAGGAAGCCAGGTGACTGGACATTTGAAAAGGGCGGACGAAAGTACGGCATCGACCCTCAGTTCATCCGGCTCGGCAAGGTATCAATCCCCACCGCGATTCTCGCGCTCCTGCCGATCAACACGACAGGAAATCCGACTTCGAACGATCGCAACAAGCTTCAGAATCAGCTGCGCGCGGACATTTACTGGAACGCGGAGCGCGCGATGAACGAAGCAGATTTCAAGAAAGCAGTGAAGAGTATTCGTGTGAGGAAAGAGCGAGAGCGCGCCGAGGCGGAAAAAAAAGAGAGGCAGACCGATCAGTCTGCCTCCCCGTCACCGCCTGACCGGAACTGACGTCAGGCTTTCGAAATCTCCGCTGTTTGTGATTCGATTGTCACGAACGGCCTGAAGACTCCGCACACCACACCCAGAACCCCGAAGTCATCGGACTGCGAGATCTCGATTTCTCGCTCGGCCGGATTCGCTGGCTTGAGCAGGATGCTTCCATTGCGATGGCTCAGTGATTTCACGGTGGCTTCGTCGCCGATGCGCGCAGCGATGATGTCGTTCTCCTTTGCCTCTACGGCGGGATTGACCATCACGAAGTCACCGTCGGCAATAGCGCGGCCAATCATGCTGTCGCCCTTTACCTTGAGGAAATAGACCTCCTCAGACGGTATGAATCGGCGGTCCATCGTTATGAAGCTGTGCCTGTTTTCAGGGAGCAGGGACGGCTCGCCGGCGTGAATTTTTCCGTAGTAGGGCACTGGCTGCGTTTTGGCGCCGCCGGTGAATCCAAGGAGCCTCACTCCGCGCGAACGTGCCGGGTCGCGCTCGATGTACCCTTTCTTGGCAAGCGACTGAAGGAGATCTGAAACCGTTTTGGTGGATTTGATCTGGAATTGCCTGCCGATATCCCGAATGCTGGGCTGGTACGTGTTCTCGGCGGTGAAATCGAGGAGGTAGTTGTAAACAGATCCTTCGATTGGCGTCAATGTTTCAGGCATTGTTACTCCAGGTCAAAAAAGGCGCCTGCGGCGCGGGCAACGAATGTTTCATAACCAAATCTGCATTCAGTCACGAATGGCGTCAATGAAAGTTTGTGTATTTCCGCAGTTACCTGGTGCTTCGGAGCCAGTTCGACGCAGCAGAGAGGCGGCTAAGTGCCATATCGCGTCCCTGCATCAGCAGAACTTCAAAAATTCCGGGGCTTACGCTAAGTCCCGTTAGCGCGACTCTAAGAGGCTGGAATATTTTGCCGGCCGCCAGGCCGGATTCGGTTGCGAGGGCTCTGAGAGCGGCTTCGAGGGGTTCAGGGCGCCAGTCAGTTTCGGCTTCGAGTACGCGATGGGTTGAATCGAGTATTCCCGCGGCTATTGCCGGATCTTTCCAGTTTTTGGCGACAGCTTCAGGATCATAGCTGATCGTTTCCAGAAAATATGGGCCGGCTTGCCTCACGATGTCGTCGATCGTGCGCGCTCTCACGCGAAGAAGATCGAGCAGGGACATGTACCAGTCTTTTCGCGATGCAATTGCTTCAGGCGTCGTGAGCCCGGCGGCAATGATCTGCGGGGTAACGATGGGCTCGAGTTCCGCGAGCGGGATTCGCGAGAGATGCTGTCCGTTCATCCACTCGAGTTTTACCGGATCGAAGATCCCGGCCTTCCTCTGGAGACCGTCCGGCGTGAAGCGCTCGATCATTTCATCAATCGTCATGACTTCGACATCACCTCCCGGCGACCAGCCGAGGAGGGCGAGGAAGTTCAGCATTGCGCCGGGAAGCAGGCCCTGGTGCTGATAGTCGCCGACGGCAGTCGCGCCGTGTCTCTTGCTCAGCTTCTTGCCGTCGGTGCCGTGAATCATTGGCAGATGCGCAAACGTCGGAGGTTCTGCACCCAACGCGCGATACAGGAGAATCTGTTTCGGTGTGTTGCTGATATGGTCATCGCCGCGCATTACGATAGTGATTCCCATATCGATATCGTCCGACACGACCGCGAGATTGTAGATCGGCGTTGCATTCGACCGCAGAATCACGAAATCGTCGAGATCCTTGTTGGGAAAGCTGATTGTCTCGTGTACGAGGTCATTCCATTCGGTGGTGCCGTCGGGAATTCGGAAACGCACGACGAATGGCTCTCCTGCCGAAATGCGACGCTCGACTTCGTCGGGAGCGAGGCGGTCGCAGCGGCGGTCGTACTTGAAGGTTTCCTTGCCTGCCTGCGCCACTCGGCGTCGCTCATCCAGCTCCTCTGGAGTGCAGAAGCAGCGGTACGCGGCGCCTGCATCGAGCATCCGGTTGGCATCTCGCTGGTGGCGCTCCAGGTTGGCGCCCTGATAAACGATGTCGCCGCTCCAGTCGAGGCCGAGCCACTGAAGGCCTTCGAAGATGGCGCGGGTGCTTTCGTCGGTGCTGCGGGCCTTGTCCGTGTCCTCGATTCTGAGCATCATGTCCCCGCCGTAATGGCGGGCATAGAGCCAGTTGAAGAGCGCGGTGCGCGCGCCTCCGACATGTAGATAGCCGGTCGGTGAGGGGGCGAATCGAAGTCGCGGACGGTGAGAGTTGTCAGTCATTCGGATTGCCTGAAAGAAAAAAACGGGTCCGCCGAGTTCAGCGGACCCGCGTTATAACGGAGAGAGAGGGATTCGAACCCTCGATACGCGTTTCCACGTATGCCGGTTTAGCAAACCGGTGCCTTCAGCCTCTCGGCCATCTCTCCGGGAGGTCACGCAAGCTATTCGAGAGGCGATGCATTCTCAACCCTGCCTTGTCTCATCGTGCGTCAAATGCTTCCTTGTGAAGAGCTAAACCGGAAGGACATTGAATGGCCCATTCGCCGAGAGCGGCACCTGATGCAAAGTCTCGACAGTTGACAAACCAGGCTGTTCGCCATAAAGATGGGGACCAATACAACGGCGGCCGGGTTTCGCGGCTGGCCGGGGTTTCACTTCTATGAGTACGTATCCTGGGTATTCCCTCCCTCTCACCAACGCCCTCGAGCGAACCGGTCGCGCAGATTCAGATTGCGCTCCGTCCCTGCATCGGTCAGCGCAAGGTGTCGCCAGAACTGAAGGAGGGGATTGGAAGGCTGTGCGCGCTCGCCCGCCAGGAATTGTGGTCTCCGGAGAGAGTGCTGATTGCTCTGAAAGAGGCGTGCTTCGGGGTGCCTGAGTTTGCGCATCATCACTCGTCCACCGAGCGCGATGGACTTCTCTCCGCAATCGTCAGCATCTGTATCGATCAGTACTACGGGCCGTCGCTGAGCTAGCGGCGCGTCAGTAGCGCAGTACCGTGGGGTCTACCTCCTGGCTCCACCGCGCTATGCCCCCTGAGAGGTTGGTAAGGCGGGAGAATCCGGCGGCAGCGAGCTCCTCAGCCGCGTGTAAACTGCGAACTCCCGCGTGGCAGAACAGCACGATTTCCCGGTTCCGATCGAGTGTCGAAGCCGCGCGTGCAATTTCTCCTAGCGGAATGAGTCGTGCGCCAGGCAGTCGCGCAATCTGCCATTCCCATTCTTCGCGCACGTCAATGAGCTGAATGTCGTCGCCCCTCTCGATACGATCTGCGAGCTGTCGGGGCGTGATATCGTTGATTGCTGTCCGGTCTTCCTTGACCGATGTCCCGACTCCGCAAAATGCTTCGTAGTCAATCAGCTCTCGAATTTCACGAGTGCCGCAGGCGGGGCATTCCGGATCGCGGCGGAGCTCCATGGTCCTGAACTGCATGGTGAGTGCGTCCACGAGAAGCAGTCGGCCGATAAGGGGTTCACCGCGGCCGAGGACGAGCTTGATGGCTTCGGTTGCCTGGATGGTGCCGATCAAACCGGGCAGGACGCCGAGCACTCCGGCTTCGGCGCAGCTTGGAACGAGCCCTGGTGGCGGAGGTTCACGAAAAAGACAGCGATAGCATGGGCCTTCAGGCGTGGCGAACACCGATGCCTGTCCCTCAAAGCGGAGAACGCTCCCGAACGCATTCGGTTTGTTCAGGATGACGCATGTGTCATTGACGAGATAGCGGGTTGGAAAATTGTCCGTACCGTCAACGATTACGTCAAAACTGCGTGCAATTTCGAGTGCATTGTCAGACGTCAGAGCGGTGTCGAACTGCTCGACGTGCACATGTGGGTTCACGTCTCGAATACGGTCTGCCGCCGAATCCAGTTTGGGCCGCCCGATATCCGAAGTGCCGTGGATTACCTGGCGCTGAAGATTGGTGATATCTACGGTGTCGAAGTCTACGAGCCCCAGCGTCCCGGTTCCGGCCGCGGCGAGGTACAACGCTGCAGGTGAGCCGAGTCCGCCGGCGCCTACGAGGAGGACGCGTGCATTCTTGAGCCGTCGCTGACCTTCCGTTCCTACCTCGTCGAGGACGAGGTGCCTGCCGTAGCGCCGCAGTTCGTCGCCGGTAAGTTCGGGAAGGAGCGGATCGGCCTTGCGGCCATCGTCAATCATTTTGTCTGTGATGCGCGCGTTGGATATGCGACATCAGGTGGCGCACCGCCTTTTGGCCAGTCCTCGGCCTTGCGAGCGAAATCGGGTCGCGGTCTGGATGTCAGGTACGTCGCAACGTCGTAGGCCTGTTGCGGTGTCAGCGAACCTGGACGGTCGCGTGGCATCATTTTGTGAATGAAGCGCGCTGCGGTATTCACGCGCGACATTCCCGCTCCGATGTTGAATGATTTCGGGCCCCAGACTGGCGGCCCGGCGAGCGTGCCCTGGCCGTCGACACCGTGACATGCAATGCAGTTCGCCGCAAACACCGCCTGTCCGCGTGCGGTGTCGCCATTCAGGATCGGTTCGACCGGCGGCAGCCCCTGTCCTTCAATGTCGCCACCTACTGGTACGCCTCTCGAAAGAAAGGCCAGATACGCAACCATGTCGTGCATGTCTCGTCCATCGCGGGGCAGCGCCTTTCCGTTCATGCTTCGTTCGAAGCAGTCGTTGATGCGGTCTTCGATGAGTTCCACACTTGCACTGCGCGTGCGGAACTGCGGGAAGCGGGCATAGGATCCGACGAGCGGCATTGCATCACGCTGCGTTCCATCGGCGACGTGACAGTTGGCGCACGTGAGCGACGCCCCCACGTATTTGGGGAGACTGTCGTTTGTCGAATGAACCAATGCGCGGCCACGCCTGACCGCCGTGAGCATCACGGAATCCTTGATTTCGGATTCCTGCGGTATCCTGAATGCCGTGGGAGCCGACTTCGCGGCCGCGATGGGCGGAACGGCCGTGTCTGCCTTTGGAACAGACTCTGAGTTCGAGCAGGCGCACGCGGCTGCAACCATGATGAGAACGGCGAGTCTTGAACTGTGAATTCGATTCATCCTGCCCCCTCCCGTGTTGCGGGTGTCGTCTACTTGCCTGCCGAGAAAATCTGAAGCGCGGAGACCTGGCTCCAATGCAGCATCAGTTCGTTGCCATCCACAATGAGAATTCTCCGGTATTCCACCGGCTTTGTCTCCAGCAACTCCACCAGTTCGGCAACTGGTCCCGCTCCGACCTGGAGAGTGTGTCCTCCTGCAAGGTACAACTTTGCGCCCGTTATCTGTCTTGCCATCAGGTGAATCTGCTCCTATTTGGTATCCGGCTTATGGCCGGTGTCGAGTGCGTCGTGGTTGAGCATTGCGTTGAAGACGAGGAAATAGCTTCCGAGCGTGTAGCCGCGCCAAAGCGCGTTGTTCCCCATCAGGATCACGTGGCCCTTGCCGGACGGAACGTCTACGACGACCGGCCGCTGGGCGACATCGTTTCCATCTAGCAAGCCGGAGACCAGCAGGTTGCGCTGATCCGCGAATCTGAGAACAACGCGGGGGCGCATCGAGGGCGGAATTATCGTGAGCGGATTGCGTTCCTGTTCTTCAGTTACCGGCGCGGCCTGCCACGGCTGCACTGGCTTTCGCTTTGGTGCTTCGTTTCGCGCGTCAATCACGGGACGGCCCTGTGGTATGTCGAGATCGTCTGCAGTTCCGCGGCCGGTGGGACGCGCCGTCGAGGAATCGGCGGAACGTCCGCCACGCGCGCCAATGACGTTGGTGACGCTGAAGCTCTGGCCGGCATCGCTGTAGACAGCCAGACTGTCTCCTATTCCGTAGGCGAGCGGGCTGGCATCATCTACGATCTTGGTGCGCAGCAGTGAACCGACGACGTGAAGCCGTGCCGCGTTGTTCATCGTGACCCCGTTGGTGAGTCCCATCGTGATCGCGAAGTCTGCGGTGTTCTCGACGGCCACGAGAACGCCTCCTGCCTTCACGAAGGCGGAAAGGTTCTGCACCCCGTTGAAAGTGAGCCCCGGACGAATGTCATCGGTTGCATCGATCTTTCCAATGTTCGGCGTTTCGGGCGTTGTCTTCCACGGCATGGCATTCCGATACATCGGGAGACCGTTGACGATTGTCTGGGGCGAGCCAGAGGTCGGCGGGAAGAGAATCACATCGTACTTCGATTTCAGGTCGGCGTCTTTGGCGACATCCTGAGTGCTGATGTAAGAAAAAGGAATCGAGTTGAAGTCAAATGCCTGCCTCCACCAACCTTCAGTCTGCGTGCTCGTCCAGGTGTGCATGATGGCGACGCGCGCCGCCCGTGCCGGATGTGTCTTGACCGTCGGCATGCTCGTGAGTGCATATCCTCTGAGGCCGAGCTCCGCGAGTGATTTATCGATGTCGGCAGACTTCATCCCGCGAATGATGAAAGAGCCACGCGCGAACTTCTGTCCCCCGCCATCGAACGGCTCCTCTGCAATCTGGATGTCCGCGCTGCGATGTTTGTACCTGAGAGTTGCGAGCGCGTTGTCTGAGTTGTGATTGATTGCGATCACTGCGCCGGAGCCAATCACTCCGCCAGCTGCGCGCACTTCTCCGGAAATTCTTTCCATCGGAACGTCCAGAACCTTAGGATCGGTGATTCGCACTCCCTCGACCGCAAAGTTCTCCGGGAAAGTCCAGCCGGTGTCGTCATAGGGAGTCTTCTGCGGATCGTTCGGGCTCCAGTACTGAAGATCGAGGAGCGCATCGGCAATTCGCGAATACGGCTGATCCATGCGCACCACATAACTGCCGGCAGGAAACTGCCGCGGTATCATGCGCGCGCGCAGTGTGAGCGTGTCAGCGCTGCGGATGGTAGCCGTGTCAGCATTGGCTGTCGCGGCTGGCTTTGGTGGCGGTGCCTTAACAAGTGCGGTGAACGGCGCCGTTGCACGGGAGATCTCCACGTGCTGGCGCTGAAGCACCTTCAGCAATTCCGCCTGTGCGCCGGGCCTTGGATCGTCGGCCGGAAAGACGTAAGCGGCAGGTCCTTCGGTGCGCGGCTTCTGAATCGAGCGTTTGCTCTTTTCGTAGAAGTTGTGAAGGAACTGAGTCCTGCCGTTGGCGAAATAGCTCAGTGAGACAAGCAATCCCGTCTGCTCGTAATTGTTGTTGTTGCGGAGTGACCACTTCACTTTCGGAAGCGGTGGATTCTGCCTGTACCACGTGCGCGACGTCTGCTCCGGCGTGAGCACCCTATCCACCGTCTCCGCAGTTCCGCCATTTCCGAAGGTCTCGTAAAGTCGGCTGATGCCGTTGTGCGTCGCCGCCATGAACATGAGATAGCCCGGCGACCACGTATCGAAGTTTCCGTGCGTGTAAACGCCAGGCATGCCGAGGCGCGTCATCTCCTGGACGTTATTCCAGCCGAGCAGCTGCCACTCGTTTGTGAGGAGCGGGTCTATCCAGGCGTTGTAGGGGCCGTCACCGACCGTGTTGTCGTAGAGGAATGCTCCTGATTCGTGCAGATCGTGGAGCACCTGCGCTTTCCAGCCGATGTAGGCATTCAGGACGTTGCGCGAGAGGTTGAGCGTGAGCCCCATCGCGTCCCGGTTGTTGTCATGTGCGACGTACTTGCCCCAGTAGAGCAGGTTGGGGTAGGTGTCGCCAGGGTGAGCCATGTGCCAGCGGAAGATGTCTACCTGGCGGTCGCGTCCGTCAACTTCGACGATGGGAGTGATCAGCGTGACGAGATTCTCGCGGATGTTCCGGATGTAAGGGCTCTCATCTACCGCGAGGCGATAGGCCAGCTCCATGAGGGCAGTCGGTGCACCTGATTCGGGGGAGTGGATAGTGCCCGTGATGTAATAGACCGGTGTGGACTGCCCGATGAGTTTGTCGGCTGTCGGGTCGTTCATCCCGATGGTGCGCGGGTCGGCGAGCTGCGCGAGGCGAGCGCGGTTGTTGTCGAGATCGGCGATGAGCGCTTCAGATGCGACAGCGACGGCGATCATGTCGCGGCCTTCTTCGGTTTTGCCAATGGAGAACACCTTCACGCGCGGGCTGGATTTTTCCAGCATGCGGAAATAGGTGTAGACCTCTTTGGAATATGGAAGGTTGTTTCTCGCGCCTGCTATGTCACCAAGTACTGCTTTTGGCGTTGGAACTGTAGATGAGGCAGGGAGGTAGTCCACGAGTGGGGAAAGAAAAAACGGCTCGGTGGTGTACTCCAGAATTTTCTTTGTGTATTCGGAATCGATGGGCTGCTTTATGTCGCGGCCGGGCTTGATCAGCGATGGCAGCATGGGGCTGGCCATCTGTTCTGCCGGTGTGGGACTGGGGGAGCCGGCCAGCTGGGATTGCGACGTTGCAGGAGCGAGTGCGAGAAAGGCGAGCGTAGCGACTTGAGAGATCTGTAGTCGGGTCATTTCTGGAAAGGCAGGAGGGGATGGTAAGGTGCCAGCCGGTCGGTATCAAAATACCGTATGGAGCGCGGTGTCACGACCCACCGGCGTATCGGTTTCCGCACCCTGTCTTGTTGAATGACCGCCGAGAACGCCGAGAACGCCGAGAGACTACCCGGATTTTGTTAATGACAGGCGCTTGATTCCCTCCGTCAGCCGATATGAGTGGAAGTTGATCAGGAGTCCACGCTCGAGGTTAGCCAGTCTGAGGTAGCTCAGCAATTGAGCTTCATGGATTGGTGCAAGCTTCTGAACGGTTTTCACCTCGACTATAACCTTTCCGTTTACGATTAAGTCCGGTCTGAAACCGAGATCCACTGTCTGGCCGTCGTATCCCACAGAGATTGGTTTCTGTCGGTCAACCCTGAAGTCAGCCTTCCTAAGTTCATGGGCAAGGAAATACTCATATACGGATTCGAGTAATCCCGGGCCGAGGACGCGATGAATGGCGATCGCCTTGCCGATGATTTCTCTAGTGACGGCGTCTTCTGCTTCGCCGGGGCCACGCATCGGGAAAATCTCTCACGAGCGGATGCGCGGGACCCCATCACAATGCCGCAGGCGAAACCAAAAAAAAGGAGGGCCCTCGGCGTTCTCGGTGTTTTCGGCGGTTAAATGCCGTTTGTGAGCCAGCGGAGGGCCTGGGATTCGAACCCAGATGTCCTTGCGGACGCCAGTTTTCAAGACTGGTGCAATAGCCATTCTGCCAACCCTCCCAACGTAGTTCCTGCTCAACGGAAAGTATCGGAGCAGAGCGGCTTCCTCAACGGGCGCGCTCAATCTGATTGCAGGCGGGATGTTCTTTCGCCGGGCGGATGGAATTCGTATGTTCGCGTCGCCTCCTTCAGGGAATCTTTCATGATCCGCATCGTGACAGCGAACACCGCTGTGATCATTGCCGCCGCGTGTACCGCTATTATCGGCTGCCAGTCGTCAGGAGCACGTAACTCCCCTGATTCAATGAATACCGTCACTTCCGAGATGACCGACGCCGGATGGAAATCGCTCTTCGACGGAAAAACTACCAGCGGCTGGCGTAACTACCGGAAGGAGACTGTGGGGCCCGGATGGACGGTAGTCGATGGAGTCCTCACCAGATCGGGCGACAACGCGGGTGACATCATCACTATTGGTGAGTACAGGAACTTCGACCTGATCCTCGACTGGCGAGTGGCCGAGGGGGGGAACAGCGGGATTCTCTACCGTGCGACGGAGGAGGGGGACTACATCTGGCAGAGCGCGCCCGAGATGCAAATTCTCGACGACGAGCGGCATGCTGACGGGAAATCTCCGCTGACCTCGGCTGGATCGAACTTCGCGCTCTATGCAGCGCCGCGCGGAGCCGTACATCCTGCCGGCCAGTGGAACACCGCCCGTCTTCTCGTGAACGGCAATCATGTCGAGCATTGGCTCAATGGACAGAAACTGTTCGAGTACGAGCTGGGATCTGCAGATTGGAATGAACGACTGGCCAAGAGCAAGTTCGCCACGATGCCGCTCTACGGACGAGCAAGCGAAGGCCACATCGGTCTACAGGATCATGGAGACAAGGTAGAGTTTCGCAACATCAGGATCCGGGTTGTCCCATGAGCGTACGGACGCGGCTGTCGGTGATGATGTTCCTCCAGTACTTCGTATGGGGATCGTGGTACGTGACGATGGGCACATACCTCGCTTCAACGCTCAAGTTCGATGGAACGCAGATTGGACTCGCATACGGGACGACCGCGATAGCAGCAATGGTGTCGCCGTTTTTCGTTGGGATGATTGCCGACAGGTTCTTCCCGACGCAGCGCATCATCGCGCTGCTGCATTTAGGCGGCGCTGTCGTGCTCTATCTGGTTTCAACCGCGCAGACATTTGACAGGTTCTATCCACTGCTGATTCTGTACGCGCTTTTCTACATGCCGACGCTCGCGCTCACCAACTCGATCTCATTCGACAACATGAGCGACTCGGCCAAGGATTTCCCGAGAGTGCGCGTGCTCGGGACGATCGGCTGGATAGTGGCTGGAGTGTTGGTGGGGCAGCTCGGGCTCGAGGCAAGCGCTGCACCGATGCGCATGGCGGCGGCGGCTTCGGTTCTTCTCGGGTTGTACGCTCTCATGCTTCCTCACACTCCGCCTCACGCGGCAGGGAAGCCACTCTCTGTTCGCGACGTGCTCGGGCTCGACGCGCTGGCGCTGCTCAAGGATCGCTCGTTCGCGACGTTCGTCGCGGGTTCCTTCGTACTGAGCATCCCGCTCCAGTTTTACTACGCTTTCACGAATCTCTACCTGAATGAGACAGGGATGGAAGCTGCCGCTACGAAGATGACGCTAGGTCAGGCCTCGGAGATCGGCTTCATGCTGCTTCTTCCATTGGCACTGACCAGGCTGGGCGTGAAGCGAATCATGCTGATCGGTATGGCAGCGTGGTCCGTTCGCTATCTAATGTTCGCGCTTGGCAATACTGGTCCGCTGGCGTGGATGCTCTACATCGGGATTCTGCTGCACGGCATCTGCTACGATTTCTTCTTCGTGACAGGTCAGATTTACGTGGATCAGCAGGCAGGCTCCAAGATCCGCGCCGCCGCGCAGGGGCTCATCGCGTTCGTAACACTCGGCGTGGGATTGTTCATCGGATCGTGGGCATCCGGCAAAGTGGTGGACGCGTATGCGATCACTGCTGCGAACGGGGTTGTGACACACGACTGGCGGTCTATCTGGATGATACCCGCCGTTGGTGCGGCCGTAATCCTCGTGGTGTTCGCAGTGCTGTTCAAGCCGCCACGAGTGGCTACAGCAACTCGCTAGCAGCCACCGGTTGGCCTTCGTCAAATCGCGAAGGCCGTAGCTCAGTGACATCGAGTGGTGCCGCTTCGCCGGTAATCATGGCGGCAATTATGGAACCGATCGCGGGTGAGTGCATCACGCCGTGGCCGGATGATCCGTTGGCGAAGTACAGGTTGGGAGAGTGGGGAGAAAGGCCGAGTATCGCGTGATGGTCCGGCGACATCTCGTACAAGCCCGCATAACACATATCGCGATCGATGTCGACAGTGCGCAGAACGGGCACGCGCTCCCTGGCCATCGTCGTGACTGTGTCGATCCACTTCGGGTCGGCGCGCAGGTTTCGTGGTTCGCCGGCCTTTTCGGGATGGGGCCAGCAGATCATCGCGCGGCCATCGCGCGCACGAAGATGAAAGCCGCTATGCATGAAAATCGTCATCGGCATATCTGCGGGAACCAGGTCGGTGGGTACTGTAATCGCCGCCTGTCGTCGCAGCGGAACGACGGGAAGTGAGACGTCGGCCAATGCAGCGATGCGCGCGGCCCATGGACCTGCGGCGTTGACCACGAAATCCGCTGTGATTCGCCCGTTGGTGGTAGAGACAGCGTTGATGCTTCCATCGTCCGACGTGTCGAAGCCAGAGCACTCTTCGCCCCACAGAAATCGCACGCCGAGCCGCTCTGCGGCAACTCTGTACCCACGCAGTATCTCGAGCGGGCGGATGTAGCCGTCGGTATGGCAGAAGGCGCCGCCAACAATATCGTCGTCCTCGACTAGGGGATTGTGCTCACGCACTTCGTTCGCCTTCAGTTCGATCGCTTCGTGAAGTCCTTCCGCTCGCTGTACCTCTCGCGCGAGTCTCAGTGCATGCAGCTCTTCCTGAGTCGATGCAAGCCAGAGGTAACCGACCTGGCGATAACCAGGGTCCACGCCGGTCTCGTCCTCAAAACGAAGAAGCTCATCGCGAGACAGCAGCGAAAGGCGCACGTTGACGGCAGTTGCAAACTGAGCCCTGAAACCGCCGGTGGCCTTGCCAGTGCTTCCTTCGCCGGGTTGGGCTGACCGGTCAACAACAATGACGTCGCTGACGCCCGCACGAGCGAGATGATACGCGATGCTCGTTCCAATCACGCCGCCGCCAATGACGACGACAGCGGCGTTGCGGTTCATGTCGAGAAGACGTGCTCCGGGTGTCGGTAACTCTTGAACTCCAGCGCGTTGCCGCTGAGGTCGCGGATGAACATCGTGGCCTGTTCACCCGGTTCGCCCGCAAACCGAATCATCGGCTCGAGCACGAACCTGATGTCGGCGGCCTTGAGCCGCTCGGCGAGTTCGTTGAACTGATCCCACGTAAGGAGAGCGCCGAAGTGGGGCATTGGAACGGCGAGGTCAGCTACGAACCCGGTGTCCTGAGTCTTGCCCACGGGTCCGGTGGTGTGACACGAGATCTGGTTGCCAAAAAAGTCGAAGTCAACCCACGTGTCGGTGCTTCGCCCCTCACGGCAGCCGAGTATGTCGCGGTAGAAAATGCGTGTGGAGTCGAGGTCTTTTACAAAGAACGCAAAGTGAAATGGTGAAGCGGTCATGGTTTCCATTTGCCTTTCGCGACATCCGGGACGAAAGAGTCCAGGCCGCGAGGAGGAAAGTTGAGTGTGCGGCCGGATTGAGCACTCATGTACGCGGACATCAGAATCTGCATTACTTCCACGCCATCGTCGAAGGTAAGCATCGGCTTCTCGCCGCGAAGGAATGCGCGAACGAAGTGCCTGTCCTCTGCAACGTAGCCGTAGGCAGCGGCCTCGTCGGCAACAACCGGCATGAGTCCCATTTCTGCATTCTGCTTTTCCACGATATCCTCGCCTGCGCGTCCTTCCACTGCGCGGCTGAAGAAAAGCTTGAGTCCGCTGTCGAGCGTGTTCCATGACATGGAGTATTCGGGGCCCAGCAGCTCGGCGGAAAGCCGAAGGCCGGCGCCGACGAAGCTCCATGATGTCGTTACCTCGCCTATCAGGCGATCTCCGTCAGCGGATTCATACTCGATAGTTGCACGCGCGAAATCTTCAGAGGGCTGTTTTGCGTAATTCACTTCCTTGCCCATCGCCGCTGACAACTGCTTCGCATACCGGGGCCGCGTCCACTTGAGCGACGCGATATGCGCGGAGATGCGCACCGGCTTGATCGAACCGCGCTGCGCTCCGGGCGCAGTGAGCAGATGCCGCACAACTTCGACGGAGTGACACATCATGTCGTTGAGAACACCGCCGCCTTGCAGCGTGCCCTGCCAGAACCACGGCATGTGCGGTCCGCTGTGTTCCTCCGCCGCGCGGGCGAGATATGGCCGGCCGGTGAGGGCAGCACCGCGCGCCCAGATCAGCTCCTTGCCCCTGGTTATGTCGGGAGCGAAGAGCTGGTTCTCGAGGTAGCCGGTGTTTAGTCCGACGCTCTTGGCGAGAGCCGCGACCTTCTTCGCCTCGGCGACGTTCCGCGCCAGCGGCTTCTCGCAGGCAAG
>JBKJNN010000117.1:0-9463 GCA_046593625.1 Gemmatimonadaceae bacterium | reverse complement strand
CTCGTTGTAATGCAGCCGCTTGGACATGTCGTTCACGAGCTCGGTGGGATACCCGAAGGCGCGCATGGAATCGCGCAGCGCATTCGGCCCACGATACGTCTGCACGATGCACGCAATTGCAGAATGCGATCGCTCGTAATGGCCGTACATGTAGTCGAGCACTTCCTCGCGCCGGTCATGCTCGATGTCCACGTCGATATCCGGCGCTTCGGTCTGGCCATCCACACGTTTCTCTGAAAGAAACCGCTCGAACAGAAGTCCGTTTTCCACGGGATCTACAGCGGTGACTGCGAGACAATACGCGACAGCAGAGTTGGCGGCACTCCCGCGCCCCTGGCAGAGAATGTTGCGCAACCGCGCAAATCGCACCGCGTCCCACATCACGAGAAAGAATCCGGAGAACCCAAGTGCGCTGATGACACGCAGCTCGTGCTCGATCTGATTCCTTTGCGCGTCGGAAAGATTATCGCCCCACCGCTCCCGCGCGCCCTCATACACCTGCACACGCAGGAATTCGGTGTCGCTCGTACCCGGCGGATGTGGAAACTTAGGCAAGGGGGGCCGCAGCCAGCTCAAGTCGAAGTCACACTCGCCAGCAATCCTTTCGCTGCACTCGAGACCCTCTTCCCGACCCTTCCACCGCTCGCACATCTCCCCCGGAGAAAGCAGCCGCCACTCCCCGCTGGGATGCAGCAAACCCCGCGACATCGCCTTCTCTATAGTAGTGTCATACCTCAACGCCGTCAGTACGTCATGCACCAGCCTGCTCGGCCCATCGATATACCGGGGATCATGCTGCGCCACCCAGGGCACATTCTGCTTCCCGGCAAGATCTATCAGCGCCGAAGCAAGCGCCGCCTCACAACCGCCAGTGTGATGAAGCTGCACCTCCACCGCGAGCCGCTCCCCAAACACATCCTTCCACTCCCCAAGAATGCGCGCAGCCGTGGAGTATTCGCACATCTGAATCCTCGCACCGATCGGACCGGGCGCCGGCCCGGTCAGAGCAATCACACCGGCACTCCGCTCCGCAACATCCTTCCAGCTCACACGTGGCCGCCCGCGCCGCTCGGCACCCTGCCCTTTTACCCACCCCCGAAGCGAACCAACACGAGCACGAGTGACAAGAGCGCCAATATTCCGCATCCCCTCCGCATTCTGTGCATAAAACGCGGCCGGCCGCCCATCGACGTTCAGCTCCACACCCACCACAGGCTTCAATCCCTGACGCCTGCACTCCAGGGCAAAACGCACCACGCCACCCAGATCCGCAGTGTCGCTGATACCTATAGTATGATGCCCCAGCTCCGCCGCCTTCCTCACGAGCGCCTCGGGAGTTACCGCTCCGTCATTGAACGAAAACGCTGTGTGGGTACGGAGTTCTACGTAGGACATGGGGAGGTAATGCTAATACCGAACAAACCCCGAAGCAAGAAGAGCCCGCGATTGCTTTCGCCCCCTACATCCGTATCTTCGCAGCCTGCCACAACGCCCACCACCACTCAGGAATGGACATGCCTTTCATACCAGTGCTCTATCTCATCGCCTCCATGATCCCGATGGTCGCTGGTTCCGCGCAGCCATTCCACACCGATGAAGTCGGTGCCGGCCCATGCACCCTCATCACACGGCAGGAAGCCGCAGCTGCACTCGGCGCCGCAGTGCCCGCAGGCGTTGAAAAGACCATGGACGTCCCCCTGCTCGGACGCCCGGTCAAGGCGCAGTACTGCTTCTACGGAACCGAGGTCAGTCTCGCGCGCTACGAACTCGGCGGTACAGCAGCCACGCTGTTCACGGAGTACCGCAAGTCGTTAGCGTCGGACGATGACTATCAGATCGTGACGGGCATTGGAGACGAAGCATTCTTCGCAAAGGGACAACTTGCCGTCAGAAAGGGAACAACGGGCCTCATCATCGATGTCGGTCAGGCGAGAGGCGGCGGTCCAAAAGAACAACTCAAGGAAAAAGGGCTCGCGCTGCTCGCCGTTGGTCGCCTGTAAGCTCTAGAGGTAGCCAAGCCACCAGTATCGCTTCGTTGATTTCAGCGAAGCATACCAGAGGCACGGCATGTACATCAGGGCCACGACGGTAACCCAGGCGACGTAAACTCCAGCCAGATTCGTCCCGTACCATTTGGGGAAACTCGAAATATCGAGTCCGAGGAAACCCGCCTGCCCTCCCTGCCATAGAGCAAACGCGCTCGCCAGGAGATGGATGACGAGGATGTGAAAGACGTAGTAGAACATCGGCACTCGTCCGTACAGGCTTACAACATCCACAACCTTTCCGCGCGCGCGATCGAAGAGCGCAAGCAGAATGAGCGCGGGGCCAAGCGTCATCAGCAAGTATAGCAGCGACGGCGGATACTTCAGCGTATTGAAGAATGAAGCCACGGTCATGGCCGTGCTCCGCTGCGCACTCCAATGAAGCGGATCTCCATATCCGTTGATGAAGCGAATAACTACAAACGCGATCACTGCTGCGATCCCTGCGCGATAAAGAAATTGTGTACGCCTTTCTGGAGTCCACTCGAAGACGGCGCCAAGAGCAAAGCCCACTGCCATGACACCGAACCACGGAATCAACGGATAACCAACGAGAACTTTTCCCGGAACTGCCATGCCGGGCACATGCAGAACATTCCAGAGAGCGCCAAGCGCGCCGAATGACGCTGGAGCAATTCCGTCCAGGAGATTGTGTCCCGCTATCGCAATCAGACCGATCGCCGCCACAACTGACCTCGGCAGATAAATCAACGCCGCGAGGATTATCATTGAACAGCCGAGTGCCCAGATGACGAGAAGGAACATGGGAAAGGTGATACCAAAATCCCAGAAGAACCGAGTCACCGTCAACTCGAGGACCATCAGCCAGAGACCGCGGGTCCAGAGGAACCGGCTCAACTCACCTGTCGGCCTGCCACCCTGCAGGGAAAGCGCGGTACCGACTCCCGCCAGAAGGAAGAATGACGGCGCACAGAGATGGGTCACCCATCGCGTCAGAAAGAGTGCTGGATTCGAGAGGGCGAGGTTCTCCGGGGAAAACCGATTCCGGCTGAAGTATTCGCGAGTGTGATCGAGCGCCATGAGTATCATCACGATCCCGCGCAGAAGATCCACTGAGACAACACGGCGCGGAGCAGCAGAAGGAGAAGAAATCATTCAATGATTACCGCAATTCAGTGGTTTACTGACGCCTTCATCGGACGCACTCTTTGCAGTACGATCTAAAAAAACGGATTCACTTTCAGGGGGACATCAATGCTCAGCCAGACCGATGCCATCGCTACAGTTGCAGTAAGTAATCTCGACGCAGCCAGAAAATTCTACGAGGACAAGCTCGGCCTCGCGCCCGGCCCGAGCGAGGAAAAAATGGTGCTTTCGTACAGGACCGGCAACTCGCTCCTACTGGTGTACCAATCCGAGTTTGCCGGCACCAACCAGGCGACCTGCGTCACCTGGGCAGTGGATGACGTTGGCGATACAGTGCGCGAACTTCAGAACAAGGGAGTGACCTTCGAAAGGTACGACTTCCCCGGAATCTCCTACGAAGGTGATGTGCATGTGATGGGCAAGAGAAAGAACGCGTGGTGCAAGGATCCCGACGGGAACATCCTCTCCATCGTCAACCGTGACTGACTCACCTGAAGTCACTGCCTCCCATCCCCGCTCGCCCATACCATTGGAGCTACCACGAACGGAATATGGCCTGCGAGAATGATCCACCATGTCATGTCGAGTGTCGCCGGGCGATTCACGAACAGCGGAATCACCAGCAGCGACATGACCAGCCAGATCGACGGCCCGTATGCAAGTGAAAACGAAAATGCACCACGCCGTGTGCGGACGATCTCGCCAAGAGCGCGCGAGTTTCTCGTCATGATCAGGTAGACACCTGACCAGAACATCGCGACTGCAAAATGCATCGCAACACCCCGCATCGTCGTTGCAATGCCACCGTCGAAAACACTCCTGCCAAACACCACGCTCGCAATGCCCTGAAACACGCGCATCGGGTTGCTCTTCATCGTAAGCGAGTTGGCCGCGATGGCAAAAATTCCGTCGATTACGCCGACGGCGACTGTACTTTTCGCCAGGGCGGATGCAGCGCTGGTATTACTCACAGCGGGAATCAGACATAGCGCCCTACGGCCATTGCCACCACCGTAATCACAAGTAGTAGCGCGACAGCTCTCGCTGCCTTTCCGCTTCGCCGCTCATGCTCCCCCGCTTTCGAGAGCAGGCTGGAGCGTTCCTCGGCCGAAGCGCTCAATGCCTTTTCAGAAAGCGCCATGGCCTTCTGCATGTTCGGCCTGATGATGGTCGCTCCGGTAATGAACGCGACTACCGTCGAGACCGCGCCCAATCCGTATGCCATTCCCGGCCCGGAACCCATGTAGACGCTGTTGAAGCCGGACGAAACCTTCCAGTAAAGCCAGAACCCCGACAGCATCGTGAGGATCGCAATGACTGGAACGAAGTTCAGTACACCCTGCCTCGAAAGCTCGACTACCACTCCCGTTCCCCCGTCTTCCGCATCTCTTACCGCAGGAAACAAAAAGAAAGCGAGAAAGAACATCGCGCCTGCCCACGTTACTCCGCCCCCTATGTGAACGATTCGCGCGAACATGAGAGCAAGACTCATTATCACCCCGGCAGATGAGAGGTAGTGATGCAGCGGAAAAATTAGCTCCGTTCTGCCGGAGTCGCTGAGTTCAGCGATTGCAAATGCAGCGAGCATGACCATATTGGGCCATGCCCGATTCACCGCTTCCCGATCACTACGAAACGCTTCAGATCTCACCCCGCGCAGATGTCGAAACAATCGAGCGCGTTTTCCGGCATCTTGCCCACCGGTATCATCCGGACAATCGTGACAGCGGACACGCCGAAAAATTCACTGAGCTGGTGAATGCGCACACGGTTCTCGCTGATCCTGTGCAGCGGGCCGCATACGATGTCCAGTACGAACGCATCCGCGAGGAGCGGTGGCGCATCTTCGACCAGTCGAGTGCAGTTTCCGACATCGCGAACGACTCACGCATTCGCCTCGGGATTTTGTCGCTTCTGTACGTAGCGCGCCGCAATAACATCCTCGAGCCCGGCGTCGGCCCTCTCGAGTTCGAGCGTGTCCTCTCGTGTCCGGAACAGGTTCTCCAGTTTCAGCTATGGTACCTGCGCGAAAACGGCTGGCTGGAAAGACTCTCCACCGGGCACTTCGCCATCACGGCCGCAGGAGTGGACAAGCTGTTCGAACTCGGGGGACCAGCCAAGGATGGACCTTTCCTTCTTGCTCAGGGCGACAAGGACCCTGACCCTTCCTAGCCTGATTTCCCGAGGCAGTAAGTGAAATAATCTGTGGTGAGAGGTGTGCCGCCAACCTGGCGTGCGATCGTCGCAACCTGACCGCGATGATAGGTGGAGTGATTCACCACATGAGTCAGAGTCTCGCCCAGCGTCTGCACGGTCTCGATTCCGCCACGCGTTCTGATTGCTATCGGACGCGCCAGATCTTCGTCAGACAGCGCGCTCAGAAATCCAAACTGCCTGTTCCAGAATGATTGCCAGAGCCGTCCGAGTTTCGACACCTCATGACAGGTGCTGAAGTCTGGCGCATCGCCGAGTGAGTGACCTTCCCACCGGGACAGCCAGATGATTTCGACGGCAAGCATGTGCTGGAGCGTCGCGCGCAGTGATGTAAAACTGCTCTCCACATGCGTTATGTACTGCTCGGCGGTAACGCCGGACGCCACATCGAGCGCCTGGCCGTTCGCCCATCGGTTGTACTCGAACAGATCCAGATATTCTGCTGCTGTCATCTCGTGACGCTCTCAAGGAGTGAACCCGGGGCAAAGGCCGGCCTGCGGATGCGAGAACCAGAAAACACGAAGCATAGTGTCGCGTTGTGAGAGAATCGCGCAACTGTTTTTTTTGCTCCGGAATCTCACTGTTTTTCCAGTGGGCTCAGTCCCACCACCCCTGCAGGTACCACTCCCCCTGTTCACGGTAAATCCAGACCATCGCCCCCGTCTCGTTCACGCACCTGAAATACTCGCGGGCAAATGCACGCTCCCACTGCCCGCCCGACACCCGGTCAGGCCCGGCCGCCGATTCGAGATTTACCCAGTCACCTTCCTCCCGATACTTCACCGGCAGGTCATGGTCTCGGCGACGAACGGTTTTTACCGTAATTCGTCTTGGCTCGGCAAGGAACTGAAGAGTAAGCTGGGGATCCGCTCGCGACTCCTTGACCATGTGAGCGCGTGCTGCATGCGCGGGCTCCTGCGCCTGCCACACAGTGCGCTTCTCCAGCAGCGGATGCTGTGAATTGGACGGAACTACAATCACCGCCCCCTGATCATCGAGCAGCTGCGCGACGGTTTCCTCGGTAGCCCGAGCGGTAGCAAACCCGCGATCGAAAATGTCTCCCTGACGCTCTACCTCACCCGTCACCGACTCCACACGCAGAGCAATTCCAGTCACTGCATCTGGCAGCACAATCCGGTCGAGATGCGTTCTGATGAGGCGCATCCATGCCTTCCTGCTCGATGTAGACCGCGATGGTCGCACCAGGTGTTCGTATGCAGTGCGATTGGCGAGTGAAAACACGAGCGTCATCTCGCGAGCGCAAAGACCTTGGGACTCAAGAGCAGTCGACACATTGTCCACCAGTGCATTGATCACGAACACGAGTCGCTCAGGATTCCTGAGCACGTAATCCACCCAGTCCATCGAGGACTGAGGCAGGCTCCTCGGCATCACTGCAAACATGAGCCGGGTGTCGTCAGCCCTGGAGAGACGCCACAGGTGCACTCCCTCCGCCCCGAATCTCACCTCTACAGGTTCCTGCTGTAGACACGCGAGGTCGCTGCACTTTTCGATTCCCGTTCCCTCGAACAGGTTTGCGAGTTGAGGCGAGGGATCGAGGATATCTATCGCCACAGCGCCGATAAAATCGCGCTCATTGCCCGCAAGCACGCGAGTCACACCCGAACCAGCCTGGCTCCCATGAGCCCGCGTCCGCGCGGCTACCTCGGCCGCAATCGGAACCGCTGCAACACCAAAATGAATTCCTTCGGCTCCCATATTTTCCAGCGCGACCGTGAGATCCTCGCAGATGACAGGCACTGCCAGACTTTTTCCATCGGCCCAGACAAGTCCGCGGGCGAAATCCAGCGCTACACGAGGGACGATCCTTAGCGCGGTCGCAGCTATGCGGTCCAGTTGACTTCCTTTCCAGTTTCTGCCAGTGATGCAGATGAAGGTCACACCTTCGCCCCTCTTCTGTCCGGCAGCCCGGGCTCGAGCGAGTTCCGAAGATCGTACGACACTATTGGCACGCGGAATTCCGCACGTCTGTTCCAGCCGAGTGATTGGGCGGTGATCCGGATGCTGGCGGAGGAGGCTTCGGCGGGGTCGCCAAAAGGTGAGCGCTGCCACTCGTAGCTTCGCGGCATGATGCGCGAGACCAGCCGCACGCTCGCCATGGATGTGTGCGACGTCAGTGCGACAAAAGCTGCTCCTCCTTCGCGGGCGGCACGTGAAAGCCGCACCATCTCTGTCCCCGCCGGCTCCGTGCCGGCAAGGACGATGAGAGAAAAACCCCCGCACCTCAGCAGCTCTTCTGCTGCACGAAGCGCATTGCGGCGATTGGCGGGACGCACGAGGATGGGCCCTTCTTCCCAGAACTGTCCGGCGATGGTACCGAGCCCGTCAATCCAGGCCGAGCGCTCGCCGGTGGAGGCAACCGTGAGGCATGCTGCGCGGAGTATTGCCGTGGCTCCTCCCTGAGGCAGCCATACCGAGAGCCGGGCGCGCGGCAATCCCCCATTGGGAAGGATGGAATCGAGCACTCCAATTCCCGTTGCCACCGGCTCTGCCGTCCGGTGCGTGACCGGTATTGCATCGGGGAATTTCTGCTCGAGGATCGAGCGCAGGAGAGCGGAGGATGACATAGGGGCCTCCTTTAACCATATCCCGAAGAAACCCCGAACACAATAGAGTCTTCGAACCATCCAAACCCGCTGATCTCGGGAAAATCCCGCCCGGCGCAGGCAGAAAAGTTGTTCTGTTGTTTGCGGTTCTGCAGTTTTGTTAACCCTTCCGGCCTCAGCCCTCCCCCACACTCCGCTTTTCCAAATGAAGCTCTCCTCCGTGTCTTCTCTTTCGTCTGTGCCATCTGTGGCAGCAGTTCTCGTGAGTCTCGCGCTTGCCGGCCCACTCGCAGCGCAGACTGCTCCCGCATACGACTCCGCCTATCTGGCCGGAATGTCATGGCGCAACATCGGCCCAAATCGTGGCGGGCGATCCATCACGTCTACGGGAAGCGCCAGCCGACCGAACGAGTACTACTTCGGGGCGACGGGCGGAGGTCTATGGAAGACGACGGATGGCGGCACCTCATGGAATCCGGTGACAGACGGGAAGATTCGCAGTTCATCAGTCGGCGCTGTAGCCGTCGCGGAATCGAATCCTGACATTGTCTTCATCGGCATGGGCGAAGTGCAGCTTCGCGGAAACATCATGCAGGGCGACGGCGTCTATCGCTCTCCGGACGGTGGCAAGACGTGGAAATCCATGGGACTCGAGGAAACTCAGGCAATCAGCCGCATCCGCATAGACAGAAAAAATCCCGACCTCGTCTACGTCGCTGCACTCGGTAAACCTTCTGCTCCCAGTCCCGAACGCGGTGTTTACCGCTCGAAGGACGGCGGCAAAACCTGGCAGCGCATTCTCTTTCGCAACGATTCAACCGGCGCGATAGATCTCGTCATCGATCCCAACAATCCGAAGATTCTCTTTGCATCGATGTGGCAGGCGTACCGCATTCCATGGAAGATGTCGAGCGGTGGCGCAGGCAGCGGGCTCTTTCGCTCTACAGATGGCGGCGACACATGGAAGGAGCTGACCCGCGCACCCGGCATGCCCTCGGGCGTCATCGGAAAAGTCGGAGTATCTGTTTCCGGCGCCGACTCCAGGCGCGTCTATGCAATCATCGAGTCGGATTCAGGCGGCGTCTATCGCTCTGACGATGGCGGTGACACGTGGTCGCGCACCAACGACGAACGCAAACTCCGGCAGCGCGCATTCTACTACACGAGGATCTATGCCGACCCGCAGATAAAAGACCGGGTCTACGTACTGAACGTCGGCTTCTACAGATCTGATGACGGCGGAAAGAAATTCGGAACGCAGCTTCGTCCGCCTCATGGCGACAACCACGACCTCTGGATCGCCCCCAACGATTCGACGCGCATGATCGAGAGCAACGATGGCGGCGGTACGGTTTCCATCAACAGCGGCACTACCTGGACGCCGCTTCGCTTTCCGACAGCGCAACTCTATCACGTCACGACAACCAATCACTTCCCGTACCACGTCTGCGCGGCGCAGCAGGATGCAGGCACCTTCTGCCTTCCCAGCTCCGACTGGGATTGGACCACCGGCATCGACGACAGAAGCGG
>JBKJNN010000101.1:0-64611 GCA_046593625.1 Gemmatimonadaceae bacterium | reverse complement strand
ATGAGCGCACCCATTCCAACGGCCCGGAGGATTGCAATTCTTTTCATTTTTTTTCGGTTGAGCCGGATGTCATCCGGCGAGACGCTGGGGTACTTCTTCGGTAATTGATACCGTATCAGGGGGCCTGGTGGGCAGCGTGACGGTAAACAGCGTTCCCTCTCCCGGCACACTCGTCACATCCACATCCCCTCCGAGCAGCATGGCAAGCCGCTTGGTGACTGTCAAGCCGAGGCCGGTGCCGGGGGAGCGGCGCGTGGCTTTCTGCTCGACCTGCCAGAACGGATCGAAAATCTTGGACAGGAATTCCTGTGGAATCCCGATTCCTGTGTCGCTGACCTTCAGACTGAAGTCGTTGTTCCTCACTGACGCCTCCGCTGTAACGCTTCCGCTGTCAGTGAACTTCACTGCATTTGAGAGCAGATTCACGAGGATCTGTCTCACCTTAACAGGATCGCTTTCCACAGTTACCACGGGGTGTGGCGGAATGATTTTCAATTCCAGATTCCTGGCTTTGGCCAGCGGCTCCACGATTTCCTGCGCATCCCTCAACGATTCGCTGATATCAAATCGCTCGGACCTCACTGTCTCACGCCCTGCATCAAGTCGCGTGAATGTCAGTATTTCGTCGATGAGCGAAAGCAGGTGCCTGGCACTCGCCTTGATGCGCCCGAGTTGCTGGCTCTGGGCTTCAGTCACTGGACCGGTTATGCCATCGGCCAGCAGTTCCTGATAACCCATGATGGCCGCGAGCGGTGTGCGCAGCTCGTGCGACATCACAGCGAGGAAGTCGCTCTTCGATCCGTTGGCACGTTCCGCTTCCGCACGCGCGGCTTCCGCCTGAGTCATGGCCGCCTCTGCTTCGGCTCGCGCCTTCTCGGATGCTTCATGTGCTTCCCGCTCGAGCACGAAGAGCTCCCTTCGCTTCTTGTCGATATCCCTCAGTACGCGTGCACTCCATGCGATGAGCAGCAGGAAAATCACCATGTCCGCGACGGCAAAGAGTGATGCACCCAGCTTGGATCCGAAAAGTTCTCTCTCTTCGCCCGTGAATCTCAGCATTGTCAGTATGAACGGAACCAGTACTGCGCCAGGCAGGAGACGCCGCGCGACAAACCCGGCCGCGCCGTCGTCCACGATGAGCGCAGGCATCCCGCGTTCCAGCTGCGAAAACAGCAGACCGAGTGCGAGAAGCGTCAGCGCAATCGCGGACGAGAGCGCCATTCCCGACAGCACCTGAAAGCTGTAGAAGTCGCGCACTCCGAAGATGTGACCCACAAGTGCGAGAAACGCGACGATTAACGCCAGAGTCGCGAAATATTGGGAGCGCAGCCGCCCGCTTCGGGAATCGCCCTCAACCAGAACCACGCCCTGCGCGAAAAAAGTAAATGCGGCTGCTGTGTTGATGGCCATCCTCTGCCACTCCTCGGCAGGCGAGCCGAGTGTACCAATTCTCGCCCAGAACCGGTCCACCACCGGCAGGCGCCCCACTGCATACTCGAACAGCGCGAAGAGGGATATCGCCGCAACGGCCACCGCGAAAATACGCACTGACCACCGTGCGATCCGCGAGTTTCTCGCCTGCGCGAGAAAGAGCGCGACTCCGGAGAAGACGAAGCAAAGCGCGGCCAACGGCATCATCAACATCCCATCGTGACCCGCATCCAGGTGCGCGCCCCCGAGCACCCAGACTGCGAGCTCGACAGCGCCTATCCCGGCCACCGCGAGCCCGACCACGCGCGGAAACAGAACGAAGAAGCGGAGCAGGTTGCGCCGCCTGGCTTTCGGAATTGCCGCGAGGGCGGGGAATGTCACCTCACCAACCTTTGCGCGCCCTCAGATCGGTAATCTGCTTTGCGTGTTTTTCACCATGTCCTGCATAGAGATCGAGCAGGTCATCGAGGCTCACATCGCCCATTTCCGGATGTACTGCCGAGCGAGACCAGGCAGACGCGGGAAGTGATTCGAGAAACGCAACCCATCGCTCGTGCAGGCCTTCGAGCATTCTGAATGCCGGCTCCACGGGAAGGTGATAATCCTCAAACTTCGCCCAGACTTCCTGGTCATATGTCTTGATGACGGGATTGTCCTCGGCGACTATCCACCTGAATCGCATGAACGCATTCGCGTGCGAATCGGCGACGTGATGTATCACTTGCCGCCCTGTCCATCCGCCGTCGCGATAGGGCGTATCGAGTTGCTCGTCTGAAAGCCCGTGGACCGCTTTTCGCAGGACTGGCGGACACGCGGCGATTCGGGCGATCTTGTCTGGACGTTGATCAGCTGTGGACATTCTTCGCACTGGTTTGACGGCAATGCCGTGGTGCGTATGTTCGATGCGAGCGTAAAAATGTACCCCCTGCTTGCCCCGCGAAATAGGTCCCCTTTTCCCCGATAAATGGCAGAACACTCTTTCCCCGACTTGCTGGCCGCCCTCGTTGCACTGCTGCTCACTGCAAAACTGCTGGGCGTGCTGTCGCAGCGCATCGGCCAACCTGCTGTGGTTGGCGAGTTACTGGCAGGAGTCATCCTCGGAAAGTCTGTCCTCGGTGTCCTGGACCCGTCTGATCCGGTAATCGTTGCGTTCGCTGAACTGGGCGTGCTCGTACTTCTTTTCGAAATCGGCCTGCATACTGATTTCAAGTCGCTGATGAGGGTGGGCACCGAAGCCCTTGTAGTCGGCATTGCGGGCGTCGTCCTTCCCTTCGGCTTTGGCTATGCAGTCGCGGCGGGGCTCGGACTCTCGGTCATTCCTGCAATCCTCTGTGGCGCCGCTCTTACCGCAACTTCAATTGGTATCTCGGCGCGCACGCTCTCCGACCTCTCGCAGCTCGACACCAAAGAGGGTCAGATCGTACTCGGCGCGGCTGTGCTCGATGATATCGTCGGGCTGGTGATTCTTTCGGTTGTTACCGGACTGGTCGGTGGGGCCGCGCTCAGCATTACCGGTGTTGCACTGACAACGTCCATCGCTATTGGATTCGTAGTTGCATCGCTCTTCCTCGGAAGCTTTCTGGTGCCGCCTGTTTTTCGCTTCGTTGACAGAGTGGAGCAATCAGGGACACTGGGAGTCGTCGGGCTCTCGTTCGCATTCTTTCTCGCCTGGCTCGCCGCCATTGCCGGATCAGCGACAATCATCGGCGCATTCTCGGCCGGGCTGATCCTCCATCGAACCCCGCAGCGGGCGACAATCGAAAAGGCCACAACGCGGCTCGGGCTATTCTTTGTGCCGATTTTCTTCGCCAGCGTTGGCGCCGCGATTGAACTAAACACCCTCGGCGACAAGAAAGTGCTGACCATCGGAGCCGCCCTTATAGCGGTGGGGGTGGTCGGCAAATTTGCAGCCGGCTACGCGCCCTTCTGGTTCAAGGGCAAGAAGGCACTCATCGGAATAGCCATGATTCCGCGCGGTGAAGTAGGACTTATCTTCGCGCGAATGGGTCTCGCAACTGGCGCGCTCACTTCGCACCTGTACAGCGCAATCGCGATGATGGTGCTGGTGACGACTTTCATCACGCCACCACTCCTCTCGTGGAACGTTCGCGGAAAGCCGGGAAAGCCATCAAACGATGCACCTGGCCAAGGCGGGATCGACGATCTCGTGTCCGGAGCTGCGACACGAGAGCAGACAGCTTTCCCGATTACGCCTGCCGACGGTGAGATCGTGAACAGCAGTGCGATAGTTCCCCTGCCGGAAGACAGAGGGATTTGAGCGGAGTGCAGCTGCGGCCTACTGTGCTGTAAGCGCCACCTTTGGCACCGAATTCAGGTACGCCCAGAGCGCGGTGACTTCGGTGTCCGTGAGCCCCTTCATGTACGGCCATGGCATTACGGCGCTCAACACTCTTCCGTCCGGCCGCACTCCCGTGCGAATTGCTGTCGCAAACTGGGTTTCTGTCCACTTGCCGAGTTCTCCACCCTGCGTGAGGTTCGGCGTCTTTACACGATCTACTTCAGCGCCCTCGAGTTTCTGGCCGTGACAGCCGAGGCAGCCACCTGTGCGGGCGAGAAATTCACCGTATTCCGCCGTGGAAGCTTCGGATAGCTCTGGCCGCTCGAGGTTTTCGGGCACCAGCGAAGCGGGTATGAGCGGAAAGCCCCCGGACAGGTACGCGATTCGTGCGATTGGCCCGACCGACTTTTCCTTCTCGATCGGCATGTCAACCGCCGGTAGAGTTTTCAGGTACGCAATCATTCGCCCAAGATCCGCGTCGCTGAAATATGTGAACGCTTCGGAAGGCATGAACAGCAGCGACTTGCCGTCGCGTCCGACGCCGTAGCGGATAGCCCGAACCCAGTCGGTATCAGTATACTCGGCCGCGACGCCGTGCTTTCCGGCTGTCAGGTTGGACGATGTCAGACGGGCAAAGACCGGTGCGTCGAAGACGAGCTTTCCGGCGTAGTCGTCGCCGTGGCACACCCGGCATTTCGCAACTGACTCCACGATGTGCCTTCCGCGCGCGAGCGAAGCGGAATCTGACGGGATGGGTACCGGGGAGACGTTTGGCGAATAAGTCTTCGCCATTCGCGTTGACGTGACGCCGAAGACACCCGCTGCTGCCAGCACCACAATTACGACCAGTGCGCCGACGATGTATCCCAGCCACTTCAACGCACGCATTGAGGGTCTCCCAGGGAGGTCTGTGTCATAAGGTAGGGCGGCCCTGTAGTTTTCGCTCGGACGATTTCACTCCTGCCCTTTTCTGTAACCTGACGACCATGATCCCGTTCAATCCGGCACCTGCACCTGTATCACTCTCCCGATGAAATACCGTCAACTCGGGGACAGTGACCTGAACGTCTCCGAAATCTCCCTCGGGTCCTGGCTTACATATGGTTTGGGAGTGGACGACTCGAATGCGCGCGCATGCCTCGATCGCGCTTTCGAGCTCGGCGTCAACTTCATCGACACCGCCAACGTATATGGAAAAGGCGCTGCCGAAAGTTTTCTCGGCAAAGCCCTCGAGGGAAGAGATCGGTCGTCGTACATCCTCGCCACAAAACTGTATTTCCCAATGACGGACGAGGATCGTGGCCTCTCCGCCGAGCAGGTTTACAAGCAGATAGACGCTTCACTCACGCGGCTGCGAACCGATTACGTGGACCTGTATCAATGCCATCGGTACGACGACACGACTCCTCTCGATGAGACGATGGAGGCGCTGAGCGATGTGGTGCGACAGGGCAAGGCTCGATACATCGGATTCAGCGAATGGAATGCGGAGCAGATCTCGGCGGCGCTCGCAATTCCTGGTGTCGAGAAGTTCGTGAGCAGCCAACCTCAATATTCGATGCTCTGGCGGGTGCCCGAGAAAAGTGTCATCCCGTTGTGCGCGGCGAACGGTATGGGGCAGATCGTATGGTCGCCGCTTGGGCAGGGCGTGCTCACCGGAAAGTATCTGCCCGGGCAGCCTGCGCCGAGTGATTCCAGGGCGGCCAGCCCCGAGATGAACACTTTCTGGAGCGATGACCTGCGAAGTGATGCAACCCTGACCTCGGTTCAGGAGCTCAAGCCGATTGCGGATGGGCTCGGATTGACCATGGCTCAATTGGCGCTGGCGTGGGTACTTAGAGAGCCGAACGTTTCATCCGCTATCGTGGGCGCCAGCCGCCCAAGCCAGGTGGATGACAACGTCGCGGCTTCAGGAGTTGTTCTACCCGGCGATGCGCTCGACGAAATAGATCGCGTTCTTGGGCCGTTACTCGCAAATTTCCGCGGAACCCAGCCACCTCCGAAAAAAAAGACCGCTTGATATGGCGCGGTGTAGTATCCTTGTTCGTTTGTTTCACTGAACACTCTACCCGTAAACCGTGATGATCGCGTTCAAATCCGCTCGCTGGGCCGCAGCAGCTTTTCTGGCAATTGCCGCTGCCTGTTCCGGCAAGGGTCCTACCGAACCGGTCATCATTCCGGTGGCGACAGTCTCAATAGTTGCTCCCCCGGCTTCTTTGCAGATTGGAGCCAGCATCTCCCTCAGCGCCCAGGCGAAGGACGCCGGTGGAGTAGTACTCGCGCGTTCAATCGTATGGACCAGCAACGCGAACGGGGTGGCAAGCGTTTCTGCGGATGGAACTGTGACAGGTGTATCAGCCGGCACAGCGCTCATCACTGCGACCAGCGAAGGAAAAAGCGCGTCAGTAACCATCACCGTCATTCAGGCCCCCGTTGCGGGCGTGAACGTATCGCTGCCAGGATCTCAGATAACGGTCGGGCAGACCGCACAGGCCACCGCGGTAGCAGTCGATGCCGCCGGAAGGCCTCTCACCGGCCGGGCTTTCACCTGGGTATCTTCGCAGCCCAACATCGCATCAGTTGACCAGACCGGTAAAGTCATCGCGCTCGCCGCGGGTGGACCGATTTCCATCATTGCCATGAGCGAGGGAATCTCGGGCAGCGCGCAGATCACGGTCGTAGCGCCAGTGTCGTGCAGCAACGGCACGCTTCAGCTTGCTCTTGGTGAAGTGCGCTCTCTGGTGGGTGCCGAGCGTTCGCTTGTGTGCCTCGGAGGAGCGTCGGCGGCGGAGTACGTGCTGATTCCGTTCAATTCTTCGCCAACGAGCAGTGTGGCTTCGGTTCAGATCGTCGGTAACAACGTTTCCGCGCCGCTCACGTCGGCGGCTTCGCTTCAGATCGGTCCCAACGCGAGAGTGGCTCTCGATACGCGCGTGGATTCAAAGTCGATCGAGAATGCCTTCCGCATTCGCGAGCGTCAGGATCTCGCACCGGCGCTTGCCTCTATGCGTGGTGGCATTCGCACAGGACAGTCGACGATATCGAAGTCAATCACCGGTATTCCAGCTACTCCCTCTGTCGGCGCTGTTTTTCCCATCAACGTCAACATTTCCGGTAACACCTGCACGAGCGCAAAGGTTCTCCGCGACGCGAAAGTAGTCGCCGTTACAACGCGGGTTATCGTGCTGATCGACACGCAATCGCCAGCAAACGGGTACACCGATGCGGAGCTCGCCGATTTCGGCCAGCAGTTCGATGCAGTTGGATACGGGATAGATATCGACAACTTCGGAGCGCCTTCGGACTTCGACGGAAATGGCCGCATCGTCATTCTCTTTACGCCGAGCGTCAACGCCATTCCGGGTCCTCCAGGGAGTGTAGTCGGTGGACTTCAGGCATCACGGGATCTGTTCCCCGTGAGCAACTGCCTCGGCAGCAATGAGGGCGAGATGTTCTACATGCCCGTCCCGGATCCTGCCAGCACCATCAATGGCAACTACACCAACAAGACGACGCTCGCGGGCAGGGTTCAGCCGGTGCTCGCTCATGAATTCCAGCATCTGATCAATGCGGGCCGCAGGATCTACGTCAACAATGCTTTCAGCTTTGAAGAAGTGTGGCTTAACGAAGGCCTGAGCCACATTGCGGAGGAGCTGGTTTACTATCGCATTTCGGGCAATGCTCCGCGCCAGAATATCGACTTGCCGAGAGTACAGTCGTCTCAGGCACAGCTGGATGCGATCAACGGATATCAGGTTCAGAACCTCGGACGACTGCGAACATATCTGACGGCGACCGAGTCTAACTCACCTTACGCGATGAACGACAACCTCGAGACGCGAGGAGCGACATGGGAGCTTCTGCGTTACGCCGCAGATCGCAAGGCCGGCAACGAGCGTGACACCTGGTTTGCGCTCGTGAATTCGTCTCAGGCGGGCCAGTCCAATTTTGCCGGGGTGTTTGGAAGTCTTGGCCCGATAGTTCGCGACTGGGCCATCGCTCAGTACGTGGACGACTTCGGCGTTCCCGTTGCGGCAACGTACACCTATCCGAGCTGGAACTTCAGAAGTCTGTTGCCAGCAATCAACAACGGAGTGTTTCCGCTGGTCACGAGAACTCTGGCTTCGACACCGCTCGATTTGTCGCTGGTTGGCGGCGGAGCAGCGTACGTGAAGTTCAGAGTCGGGGCCGGCGTTACAGCGAACCTGACGGCCAACACTCAGGGCCAGGCTCCGCAGGCCCTCGTGGATCTGATTCTGGTGAGAGTACAGTAGCGTTCAGTTCCGCTGGGAGCGATTTCTCGAGTGTTGTTATTTGAGAAATCGCTCCGCTAGCTGAATCGTTCTTTCATCTGCGTGAGGTTCGGCGCGCACTCGCTCGAGTATTACCTGCATGTGCGGCTTTAGTTTTTCTTCGCCCCAGTAGTATCCGGTGGCCATCTCCGCCGCCCCGGTATCACCTTCCCTCGCCGCTTCCAACATCGCCTCGGCCGCAGCCCTGTCGAAATCCGGGTCATCGCGTTCGGGAAGCGTGAACTTCCTCCCCGGATTCCCCCACTGCTCCGCATCTTCGTTTACAAAAGCTCGCGACATGGCGATCTGTTCTCGTTAGAGTTTCCGCTAGCTGCTGGCTGACAGCCGGTCCGCAGTCCGCAGCCCGTAGTTAGTCAGCAGTCCGTAGTGGTAGTTGGTCCTGGGTCCGTAGTCCGTTGTTAGTCCGTAGTCCGTAGTTAGTCCGGAGTCCGCACTCGACAGATGGGGCATGTTCCCATAGTTGGTTGCACTCCTCGTACCAGACTGACGGGCCCGAGCACTCGCCCTATATCGGTGAGCGTGACAGTCAGCACAAGAACTTTCCCATTGATGCGTCCTGAGAAAACCGCAGGATGGAGAATGCCGCGATCGATAGGGTAGGCATCTACGTTGTAGGTCCCGTTCGCTTCGAAACGCCCGTCCGCCCCGGGACGAATGGGGGTAGCTGTATCTCCAAGGGTACAGCCGATGTGAACATGCGCGCTGGTGTCGGCTGCAATCAACCCTGCGTCATTGCCGCCCCAGGTGCCGGTCACTTCGACGACAGGGACTGCAGTGCCGCTCAGGCACGCGGTCAGGAAACTCACCGACAGAACCTTGGCGATCAGTCTCATACTCGACGCTAACCTCAGGCGTGATGTGGGTCAACGGTCGGATTTGCGGTACGGCTTTTGACTATATGAGACCACGCAGTCGCAACCAGAACAAAGGAGCCCCAATGATCGCTTTGTCACATCGAAAATCCCGGAACACCGCTTTATGTGCTGTCGCCCTCTTGATCGCGTCAGTTCCGGCATCCGGACAAAATCGCGTCACCCTGCCCCAGGGTAGCGTCATCCTTGTAAGTACCCAGACAGAACTCGAGTCATCAACGGCCCGAGTCGGCCAGACTTTCGAGACCGTGGTGTCCGACACGGTTCGAATTGAGAACTACACTGTGATCCCCGCTGGCAGCCGCATCCGGGGCACTATCAATTACGTCCAGGCAGCAAATCGCCAGCAGTCAGGCGTAATCGAAGTTGGTTTCGACCGGATCACGCTCAGTGACGGGTCCTCCTACACAATTCGCGGCAAGCTCACGAGCACCGATCCGGCCGAGCGTCGGCAGATCGAGTCCACTTCTGATCAGCGAGTGGTTCTGGTGGGTGGCCGTGGAGGAATCGGCGCCGCGATCGCAGGCGCTGGATCGCAGAACAACCCCACATCCGGACTACTCGGCGCACTCGGCGCACTTCTTTCAGAAGGACGGAACGTAAGCGTTCCAGCGGGGACTCAGCTTGCTGTTCAACTCACCCAGAGCCTGTCACTTCGCACGCGCGGCAGCGTGGGCTCTCCTGACGCAACGACGATCTTCACTTCAGTTGAGATGATCCGGTCTGCGCAGCGTGCACTTGCCCAGCTGAATTACTTCCGTGGCTCGGTAGACGGACAGCTCACCTATGCCACACAGCGCGCGTTGTTCGAGTATCAGACAGACAAGCGCCTCACTCCCACCGGCAACCTCGACTGGCAGACGGCACAGTCACTCGGTCTCGCTGTAAGCACTGGTATCTCAGTGATGTCGGCGGCTGACGCATCTACTCTTCGACGCAACTCGCAGGCACTCGCCGGCCGGCAGCGACAGGAACTTTCGATCTCGACGGTTGGGAGCGTGAACCGGTCGCGCGACTACAGTGAAGCGGATCTCGAATTCTGGTTTGCACTTTCCGCTTTCGCCGACAATGCCTCGCTCTATGAACAGCTCGTCCGCACCTCCACGGGCACAGACGCAGCGGCTACCGCAGGCACCGCGCTTCTCAACGCAGCACGGCGTGTGGACACGGCAATGCAGCAGACACGAACCTCTCAGGTGGTGAGAAACTCGTGGGCATCCATTCGCAGCCAGTTGACGCTGCTCGACGCGAGATACGGATCGGGAAACTGATCCAGTCACCATCTCAAAGGGGCAGATCCGCGTTCCTGGGATCTGCCCTTTTTCGTGCCCTTTGACCGGCACCTTCAGGCCGAAAACGGGTATTTACTGTGTACGTCCAACCTTGAAAACTGCGAGTGCCCTTGATGAATAGATCGCTTAGCACCTTGATGATCGCCGCAGGAGCCGCCCTCGCACTTGGCGGGCTTGTCGGCTGCGACAGCGCACCGAAGGAATCCATTTCCGACGCGCTTGCTCAGGACAGCACGCTGAATCTCATGGTCATGAGGGCCAATCAGGATTCGATTTCAGCTCTCTCAGCCGACACCGGCATTGAGACTTCAGAAGCCGACGTGATCAGCGACAATTCGTCTCCGGTTCCATCAGTCAACGATGCAAATGCGACGCAGCCCACGCCTCGTGTGACCCGCGTTCAGACTGCCTCAGCGCCTGTTGCTGTCGAACGCGCTCCCGCCAGCCGCGTAACAACATCGCCCGTGGCAGCGCCGCGCACGACGGCCTCACGAACAACGACGGTTTCCCGGCAGGTGCAATTGCCTCGCCGACCCGTTCCAGCGGGGCGAAACTCGGCACCGCGCCAGGAACTCGGTGCACCGCGTATGGTCGCGCGTCCCAGCGGAAGCGTCTCCGCCGGTGCTGAGCTCGCACTCGTTGCCGGCCAGCGAATCTGCACTTACGCGAGCAGAGTCGGCGATGAGTTCGCAGTCATCCTAGCTGAGCCGGTTGCGGGCACGAATGGCATGGTCATCCCGAGAGGAGCGACCGCTGTAGCCGAGATCGCATCGATTGGCAGGAAGAAGGATGGACGCGCTGCGATCGGCCTCCGTGTTGAGTCGATTACCGTATCACGCCGCACCTACCCGATCGATTCGCGCGTCACCTTTGCCGAACTCGAGCAACAGCCTGCAACGCGGCGCGGACGTTACGACGCGTGCATTCCAGAGCGCGGCCAGATCAACGCGCAGCTGACTACTTCACTGAACATCGTGCGCTCCGAGTAGAGCGCACGATATCGGGCAGTAGTTCAACGGCCCGCTTCAGCGAGAAGCTTTGCGACGATCTTGTCCTGGTCATCATACTTCCCTTCACCAAAGTGGTGATATCGAATTCGCCCGTTTGCATCGATGAAATACGCAGCGGGCCAGTAGTGGTTCTCGAATGAATTCCAGATCTTGTATCCGTTATCCATGACCACCGGGTAAACCACGCCGAGCGATTTTACCTGCGCCCTGACGTTCGCTTCGACTTTCTCATGCGGAAACTCGGGCGTGTGCACTCCCACTACGACGAATCCGCGATCCCGGTACTTCGCCTCGAGTGCCTTTACATGCGGCAATGCGTTCAAGCAGTTGTAGCAGGAAAATGTCCAGAAATCCACCATGACAACCTTGCCCCTGAGCGCAGCAAGGTCGAGCGGCTCTGAGTTTATCCATGCCCCTCCACCGTCGAAGCCCGGGGCAGCCCCTTCGTCCGGGAGTTCCGATGACTTTAACGAGGCGGCGAACTCCTCCAGTGATTCTCCGTGATCTACGGTTTCCGCCCCAGCCGCAGTTCTGCCCGAAAGCTTCTTGATCAACGCCTCCTCGGCGCCAGCTGTCTGAAGGAGTCCACCCTGCGCAAACAGCGCCTGGTCCCATCCCATTGCGATGACAAACACTCCAGCCAACGCCATTCCGCCGAGTGAACGGCGAACCCACCGGTCTGCGCCTGCGTATTTCTTGAGCCTCTGAAGCACCTTACCTCCTGCGAAAATTGCTGCGCCAAGTGACACGGCGGCACCGAGCGCAAAAGTGGCGAACATGAGTGACGTGTTGGCTCCTGCTCCGCTGAGCGCCGCCGATGCGATGATGAGGCCGAGTATGGGGCCGGCACACGGCGCCCAGAGCAGCCCGATGGCAGATCCGATGAGAACGTTGCCAAAGAGCCCCGAACGCTCGGACGCATTTCGGTCGAGCCGGGCACCCGCAAGTACGAGGGGCCGGGTCGCAAGATCAGCGAACCGTGGAACGAGGAGCGCGAGTGATACTCCTGCGAGAATCACCATGGCCGCGTAGCGTCCAAAGGTGTTTGCCTGGACTATCCACGCCGCACTCGCAGTGGCCACCGAGGCCACTACTGCGAATACAATGGCGAGGCCGATGAGCATCGGCACTATCTCCCGCGAGAACGAACGGTCCGCCCGCGAAAACACGAGCGGGACTATTGGAAGAATGCACGGGCTGAGTATCGTGAGAACGCCACCCAGAAACGCGATTAGTAGCACCTGACCGTTCCCCCTGTCTGTGCAGCAAATACGCTGCAATGCATTGCCCGGTTCTCACTGTCCGAGGCATGTCATAACTTCCCTGGGACGCGGACCTGACAGATTCTACCGGATTTCCCCACGTCGGCCACTCCATGATGCAGACAGCTCCGTCACATACACCGTCTGGTACCCAGCTCTCGGCAATCGAGGCGCCCGTAGGCCCGGTGCTCGTGCTGGCTGGGCCCGGCGCGGGCAAGACATTCTGTATCATCGAGCGCATCCGCTTTCTCGTCGACCAGAAGCAGTTCGATCCGGCGCGGATTTGTGCGTTCACGTTTACCAACAAGGCGGCCGGCGAAATTTCAGACCGCCTCGAGAATTTCCTGGGGCCGGAAGCGAGAAAGATCGAGCGCGGCACCATTCACGCCTTCTGCGCCAAACTCCTGCGCGAGTTCGCAACACAAGCAGGGCTCCAGCCCGGATTCGGAATCGCCGATGAGGACTATCAAATGGCTGTCCTCCGGCGCATTGGTGTCCAGTACCGATGGCAGAAGCGCACACTGAAGGCCATCACATCACACCGCTTCGTCAAGGACTACGTCCTCGACTCCCGGGATCAGGCGCACTTCCGCAAGTACTCTGACTTCCTGGCTCGGCGCAATCTTGTCGACTTCGACATGCTGGTCCTGAAGGCAGCGGAGATCATGCGGCAGGACGAAGTCGCTGCGGAAGTCAGGTCACGCTTCGACGCAGTACTGGTTGACGAGTTTCAGGATCTGACTCCTGTTCAGTACATGGTGGTTCGCGCGCTGGCGAAAGATCACCGCAACATTTTTGCAGTTGGTGACGACGAGCAGTCCATCTATTCATGGGCGGGAGCGAGCCCCCAGGTGTTCATGGACTTCGTGAATGACTTCGGCCTCGCCAAGCCGACGTCCGAACTCGGTGAGAACAGGCGCTGCCCTCGTGAAGTGGTCGATCTTGCTCGACGGCTCATCAACTTCAACACCCCAATCTTCGCGCATAGATCGCACGCCGAATCTGAGCGTGATTCGCCGTTTCCCGTTGTCGCCCGAAAGTTTGCAACCGGCGATCAGGAGATTGCGTGGGTACTGAACGATCTGCGAAGGGATCGTGAGCAGCACGGGCTCGAATGGGGAGACTACGCGCTGCTCTATCGAACCAATGAGATGGGTTATGCGGTGGAGTCCCTCTTTCTCACCGGGGGAGTCCCATGCCGTATGGCACAGGGACGCGCTCTCTCTGAAGATCCCGTGGTCCGCTACGTCATCGCCGCACTCCGGGTGATTCGCGATCCGGAAGATCCCGTTTATCACGAGGCATTCCTGCAGGTCGTGCTCCCGCGCCCCTTATACGACGGCGTCCGCAAGAAAGCAGACAACAAGGGACGTGACATTCTGGCGCATCTTGATCAGACGGTTCGCCGGCTGCCACGTGAAGATGAGGACGGCCGAAAGCTGAGGCGCGCGCTTGCAGCGCTGAGAAATCTCAAGGCACTCGCTGCCCGGCATCGCTCCGTCGACTCGCTCGTGAGCGAGCTGCTGTCTCAACGCGTCGGAGAGTACCGCACAATTCTCGAAGAGAACCACGACGAGCTCTCTGACCCAGCGGAGAATCCGGAAGTTCAGATCCTGGCAGATCGCCTGGATGATGCGTTGGCGCATCGCCGCACGGTATGGATTCCCAGAATGGGCGGCGTCGAGATCGCCCTCAAAGGCATGCTCGCCGCCGTCGGACTCACCCGCGTGGAACTCGGCGGACTTCCAATCCCCGGTGCCGTCGCCATCGGACACTCAGACTGCAAATCACTCGGCATTGCTCTTGGCGTGTTCAAGGCGTTGCAGCTCATGCGAAGCCGCGAGTTCATCAATCACTTCCGCGATTTTACGGCGGTGGATATCGAAACCACAGACAACGATATCACAAACGCTGAGTTGGTCGAGATCGCTGCGGTTCGCGTTCGCGACGGACGGATAGACGAGGAATTTCGTTCACTGGTGAAGCCTGGAGTTCCCATTGCTGCGGGCGCGTTCGACACGCATGGCATTTCGGAAGAAGACGTCCGCGGGGCGCCGTCATTTGCGGAAGTGTGGCCACTGTTCCGGCAATTTTGCGGCGACGACGTAGTGGTTGCTCACAACGGGCACGGCTTCGATTTCCCCATCCTTCGCCGAATGGCCGGCGAGGCCGAGTCGGCGGATCTGTGCACGTATGACACGCTGGTGCTGGCGCGTGAGTTGAGAACCGGCAGTGCATCGCTTCCGAACCTCGCAATCGTCTATGGCATCGCACCGGGACGTGCACACCACGCTCTCGACGACACGCGAACGCTCGCGCATGTCTTCCTCGCCCTCGGCGAAGAAAAGGTGGCGAGGTCGCGAAAGACAGTATTAGACAACATTCTCGATCATCTGGGTATCGCCCTCGCGCTGAGCGACAGGGAAACGCTCGGCGAAGAGGCGCTGCGGTTTCAGGAGCTCGCGAAGTTCTACGCACTGGGGCGCTACAGCCAGTCGCTCGAGTTTTATCAGACTGAACGTGCTGCGTCGACCGATATTCCCGGGCCCTCGATAGAAGATCTTATCGGGCTCCTCGGCGGCGAGAAGCTGCGCCAACGGTTGCGCGCTGACAAAACAGCGGAAGAGCGATATCCTGAAGCGATGCAGCGACTCCGTCCGCTCCTTGCGATGAACGCAGGCGATGCAATTCAGGAACAGATCGGGGCACTGCTGGAGAGCGTCGCACTTTCGCGGCGGGAGGGCGTAGAGGTGGATCGAGATCGTGTAAACGTCCTTACTCTGCATGCTACCAAGGGACTCGAATTCTCGCGCGTGTACGTGATGGGCACCGATGATTCAGGATTCACCAGGGATGATCGGAAACCGAAAGAACAGGTTGAGGAATTGAGACGCCTTCTGTACGTAGGCATGACGCGGACGATGGAGCGCCTCGTGCTGACCTGTGCCGAAACGCGAAACGGAGAATCCTGCGGAGGCCATATTCTGCTCGATGAGCTCGGACTGGTTCCCGTAACCGGAGATTCATGATGACTGAAGCGAGCTGGCAGGTTGCGGTGGGCGACGAAACGACGACTGCTGTGTTCGACCCGGCGACCGATAACGTCATTGAAGGAGCAGTGTTCATCTGCGGTCATGGCGCAGGCGGCAACATGAGCGATCGCGGCCTGCTGCAACTGACCAACGCGCTGCGCGCGCACGGCATCGGCGTCGTGAGGTTCAATTTCCTGTATAAGGAAAAAAAGTCAGGGCGCCCTGATCCGATGCCCAAACTCGAAGAGACCTATTCGGCAGTCGCGGCCCGAGTGAGGAAAGAGCTTCAGCCGAAGCATCTCTTCATTGGCGGCAGGTCCATGGGCGGACGCGCTGCATCGATGATGGCGGCAAAAGCATTCGAGAGCGACGGCCTGATCCTGTACGCGTATCCCCTCCATCCGGCCGGCCAACCGGAGAAGCTACGCGATGCTCACCTCCCTTCTATAGAAATGTCCGTGCTGTGCTTCAACGGCACGCGCGACACGCTATGCACGCCGGAACTCATGGAAGCTGTCCTCAAGACCGTGCGTACAGACTGGACCATGCATTGGCTTCCCGGAGCAGATCACAGCTTCCACGTGCTGAAGTCATCCGGACGCACGGATGCGGAAGTGATGGATGAAATCGGCAGATCCACCCGGGAATGGATCACCCGGCCCTCCTGAACAAAACGGGCCAGGAGCACCCGCTCCTGACCCGCTGAAAGCTGTCGCGTTGTTAGTCCGCAGTCCGTATCCCGCAGTACGTCAGCAGTCCGTAGTAATCAGTTGGCCCGCAATCCGTACTCCGAAGCTTCAACTGCAAGACGCGGGTTTCGATGCTGCCCTTGCAAGGCATTCTGCCTCTGTGAACGGAAACCGTGTGTGAACGCGATGCGTCGACAATGCGAGAGGAAGCGTACCTAGCCGCCCAAATCGCCGCGCGTCTATCCACCGGTGTCCCCCTTCGAACATGAGTGAATAACGCCGCTGCTTGAGCAGTTCATCGGTGAAATCGGTGGCGTTGGCAAACGCACCACGCGGTGCCAGGCCGCCCGAGGTCGTTCTGATGAAGTTGATATCACTCAAGGCGCCGGCGGTGTTGCCAGTGAAGAACCGCGCCTCCGCACGCAACAGTATCAGTTCCTCGTTTCGTATGATCGGAACTGGCGCCGTGTTGGAGTTGTAAATCGAGAACACAAGATTAGACGTGATTCCCTGAACACTCCGCGCCTCGACTATAGCTGTCTTGCTGAGCGCACGCGCATCGAGAGTTCCATCCGGTTTCCTCTCGGCGTCAGTTCTGATAGACGGATGCGCGACTATCGCGCGGCCCGTCGGATCGAAGAGAAGGTTCTGGAGGTCGCCAGACCCGGTGCTGTAGGAATGATACGCACCAAGTGTCAGCGGTGCAGTCGTATCAAGGAACGATCCTGCCAGGGCAGTATTCACTGCCGCATAGTTGCCGCGATACGCCTCGACTCTCGCCTTGAGAGCGCGATTCACCCTTGCGAACGTGGTCGGCGTCGAGAATCCGTTGAAGCCCGGGCTCAGGCTGAACGGAAAGGCTGCTCCGCCCGCCTGAAGACTCCCGAACCCGTCGTCCAGCAGCTTCGCGATATGTACGAAGACATCGGCTTTCGAAACGATTGGCGCAGGCGGGCCCGTTGGAGAGGTGCCTACATCGATCGGAAGTCCGAGATCATCCCGGGTATTCACCAGATACAGGAAATCGAGCGCCTGTATGGTTTTCGCAAAACCGGTGACAGCTGACTTCTGCGACGCCGTCATGCCAGCAACCTTGTCGAGCGCCGCTAGAAGCGTGTTCGCATTACGAACATTCGCGTACGGCGCCGCGAACAGGTTTCCACCAAACGCGGGGCTTCCGCCGTCCAGAGGACCAATCAGCATCTCTACAATAAACCGCGGGTCAGCAGGATCGAAGTTGTAAGACTCCCGCCCGATTACGCCAAGCAGCGAGACGTAACCATTCTGCGTTCCCTGTTGAACGCGCGTGCCTACGAGCAACCCCTGAGCCGCCTGTGCAATCTTCGTCGGCGTTGGGTTGGTCTGAAGATCTTCCAGGCTCGGATTGTTGTAATCCGGTACCGTCAGATCGCTGCACGCAGCGGTAAACGCTACGGCAGCTGCTCCGCAAATCGCGACAATAGTTTTCATTTTCCGAGTTCTTGAGTTTGTCATGATCAGAACCCCAGGCTGAGGGAGAACCAGAAACTCCGGCTCGGCGGGAACGGCGCCACGTCAATGTTCCTCGCAATCGGCTGGTTGCCGAAGTTGCTCACCTCAGGGTCCAGGCCTGTGTAATCGGTGAACGTGAGGAGATTGCGCCCGCTCAGACTGAGCTGTGCGCTGCGAACTCCTTTGCCGAAACGCTCCATCATTTGTGCAGGAACGTTGTACGAGAGCGTCAATTCGCGAAGCTTCACGAATGACCCGTCTTCAACGTAGATCGCAGTCTGCTTGGGCCACGCGGCAAGACGACGTGAACCGACTGTGCTCGTGGTATTGCCAGTGGTGATCGGGTCTTTCGCGTAGTCAGCCGTGTTGGCTCCCAGATCGTACAGGAACTTGGTCAGGTTGATGACGTCACCGCCCTTCTGCCAGTCCAGCAATCCGTAGACACTGAATGACCCGAACTTGATGTCGTTGACGAACGACATGTTGAAGTCAGGTGTGGCATCGCCAATCTTGCGAACGATTCGCGTTCCATTGGGAAGACTGTCGTTTCCGACAATCTGAGTTGGCGACGCGCCCTGCTCGATCTCGAATGCGCCGAGCGATGTGCCGAAGCCTCCGACTCTGAATGACGGGACGGGGAGATCGGTAATCTTGCTGCTCGTCTTGAAGAACGTCGTGCGGAAGACCCATTCCGTACGCGCCGACTGAATCGGCACGATGCTCATGGCGACTTCAGCACCTGTTGTCTTCATCGATCCACCGTTGAAGATCTCCAGGCCGAAACCGGATGACGGGGCGAGCGTTCGCTGAAGCAGCAGATCCGTGATGTCCTTCCGGAATCCAGTCACTTCGAGCGTTCCTCTTCCACCTGCGAATGTCAGGTCGGCTCCACCTTCGATTTCCCGCTGCTGCTCAGGCCGCAGATCAAGCGAAGCCACGGTTCCCTGCACCACGAGCCCCGGCAGGCCGGCAATGTTCTGAGTTGCCGTGAGCGGTGTGAACTTCTGGCCAAATAACGGCTGGTTTCCTGACTTTCCGAACGCAGCCCTGATCTTGAGCTCGTCGAGCATGCTCATCGGCTGCACGAAGCGATACGAAGCAGAAGCTTTCGGATAGGTGAACAGCTTCTCCGTGTCGCTGTTGGCGCTGCTCTTGTCAGCATTGATGCCTGCCGTGAGCAAAAGCCGGTCGTCCAGCATCAGCAGCTCTTCCTGGGCGAACAGACCGAAGTCCACCACACGCTGCCGCCTTTCATTTACCTGCACGTTCGTGCCAGCTCCGACAATTCCCAGGCCGCCCACCAGATTGCGGCTGACGATTCTGGAAATTCTGAGATCTCTGGTGGATGCTCCGCTTCCGAGCGAGGTCGTCGCCGTAAAGGAGGAACCCTCGGGCGAATACTTGAGCACCGCGTTGGCACCGCCGTTCAGGTTCAGGTTATTGCTGTTGCTCAGTGCGGCAGTGCCAGGCTCGCCATCGTCGATCGGTTCGAACTGAAGCTCCGGCGGAAACAGCAGCGAATTCTCCTGCGCGAAATAATCTGCGCCGGCGTTTGCGTTCAGTCTCACCGTAAACGTGGGACTTTCAAAAGCGCTTAAACTCGCCAGACCCGATGCCGTCGAGCGCCAGACCAGCTCGTCGTTCTTCATCAGAGCAGCAGTCTGAAGCGGGTTGCTGGCGACAAATGGATTCTGCGGGAAGGTGCCGTCGGCGCTTCTGCGCAGATCGACAAAACTCGGAGTGAACGGGAAAACCATCCAGAAGCTGACGCTCGAGTTGTCATTGTTGGTGAGGCCGCGTCGCGCCAATGAGCGCGTCACGTTGGTCTGGACCGCCAGATTCAACCGCGATCCGATATCCTGATTCAGATTCGCACGGATCGACTGCTTCTCGAATCCGGTGTTTTCGATAATGCCGCCATCGTTCTTCCAGAGCCCCGACAGGAAGTAGCGTGTGTTGGAATCGCCGCCGCTCATATCGAGCACAGACTCCGATGACATCGGCTTCTTTCCGGCCAGTTCCCTTTCCTGATCGTACACGGTGCCCTGATTGTAGAAATTCGCCGCCGACGGACCGAACACCGACACCGCCTCGGCCTGCGAGCCGAAGGTGCGGGAACCGAGTGTGTTTGAGATAGACGAGAAGCCGATGCGCTGGATGGCATTGATGCGACGCGCTCCGGCTTTGCCTCGACGGGTTGTGATGATGATCACACCGTTCGACGCGCGAGAACCATAGATGGCCGACGCAGATGCGCCTTTCAGGATCTCTACATTCTCGACGTCATTCGGGTTCAGGTCGGCGATACGGTTGACCTGACCGTCCTGCGTGAGATTGGGATTGGAGCCGCCTGTCGAGCGCGTGACCGCGTTCTGGTTGGAAGGAATCGCAACGTTGCTCATCACTACTCCGTCAACCACATAGAGCGGTTCCGAGGAAGCGTTGATGGAGGTGATTCCCCTCAGACGCATCTGAACGCCACCGCCCGGTGCTCCAGAGTTTGCGGAAATCGTTGCTCCGGCGACTTTGCCCTGAAGCGCGTATTCGACGCTTTGTGCGGAGACGCGTGAGACTTCTTCCTGACTCACAGTAGCGACAGCATTGGCGAGGTTTCGCCGGTCAACAACTGTTGCCTGTCCGGTTACAACGACGTCAGAGAGGTGAAGCAGATCGCGAGTCAGTGTTGCGCGAATTTCAGTGAGTCCCGCACCGACTTGCATTGTGCCGGGCTTGTATCCAATGCGCCGGACATTGAGCGTGATTGCTCCCTGGGGAGCATTTGGGAGCGTGAATCGCCCACCTGCTCCGCTGGTGGTGATGATGTTGGTTCCGCGGACAGCCACCTGGGCATCTTCCAATCCTTGCCCGGAAACCGCATCGGTAACGGTTCCCGAAATGCTCCGCGTTTGGGCGATCGCCGGAATTGACCACAGCAACAAGGCTGCGGCTGTTAGACATCGCATACGCATGCTTCCCCCTTGGTAGACGTTTACTAAGGGCTTTTTTAAGAAAAGCTCTACGGTATTGGTTAGGGCGCAGTCATCAAACTGTCAATACTGAACAGTTTGTTTGCAGGAGGTGGCGAGCGGCTGGACTACCTGAATTCGCTGGCATTCGAGACAAAACTCTGTACCGCCGGCGGCCCCGAGCCCTCACCTTCGTCGTGTTTGAAGTAGACGTATGCGTCGGTCCACGCCTGCCCGGAGACGCACCGCGCCCACTCGGCCAGAGCTTCAGGGGAGTAGTCGAGCTTGTGCAGCCGCAGATATCCCCACGAGGCGGTGCACACCACCGGGCACTTGAGGTCGGCGGATTCCGAGATGCACATCGCGATGTCGCGATCCCGGAGCACCGTGAAGAGGTCCTCGTCCCACCAGCTCTCATGCCGAAACTCGAACGTGTAGCGCCTGCCCTCGGGCAGGTAGCCGAGGAAGTTCTGAAGCCGGGGAATGTCTTTCTTGAGATTGGGCGGGAGCTGAAAAAGGATCGGCCCCATCTTCCCGGCGAGTAGCGCCGTGTTCTTCAGCAGGAACTCCACCATCGACTCCGATTCCGACTTGAGCCGGGTGTAGTGGGTGATCTTCTGGCTGGCTTTGATTGCGAACGCGAAATCGTCCGGCACCTGCGAGGCCCACTCAAGCAACACCTTCTCCTTGGGCAGGCGATAGAAGGTGTTGTTGATCTCCAGGGTCGGAAACTTTGTGGAATAGAAGCCGAGCATGGCGTCGGCCTTGAGGTCTTCAGGGTAGAAGGTGCCTTTCCATTCCTTAAAGGAGTACCCGCTCGTTCCCGCCAGCAGTTTCACGCCTTCTTTCTCTTCGCCTCGCCGATGTCGTCCTGCACGGCTTTCTTTTTCTCGTCCTTGGCGAGCGATGCCTTGAGCGCCTCCATCAGGTCGATGATCTTGTCGCCGCCGCCGCTTACAGGCTCGGCAGTGGTGATATCCTGGCCGTCGATCTTCTGCTGAATGGTTTCCAGGACCCGTTCGCGAACAGTGTCCTTGTACTTGGTGGGCTCGAACGCCTCGTTCGATGTCTGGTCGATGAGCATCATGGCGAGCTTGAGCTCCTTGTCCTGGACTTCCCCATCGGGAATGGGGACTTCGGTTGCAGAGCGTAGTTCGTCGGCGTAGTGGAGCTGCTCCATTACAATCCGGTCTTCCTGTGGTCTGAGCAGTACGAGGTGCTGTTGTCCCCGGGCGGCGTACTGTCCGAGTGCGGCTTTGCCGCTCTCCTTGAGGGCGGCGGCGAGTAGGCGGTAGGCGCGGTCGCCGCCCTTGTCGGGGCCTAAATAGTAGCTTTTCGATACATATTCACGGTTCACTTCCGAGAGCGGCACGAACTCGATGATGTCGATGGTACTCGTGGCCTTTTCCTCCAGGGCCTTGAGCTCCTCGGGGGTGAGCACTACGTACTGGTCCTTGGCGAACTCGTACCCCTTCACCATCTCGTCGCGGCTGACTACCTCGTTGTTGTCCTTGGGGCAGATGTACTGCTGCTTGAGGCGTCCGCTGCATTTCTTGTGAAGCATGTTGAACGACACGCTCGACTTCGATTCCGAGGACGAGTAGATGTTGATCGGCACGGAAACCAGGCCGAAGGAGATCGTTGCGGTGGCGATTGAGCGAGCGGCCATGATGCGAGGGGTTTGGGTAGCGGGGGCTGCGCTTTCTACTATAGAAGATAGAGCGTGTTTTCGGAACAGAGGATACCTGTGCCGACGTTGTTTCTTCTGCTGAGGCGCACCCCGTGTCGGCTCGGGATCGGTCCCCGAGCGCCAGACGGGTTGAGACGGGGTTGTCTCCAATACGCAGACACGTTAAGTATAATTAACTTATATGATCGCGTCGGCTGAATTGTTAAGTTTAGTAGGCCGATTAAAACCAATGTTGACACCCCCGAGGCGAAAGTGCATTTGACCGACCCCGCACAGTTGGGTTCCCTGATACGAGCACGCCGACGGGACTTGAAGCTGTCACAGGCCCGGCTCGCCGCCCAGGTCGGAATCACCCGGCAATGGGTACTCGCCATGGAGAAGGGAAACGACGGCATCTCCATCGGAATCGTGATGAGGACTTTCGCGGCCCTGGGCCTCCTGTTCGGAGTCGGACATCAGGCGCTCGAAGACGTACATCCGGAGACCGAGGCCCATACAGAGTCGAACTCCCATCCGAAGGCGAGGGCCCAACCAGTGGAACGGCCACACCCGCTGCCCTCGGTCATCAACGAGGCAATCGAGCGATTGATCGAGGCGTCCCGCAGCGGAACCAGCGCCCTGGTTTCGAGCCCGCGCGAACCCATCCCGCTTGCCAGCGTGCCCGAGGAGACCGAGGTCACATGAGCCGGACTCTCACCGTTCTCCTGAATGGCCACACTGCGGGGGTTCTCTCCGAAGGCGCCAACGCAAAGTTCACCTTTGCGTACGAAGATGCATGGAGAAGCGATCCCAACGCCTACCCGCTCTCTCTTTCGCTCCCGCTCACGAGCGTCGAGCATGGTGATAAGCCGACAAGAACGTATCTGGAGGGGCTTTTTCCCGACAACTCCGGCGGCCCGCCGTCCAACTCGTTCGATGGACTCGAAGAACACGGCGCAAACTTCCCCGGGGCAGTGGAATTCGTAGCTGCATCCATCCCTCCAGCGGCCCCATCTGAAGCAGACACAGATTTCGTCAAACGAACCGTCGGCCTGGACGGCGAACTCGAAAACCAGACCGTCTGTACGCTGCTCGCCGGAGCCCTCGGGATTCCGGTTGCGAAACCTGTCCTCGACCAGCGGAACGACGAAACTGTCCTCGTATCCCCGCGATTCGACCGTGTATCAGGATCTGCCGGCAACATCACGCGCATCCATCAGGAGAACATCTGCCAGTCACTCGGTGTCTGTCCTGCCGACAGATTCGAGAAAGACGGAGGCCCCGGCATATCCGCCATCATCAAGCTCTTCCGAAAACACTCGGCCCAACCTGAAGCGGATGTTACGACATTCATCGAGACCGTTGCCCTGACGTGGATCATGGGCGTCACGAATGCACACGCCGCAAACTTCTCCTTACTCATTGGCCCTGGCTCCATCCGCCTCGCTCCAATCTCCGGGCTCACCAGCGCGCTTCCGTATTCAGAAATTTCCGGGAAGAAGATGAAGCTCGCCATGAAGATCGGCGGCGACTATCAGACGTATCGCATCGGCACGCGTCAGTGGTCGAAGCTCGCGGACAAGAGAGGCCTCGACAGCTCGGCTCTCATGGCACGCATCCATCTGATCGCAGCCGCAATCCCGGATGTTATCGGGGAGGTTACTGCCAGCGCCCGCGAAGCAGGAGCCGATCATCCGGTTGTGCTGTTGCTCGAGCAGATGATATCGAAGCGGGCGATTGACTGTATGCGAATCCTCGAATCGCGCGATGGCTGAAGACAGCCTCAGTACCTATCGCGCCAAACGATCACCCGACAGTTCTCCTGAACCAGTCGGGACCATTTCTTCGGTTCCCGGCAACCTCTTTGTCGTTCACAAGCACGCCGCGAGTCACCTTCATTTTGACCTCCGCCTGGAGATGGACGGAGTGCTCGCATCGTGGGCGGTTCCGAAAGGTCCGTCATACGATCAGGCAGACAAGCGGCTCGCAGTGAAAGTCGAGGATCATCCGCTCGAGTATGCGGAGTTCGAGGGAGTGATTCCGAAAGGGAATTACGGCGCTGGCGGAATGATCGTGTGGGACCGCGGCGAGTGGATCGACCTGGAAGACTGGAGAGCCGGGCTCGAGAAGGGGAAACTTCTTTTCGAGCTCAAGGGCTACAAGCTCCATGGAAAGTGGACGCTGGTGAAGATCAAAAAGACGGAGAAGGAGTGGCTGCTCATCAAGGAGCGCGACTCATACATGAAATCTCCGGGGGATGTGTTTGCGGAGGAGTCTGTTCTTTCCGGTTTGACCGTGGAGGAAGTGAAAGCCGGTGTCGATCCCGGCGCGACGCTGCTGAGTGAAATCGAAGCGAGCGGTGCCGCGAGATCGCGGGTGGACCCACGCAGCGTCGAGGCAATGCAAGCGGAGACCGCTGATGAAGCCTTCACACGTGATGACTGGATTTTCGAACTGAAGCTCGATGGGTATCGCTTGATAGCGTCGAAGTCAGGAGGGGAAGCACTGCTTCTCACCAGAAACGGTAATGACTACACCGCTGTGTTTCCCGAAATCGCGCGCGCCGTAAAGGCACTGCCCGTGGACGAATGCATCATCGATGGTGAAGTCGTGGTAACCGACGCGAACGGTTTGCCGAGTTTCTCGATGTTACAGCGGCGTGGAAGGTTGAGTTCGGAGATTGAGATCCGACAGGCAGGGGTCAAGTTGCCGGCGACGTTTTTTGCGTTTGATATCATTGCGTACGAAGACTTTGACCTGCGCGACCTTCCGTTGCTGGAGCGAAAGCGTTTCCTGTCGGAAGTGATTCCCAAACTCGGCCCTGTGCGAACTCTCGATCACATCGAGCGTGAAGGCGAGGCGTTCATGAAGAGTGTGAGCGACATGGGTCTAGAGGGAATCATCGCCAAGAAAGCCGACTCGACGTACAGAAAAGGCAGGTCGGACAAGTGGCTCAAGATCAAGGCGGAGAAAACCGGCGACTTCGTGATCGTCGGATTCACTGCTCCGAAGCGTAGCAGAGCGCACATTGGAGCGTTGCAGCTTGCCGATCGTGTGAATGGCAAGCTCGTGTACGCGGGCCGAGCGGGCACGGGGTTCAACGATGCGCTGTTGAAGGAGTTGAAGGCAAAGCTCGACCCGCTGGTTCGCGGGGATGCTCCGTGCTCCGGCCCATGCGTGAGTCCGGGTGAAGAGCCGTTACCAACAAAGAGCATTCCCGAGACAACCACCACCACATGGGTCGAGCCAATTCACGTGTGCGAGGTACGCTTCCGCGAGTGGACACCCGATGGTTTGCTGAGACATCCCGCGTTCATGCGAATGCGCGACGAAAAGGATGCCGAGGATTGCGAGCGCCAGGATTGGAATCTGGATGAGGACCCGCCAATTCAGAATGCCGCGTCAGCAGAATCATTCGTAGAAATGTCAGCGACCCCCACCCCAGTTCCAGCAGTTCCTGGGGTTTCTGTGTCATCCGTTCCTTCTGTGCCATCTGTGGCCGTAGTTGCACTGTCGAATCTCACCAAAGTCTATTGGCCACAATCGAAGCAGACCAAAGGAAACCTTATCGATTACTACAGAACCATCTCCCCCTGGCTTCTCCCCTATCTAAAAAATCGCCCGGTTGTCCTGACAAGATTCCCCGACGGCATCGACGGAAAATCCTTCTACCAGAAAGATGCCCCCGACTTTACCCCCGACTGGATTCGCACCGTGCCCATATGGAGCAACGACACCCAGCGCGACATCCGCTACTTCGTCGCTGATAATCTCGAGACCATCGAGTACATCGCGAACATGGGATCCATCCCTCTCCACATCTGGAACAGTCGCGTCGGCTCGCTGGAAACTCCCGATTGGTGCGTGATCGATCTCGATCCCAAAGAGGCACCGTTCTCTGACGTGATTCGCTGCGCGCTGGTGTTGAAGGATATTTGCAACGCGGCTGAAATGCCGAGCTACGTCAAAACCACCGGCAAGTCAGGCCTGCACATTCTCCTCCCACTCGGCCGGCAGTTCACGTACGAGCAATGCCGAACGCTTGGCGAGCTCATCGCGCGGATCATGCTGAAGCAGGTCGGAGACATCGCGACGATTACGAGGCACATTACCAAGCGCGGAGACAAAGTTTATCTCGACTATCTCCAGAACCGGCATGGGCAGCTGATCGTCGCGCCGTTCAGCGTGCGGCCTCTCCCCGGCGCGACTGTCTCGATGCCGCTCAACTGGGATGAAGTAAACAGTTCGCTCGATCCAAAGACCTATACTATAGATAGTGCAATCGAGCGGATGGAGACGATGGGATCAGACCCCGTCTCACCGGTCCTCGAGCAGGTCCCGGATCTATCTGCCATCCTCGGCAGGTTGGCTGCGCTCATGTAGGCGAGCACACGATTGTTGACTGATCGTTTGCTATTCCATATAGTTTCCTATGCTACGACCATATAAATCAAAGATTATCGGCCTCACACGGGGTGTACTGACCCTCGTCCTGGTTCCCGTCGCGCTTGCCGCCCAGTCTTCACTTTCGCGGATAGCCACCAACGACAACCGCATTCCTGCCGGGACACTCAAGAACGGAATACTGAGTGTCACTCTGGAAATCCGGAACGGAGCATGGTATCCCGAAGCCGATAATGGACCTACGGTAGAAGTCCAGGCCTTCGGAGAACCTGGCAAAAAGCCGTCGACGCCCGGTCCGCTGATTCGCGTGCCCGAGGGCACCGAGATCCGGCTCACACTCCGCAATACTCTGCACGATTCTCCAGCACGCGTGTTCGGAATGGTGTCCCGCCCGAGTGAAGATGACGATGGTATCACGGTTCCGGCTAACGGCGAAAAAACAGTTCGCTTCATGGCGCGAACTCCCGGCACTTACTACTACTGGGGCACAACCCGGGATCACTCAATCCGCAATAGATCCGCCGCGGAAAGCCAGTTGTCTGGCGCGTTCGTGATCGACCCCCGCTCACCAAAAACGGCAAACCGTGACCGCGTCTTTGTCCTCGGCATCTGGGCCGAAGAACCCACCGTTGTAAATGGGGTGGAAAAACTCGGTCGGGAAGTGCTCGTTATCAACGGCAAGTCGTGGCCGCATACCGAGCGATTTACCTTCACCGTTGGCGATACCGTGAAGTGGCGCTGGGTCAACCCCACCGCCAGCACACATCCAATGCACCTGCACGGCTTTTACTATGACGTGACAAGCCGCGGAGGAATGAGCGCCGACACGATCTACCAGAAATCCGACTACAGGCTGGTGAACACGGAGCTGATGCAGATTGGGAGTACCATGGCGATGTCATGGGTTCCGCAAAAACCCGGCAACTGGGTTTTCCATTGTCACTTTGCATTTCACGTTTCACAGGAGGCTTCTCTCGAGCCGCCGGTTATCCCTGCGGGAAACGCTGATCACGCGCATGAACCCACCATGCCCCACCGGATGGCGGGGCTTGTGCTGGGTATGACCGTCAAGCCCAGGCCAGGTGAGAGTTACGCGAGATCGGCTGAGCCACCGCGCAATTTGCGCCTGCTGCTTCAGTCATCCCCGAAGCGGTTCGGCGACAAACCCGCCATTGGTTTCGTTCTTCAGGATGGCACAAATGAGCCCAGGCGGGATTCGGTTTCGCTTCCCGGACCCACTCTCATCCTGAAACGCGACCAGCCGGTGCGCATCACCGTCGTCAACAACCTGGCAGAGCCAAGTGCCGTTCACTGGCATGGAATCGAGCTGGAGAGCTTTCCGGATGGCGTACCAAACTGGAGCGGCATGGGATCGAAGATCATGGCTCCCATCGCTCCCAAAGATTCGTTCGTCGCAGAGTTCACACCCCCGCGCTCGGGAACGTTCATGTATCACTCCCACCTCAACGATGGCATGCAGATAAACTCGGGCATGTACGGGGCGCTGATCGTGACGGATGACCCGGCAAAGTTCGACCCTGCGAGCGACAAGATCATTCTTGCCGGCGGCGGTGGTCCTCCTGACGCTGCTGGAGACACACGCGGATTTGTGAATGGAAGCCTTTCACCCCAGCCACTCCAGATGGAGGTGGGCAAGACCTATCGGCTGCGCCTGATCAACATTCACCCAGAATGGAGAATCGAGTTCGCGCTCGGCAGCGATACCACTGTTGCAACCTGGCGCCCGGTGGCAAAAGACGGTGCAGACCTTCCCCCATCCCAGACGGCACCGCGCTCGGCGTATCTGCTTACCGGGCCGGGAGAGACGGCTGACTTCGAGTATACTCCGACTGCACCGGGGCACCTGCGGTTGGCGGTGAAGACCAGGGTAGCGGGATGGATTGTACCAGTCGACGTATTCATCAAGGAGCCCAGGAGGGCGGTGGGTCTCCGTTGAGCCGCGCCCTACCAGCGGAACTGATTACATCAGGGTGAAAAGATTCCACATCGCCGACACGGCCGCAACCGCAACAATACCTCGCTGAAGCCAGCGCATTACTCCCGATTGCCTGCTCGTCATTCGAAGCGCGAGCAACAGTGCCGCAATACTGAAGGCGATGGCAAGCCACGTCAGGAGGCGGGCTGACTTGAGGTAGTCAGGAAATGGGGCGAGAAAGTGCCCCACCGCCGCCGACTGACTATCGGCTCCGCTCGATGCACGTATCCACCAGGCGAAAAGTCCCAGCGGAACGGCGAGAAGAATGGCTGCCGCAAATACCGGTGCAGCGTTTTCCCTGGTAGTCACGGTTGGTCCCTCGTGAGTGTAGGGCATCATTTATATGAGGCCAGCACCTGCCAGGCAAGAGAAGCATGAGTCTAGTGCTTGCATATTCGCCGAAACTGGTCCCATGTTAATGAATGCTTATTTACCGGCCACGGTTCGGCATAACATTCACAAAGGAGATCTTGATGCGGAACGCCTCACGGCACTTCGCGCTAGGCGGCATGGCGCTCTTGCTGGTCGCTCTTGCAGCACCCGCGCAGTCGCAGACCGATCCAATGCAGAAAGGAACGGTGACGAACTATGATACGGACACCGACATGAAGGCATCGACTGCCGCTGCGGTCGAGTGGTCTGATCTCAAAGCCGAAGGGTTCGACCCTGGTGCCAAGCTCGCTGTAATTCATGGCGACCCCGGAAGCTCTGGCGACTACACCGTGCGCCTCAAGTTTCCCGCCGGGTACAAGTTCCCGGTCCACTGGCATCCCAACACCGAGCACCTCACGGTGCTGTCGGGCACCTTCATCCTCGGCATGGGGACGGCGGTGAATGCGGCTGCCCAGAAGACTTACGGGCCGGGCGATTTTCTCTATATACCTGGAAAGCATCCGCACTTTGGCGGGGCCAAAACCGCCGCGGTGATACAGCTCCATGGAATGGGACCGTTCACTATCAATCTCGGGGTTCCCAAATAGGGAGCTGAGCATGAGGGCGTGCAGATATGACAGACTGCACGCCCCGAACCCGCCTGCCACGCGGTGACCGCAATTTTTCTGTTTGCCTGTCACTGCCAGGGGTTATAATAGCCGACCCCTGTAATCCTCCGAGAATGAAGCTTCACCGCTCCCAACCGCATTGCTCCGCTGAAGTGTTTCTGCGCACGAGTACGGAGGTCCGACGTGACGAACGACGAGCTTGAGCTCAACCGGCTGCAAGGTGCGCTGCAGGATCGTTATCAGTTGAAGCGAGTTCTCGGTCGTGGAGGAATGGCCACCGTTTACCTTGCCGAAGACCCTCGCCATTCGCGGCACCTCGCTTTGAAGGTGTTGCGCCCGGAGCTCGCGGCTACCATCGGCGCGGACCGATTTCTTCGAGAGATCAGAACGATCGCGAGCCTCACTCACCCGCACATACTGCCGTTATTCGATTCGGGAAAGGCGGATGGCCTCCTGTTCTATGTCATGCCTTACGTCGAGGGAGAAACCCTTCGCCACCGAATCAAGCGCGAGCGCCAACTACCTCTCGCAGACGCCATTCAGATTGCGAGAGAAGTTGCTGATGCGCTGAGCTTTGCGCACGGGCGAGGCATCGTTCACCGCGACATCAAACCGGAGAATATTCTCCTCGAAGCGGGGCACGCTGTTGTTGCAGACTTCGGTATCGCGAAAGCGATAACCGTTGCCGCAGGGGACGAACTGACGAACCTCGGATTTGCCATCGGAACTCCGCAGTACATGAGTCCCGAGCAGGCGACGGCGGATCCTTCTGTCGATGGCCGCAGCGACCTCTATAGCCTGGGTTGTGTCGTATTCGAAATGCTCGCCGGCGTTCCGCCTTTCTCGAACAGCTCGCCGTCCGCCCTTCTTACCCAAAAGTTGCTTGCAACGGCGCCACGTATCACTCCTGTAAGTATTGGTGTTCCCGAGAGCGTTCAAATCGCAGTGGCTCGGAGCCTCAGACGAGTGCCTTCCGAACGTTACCAGACGATGCTCGAATTTGCCGACGCACTCACGGTAGATCCTGAGATTGCGCCGAGAAGCATGATCGGCTCGCATGCGGGAATTGGCGTTGCGGGAAAAGACCTCCCAAGACTACCGCTTGAGATCCGCCCATTGGATGATGAGCTCGACTTCTACGGACTAACTCATCCTGGAAAGATAGAGCGAGTAAATCAGGATCATTTTGCGTTATGCTCCATCAGGCGTGAAATACACTTTCACCAAACGAGTCTTCCTGATGCGAGCCGCGTACCTCGGAAAGGCGAGCGTCGTGCCTTTGTCGCGATAGTCGCAGATGGAATGGGCCGAGGTGCGTGGGGAGAGCAGGCGAGTCGGAGTGCGATCGAGATACTCACGCAACAGCTGATGCATAGCATCCGCACCTATTCCATGGCAACGCCGGAAGATGAGAGCTCGTTTGTGAACTCACTCCACGCGATGGCCCTTCAATGTCAGATGAGTGTTGAAGAAAGAAACTGGGAGAATTCAGGGGCGCATGGTGCCGCTTTTGGATTGACGATGTGGGTGGGTATATGGCCGAGAGGGTACGTTGTCGAGATTGGCCCGGGCAGGGTCTATCAGTTTTTCGACGGAAATCTCTTCCGGCTGTCAGCAACCTCTGAGCTTGACGAACCTTCCAGACTCCGACACATGGAAGCAACTGGTACGATAGTTATGACCCCTGGGAACAGCCCATCCAGCAGCGCAGCAAATGTACGGTTCCTTCCGATCATCTATCGCCATGAACAACAGTGGACCGCCACAGGATTGATTTGCTCCCGCGGACTCACAGACTACGTTTCTGAGGATCGGATCGCGGAACGTCTGCGAGAAAGCACTTCGGCGAAACAAGCTTGCGAGGCTCTGCTCGAAGATGCGCTGGCGAGCGGGGGAGCCCAGAACATCACGATCGTGGTTGGACGCGCGATGGCACAACCGTCCTGACGCGACAACTCCGCAGTTGGCCAACTCGACAAATGAAGTCCCGAGTCCGATCGGACCGGGTGGGGAATTGACAGGACCCTAGCATCATGGGGTGCAAATACCAGGTCAGTGCCTGCGGTCTCGCGCCCTGGTTCAGCGGGGTGATACAGCTCCATGGAATGGGACCGTTCACTATCAATCTCGGGATACCACCCAAATAAGAACTGCGTCGCCTCATGGAACGAACAGCGCTCCATGAGGCATCAGCATTCCTGTCAAACCGTTCGGCCAACGAGGGCGATGATAACTCACGCCAGGGCTCGTCGCCCCCTTGTCGCGAAACTTCTCATCCCAACTCAGCTTGCCCGTTGTTGGATCGAGATGCGCAACCATCACCCTGGGCGGCCCGTCGCCCTGATCGGAGAACACAAGACGGTCGCTGCCTGGATCGGCGGCCGCCCAATGCGGAAAAAAGGTGGAATCGGTCGGAAATGAAGCGATCTCCTTCGGATGCGCCGGGTCCGACATGTCGATCGTCGCAAACCGATGCGCGTAGGCAATCGGCATGACCATGAACTTCCCTGACACTACCGGCACCGAGCATCCGATATTCTGCGGCAGAGGCAGCGAGAGAACCTTTTCAATTTTCGGATCATTCTCCACGTCCGACAACTTGAAGAAACCACAGTAGTACGTGTTGACCATGGCACTCTTACCGTCCGGCAGCGCTCGCACCTCGAACGGATACTTGTGCGATGAATCACCAGGAACGACGGGAACAGCGAGCGTCTTGAGGAGATGGAGATCCGACAGCCGCCACACCTGAACAACGTGCGCCGTTGCTTCGTTCCCCATGGGTGAGCTGGTCGTGACTATTCGATCGATCGCCGGCAACGCGGCCAGAGCGTACGTGCGAATCTTCGCGCCTGGAAATGCCGAATCGCGCGCCGATCCACTCTTCAGGAATTTCCCGTTCTCATCAAACTCGGCGAGCATTCCCGGTTTGCCTTCGACGCTCGCGTCGCCGAACTGAACCGTCGCAACAACGTGACCGTTCGCCAGTCGCTCGAACGAATGGACCTGGTGGCCGGCCGGCACCGCCATCGTTTTCGCAACCAATCTTGGCGCGGTGGGGTTCTCGTAACCGATGAGATACGACTTGTCGCCGTGAAAATCGTTGGCAAAGATCGCGTTGTTCTTCGGAAGAGTGAACTCCATGTGATGAGGCATGCGGCCCGACGAATCGACGGTCAGCGCCGACACCACGTCGCCATAATTCGGGCTCGCAGGATCTGCGTCGATCACGGTCATCACGTTCATACCGTCAGTGGAATCGTTGCCGCTGCCGGCCCATACATATAGAAAGCGAGCGGGATTTACCTCAGCAACTTTCGCCTGAGGCGCAGCACACGCCGTCTGAATGAGAACTGCAATCGCCGCCAAGCCGAAATATGCGCGTCGCATCATGCCTCGAAGTGGAAGTAGTCAGTTAACCGCGCCAACTATAATGAATACTGATTCAGGCTGAAAGGCTTCCTGCCTGTTTGGATTCGAATTGCCAGAACAACGCAGGCAATACAACCATGTTCAGCATCACACTTGAAAGGAGCCCGCCGAGGATGACGATCGCCATCGGGGTCTGAAGCTCGTTGCCAGGTTTTCCGCCGCCGAGTGCCAGCGGAACGAGCGCAAGCCCCGCGGTGAGCGCAGTCATCAGGATCGGCGACAGTCTCTCAATCGAACCTCGAACGACTGCTTCGCGAAACGGCACCCCTTCGGCGAGAAGCTGACGGTAATGCGAAACGAGCAGGATACCGTTTCGCGTAGCGATGCCGAAAAGCGTCACAAAGCCAACAAGCGATGCTATACTGACGACCCTCCCGGTGAGCAGCACCGCAGCCACACCGCCTATGAGGGCAAGGGGAAGATTCGCCATCACCAGAACCGCTGTGCGAGTAGACCTGAACTCGGCGTAAAGAATCAGGAGTATCGCCGCAAGTGACAGAAGCGAAAGCGCCGAGAGAGTTCGGACAGATTCTTCCTGCGCCTCGAACTGGCCGCCGTATTCGACATGATACCCGCTCGGAAGCGACACTTTCTCACCAACTGCGGCTCTTATGTCAGATACGACGCTGCCGAGATCGCGGCCGGCGACGTTCGCTTGAACAACGATTTTTCGCTGCACATTCTCACGGGAGATCGTGTTAGGCCCTCGATCTACCGACACGCTCGCAAGTTGAGACAGCGGCACTTGCTGGCCAGTGGGCGTATTGAACATGACGTTCGAGATGGCGTCCGCTCCTGATCTCAACTCCTCCGGAAAACGAACCACGAGGTCGAAACTCTTTCCATCCTCGAGCACCTGCGAGACCGCTTCACCATTGAAGGCGACATCTATCGCCTCGGCGAGATGGCCCACGCTCATCCCGTATTGGGCAAGAGCCGTTCGGTCAGCGCTGATCCTCAGCTGCGGGACGTCCATCTGCTGTTCGAGTTGGAGGTCGGCAACGCCCGGAATGCCCTGCATGACGTCGCGTACCTGCGCGCCGACCAGCCGCAGCTGGTAGAGATCTGCGCCAAAGATTTTTACGGCAATGTTCGCCCTGGTTCCGGAGAGCATGTGATCGATGCGGTGGCCAATCGGCTGGCCGATAGTGATGCTGGTGCCGGGGAGCGCTGAGAATTCGTTTCGAAGTTCCTCGAACAGTACTTCCTTGTCGATCTCTTTTTTCAACGTTACGTCAATTTCTGCGGCATTGACACCCTGCGCGTGCTCATCAAGCTCTGCCCTTCCCTGGCGACGATCAGTGTTGGCGACTGCCGCGTTGGCCAGAAGTATCTGTTCGACGCGCCGGCCGATGTCGCTCGACTCCTGGAGCGAAGTGCCAGGTACAGTGACGACTGACACCGTCAACGCGCCCTCGTTGAACTCGGGAAGAAACGCGGAGCCAAGAAACGGGAGGGCGGCCAGAGCAAGCCCGAGCGCGGCGGCGGCACTCCACAGCACTCGCTTCGGCCTCGCGAGGACTCGTTCCAGAATTACAGCGTAGTGCACCTTGAGCCAGCGTACCACGCGGCTCTCACTCTCGTCTCTCACTGCTTTCGCATCCGGCAGGAGGTATGAACACAGCACCGGCGTCACAGTAACGGCGACAAAAAGAGATGCGAGAATGGAAACGACATACGCAAAGCCAAGGGGCCGCAGCAGCCTGCCTTCGACTCCACCGAGGAAGAACAGCGGAATAAATACGACAATGATGATCAGGGTCGCGTTCACGATCGATGACCGAATTTCCCTTGACGCCTCGAAAATCACACGGAGAGCAGGCTGTCGGTCTTCCGGCGCCAGCTGATGATTCATCTTGAGGCGACGAAACACGTTTTCTACATCGATGATGGCATCGTCGACCAGCGCGCCAATCGCAATCGCCATCCCCCCGAGCGTCATCGTGTTGATCGTAATTCCAATCAGCTTCATTGCGAAGATGGCCACGACCAGCGACAGCGGTATTGCAACAATCGAGATCGCGGTAGCTCTCAGGTTCCAGAGAAAGAGGAACAGGATGATGACGACGAAGAAGGCGCCGTCTCTCAAGGCAGCCAGCACGTTCTCAATCGCCACAGAGATGAAGTCTGCCTGGCGGAACAGCTCCGAATGGATCTTCATTCCCGGAGGCAGACCGCGCTGCATCTCCGAAAGCTCGATTTCGATTCTTCGCGTAAGGTCGAGTGTATTCGCTCCCGGTTGTTTCTGAACAGCAAGAACCACGGCGGGCCGTGCGTTGACAGATCCATCGCCGTATTTGGGTGCTCCACCAATTCGCACCTCGGCTACCTGGCCGAGCAGGACTGGAATGCCCCCTCGCACAGCGACGACTGTTTTTGCGATGTCATCTTCGCTTTGCACGCGGCCTATGCCGCGAATGACATACTCCTGGCCTTGCGCCATGTACACTCCGCCCGACGCATTCACATTCGATCCTTCCGCTGCTCTGAGTATCTCGTCGAGCGAGACGGCAGCCGAAAGCATTCTCGATGGATCAGGAAGAACCTGGTACTGTCTCACCTCGCCACCGATGGGAACCACCTGGGCAACACCGGGCACGGCGAGGAGTCGGCGGCGGATTGTCCAGTCGGCGACAGTCCGGAGTTCCTGCGGAGACTGGGTACCGGAGAGCCCGATCATCATAATCTCACCCATCACGCTCGATACAGGCGCGAGGAGTGGGGCGGACACGCCGGAAGGAAGACCATTCGCAACTGTCTGAAGCTTCTCAGACACAATCTGTCTGGCGCGAAAGATCTCCGTTCCCCAATCGAACTCGACCCAGACAACCGAAATACCCTGCGCGGTGGAGGATCTCACTCTCCGCACTCCCGTCGCGCCGTTTACAGCTGTCTCGATTGGAAAGGAGACGAGCGCTTCAACTTCTTCCGGAGCCATGCCGTGCGCTTCCGTGAGGATCGTCACCGTAGGCGCGGTGAGATCCGGAAAGACGTCTACCGGCATGCGGTAGGCGGTCCAGCCGCCCGCGACAAGTGCGAGCGTCGCCGCTGCCAGCACCATCACGCGGTTCCTGAGAGACCAGTCAATCAGCCTGTTCAGCATCTGGATCTCCTAGTGTTCGTGGCCGTGGGCGGGAACGCTCGTCGACAGTGAAGCAAGTCGCACCTGATAGGCAGCGGCAGTCACTACGCGTTCTCCAGGTTTGATTCCCTCGAGCACTAGCACGCGATCACCCTGTCGGCCTCCAAGCTTCAACTCACGCTTCTGAAACGACTCTCCTTCTGTCTGCACGTAGGCGATTGGACGACCGTCTTCGTCGAGCATGGCTGACATTGGCAGAACCACACCTGTGACTCTCTGCCCGGTCTGTATCTGGGCGCGCGCATTCTGTCCGACTTTTATCGCGCCGTTGGCATTGGGGATTTGATAGATCACGGGAAGCGTGCGCGAGGCCGGGTCGATCACACTCCCGACAGAGAGAACGGAAGATGCCTGGTAGGTGCGCTGACTTCCTTCGACAGTGAAGGTTGCACCAGAGCGTGGCGTCACCAGCGACGCCTGCGCCGCCGGCACATTCACGCGCAGCGAAACAATCGACGGATCGATGATCGAGAACAGCGGTGCCCCGGCTTCGAGGCGACCTCCGAGTACAATGCTTCGCGTGGCCACTTCTCCAGAAATGGGTGCGCGGATCGGTAAGCGCCCACCGCTGGCAAGCGCACCTCCATCGAATCCGGTTAGCGCCTCCCGAGCTGCTCGAAGTCGGTTCTCCGCCTGTGTTAGCCTGCGTCTCGGAGCAGCATCAGCTTCAACCAGGCGCTTCGCACGAGTGTGCTCATCCTGCGCTTCACGCAACGCCGCGCGCGCTTCGGCATACGCGCTTCCTCCCTCGCTGAGTGACGGAGTCATGTACGCCAGTATCTCACCACGCCGTACCCGCTGTCCTGTGGAAGGGGAGCGGGACACACTCGCAGCGTCCACCAATCCTGCCAGCGGAGCGGTAACCTCGGCGAGCCGCCCCGGTGCTGCTTCGATAACTCCGGTCGCATCGAACGATGCGAACAACTCACCACTGGTTGCGAACGCGGTCTTGAAACCAGGCGTCTTCCACTGTTGCTCCTTGAGGAAGCTGACGCCAGCGTCCCCGCCTTCCTGTTCGAGAGGGGCATCTTTCGCCGTTGCATGGACACGAAGTCCGGGTACGACAATGCTGTCTCGCGCCTGCGGACTGGCCACGAGTAAAGTCAAATCGTAGATGCCTGGCCGGCTGAAGACAGGCGCCGGTCCGTAGATGCCGGGCGCTCGAGGAGTATCCTGCGTGACCACGAGTGGCGCACTGCCATCTCGGGGCTTGAAGATCAGAGTAATTTTTCCGGATCGGAGTGGCGCAAAATCAGTCATGTCGGTGAGGTGAACAGCAAACTTTTCAGAAGCACCTACGATCAGCGCGGGGTGCTCCATGAACAGCTCGGTGCTGTCAGTCCACAGTGTGATGGCACCACCCGCTGGCTCTGGCGCCGAATCGGCATCACTTGATCGGGAGCACGCCAGCGCGACGAGCGCACTCATCAGCAACACCGTCCGCAAGCCGATCATTCGCGCCTTGATGATTCTTTTCATTGGTCTTTCTCCATTTCCGAACCACGGGCGCTGCCCGGACTTGTTGGTGGAACCATCAATGACGTGAGCGAAGCAGACACAGCCCGCTCGAGTGCGGCGCGCCGGATCAAGACCTCCGCAACAAGATTCGCATAGCTCGACTCGGCCTCGTGATAGGCGCGAACTGCATCGAGCCATTCCAGCAGCGTGATCTCCCCCTCGGAATACGCGATCTGTGCGGAACGGAGCGCGGCCCGTGCAGGAACTCCTAATTGCGGTGCGAGAATAGCACGCTGTTGTTCAACGGCCGAGAGGGCATCGTATGTCTCGATGACATCACGGGCTATTCGCCGCCGTAGACTCTCTCGTTCTGCTTCTGCCCTGCGAGCCTCGGCGGACGCGGCCTGAATGGAACCCCTGCGTCTGTCGAAAAGAGGGATTGGCAGAGCGACGCCTGCGGTGAATCCGTTCAGTGAACCAGCCATGCCGGCAGAGCTTTCAGTCTTGTAACCGGCGGATATTACGGGTGTAGGGTATCGGTCGAGCGAGGCTACCCGCTTCTCTGCCTCGAAAGCGTCGAGTTCGAGTGTCGCCACTCTGAAGTCTGATCGGTTCTGAAGTGCAGCGGCCATCAACTGTTCGACATCCAGGCGCGGAACCGCAGCAGGCACCGAGTCAGTGAGAATGAACGACAGAAGCCGGATGGAATCAGATGACGGAGAAACGAGCGCCGATAACGCGACATTTGCGGCTCGCCGTGAAAGGTTCGTTTCTGCCTCGAGAGCGGCGTAACGCGCTGCCTCGAGCTTCAGTCTTCTGTCTGCGTAGACGGAGATGTCACCCGCAGCCAGGCGTTGTTCGCTCACGCGGCCGGCTTGGGAAAACGCTATTGCTGCCTGACTCGTGAGAGCAGCTCGTCTGTCGGCGGCGATTGCATTTGCATATGCGTTTGTCACTTCGAAGTCGAGCGAGGCTTGCGATGCATCTATTCGCGCCTCGGCTGCCTGTCTCCGGAAAGATGCGGCGGATCGCCGTGCTCCCCGTTGCCCGCCGATCTCAACTGGCTGCTCGATTCCGGCGATATGCTGGCGGTTTGCCTCGCCCTGTCCGGAAGTGCGCTCGGTGGAGTAGAAGAACGATGGGTTGAGCTGCGCATCAGCTTGAATTTCCCGGCCTCGGGCGGCCTCTGCTGCTTCTCGCGCCGCTCTCAAGTCTGGACTCGATTGCCGCGCCATCGTTTTGGCCCGATCGAGTGACAGTTGGATTTGCTGCGATTGCAGTGCGGCCGGAAAGGCAGCGCAGCTCAGCGCTGCCATCGCTACGATGGATACTATATACGTTCTCAATTTCTTCGCCCTTGATTCAATCCGCGGCGTGGTTAACGCAAGGCGGATTTGTGAAGTGGCTGAGTTGTCAGCGTAAGATTGGTTCGAACGGGCGGAAGCCGTTCGAACGCTCAGCACACAGTGGGACCGATGCAAAAGGCACCGGTCTGAATCTCAGCTGCGGGGCGGGGCGCGAAGGCTTGGGGGCGGGCCTGTAGAACGGAGTTCAGAAGGTGTGGAACCTGACCCCGGCAACGCCGGCTCGGCTGAAGTGACTCCGATGACTTCAGCTGCATTCGGAGTGGGCGTCGCAATCACATCAGCGATGACGGGTCGAACTCCGAGCGCTTCGGAAACGGTCTGGTGCGCGTGATCTGGAGAGAGATCCTCGACGTGCAGCGCCTCGCTGTCATCATCAGATCTGTCATGATGCGCTACTGCCTGACCTGGAGCGTCATGATCATGATCGTGCGCCAATCCATGACTCACGTCGAGGCCCGGCGATGCAATTGCAATCGCAAGGGCCGCCAGTGAGCGGATAAAGGGAAGGCGCGGGAGTCGCATCCTTGCTAATGTAGCCGTTTGCGTGTCGCGGGCAAACCAAAGCTCATTTGCAAGCAGCCGTTGTCATTGGACGATGTTAATTTGGGCGACTCCCCCGAGATTCCTTCGCCGATGAAGCTTCAGAACTCCAAGCCGCTCTATTCAGCCAGCGATCTCCTCGCCTTCCTCGGCTGCACTCACGCGACCGCTCTCGACATTGAAGTGCTGGGTGGTGGGCTTGAGCGAGGCCCGAGCGGCGACGACGAATACCTCGACATCCTGAAGGAAAAAGGGATGGAGCACGAGCGTGCCTACCTCGAGACCTTACGCTCTCAGGGCAGAAGCATCGTCGAGATCGTGCGGAGCAGCGACGAAGAATCAGTTGATAGTTTAGCCGAGCGTACGAGGGCGGCCATGAGGAGTGGGGCGGACGTGATCTATCAGGGTGCGCTCACCGCACCCGGATGGCACGGCTACTCTGATTTCCTCCTCAAGGTTGATACACCGTCTTAACTCGGCGACTACTCGTACGAGGTTGCGGATACGAAGCTCGCCCGCACTGCCAGGCCCAAGCACGTGGTGCAGTTGTGCATCTATTCCGAGCTCGTTGCACTGATTCAGGGAACGCGCCCATCGCACGCTTACGTCGTGCTCGGTGATGATTCGATGCTGACAGTCCGGCTTCGCGATTACCTCTACTATTGCAACAGCGCGCGCGATCGGTTCGTCGCATTTGCATCGGGTGAGGAACATTCTCTTCTCGAAAAACAGGTTGAACGTCGCGCTGTCGAGAGCGAGGTGTTTGTCGGTAGTGTTCTGCTCGCCTGCGTTGCTCGACGTGGTGTGCAATGACCTGGCACGAATGAACCTGGTGAATACGGTTTGCTGGGCGAAGGAGTACGCGAGCTAATCGACTGCGTGTGACTCAGCGTACAGAGTCTGGAGTTGACTCCTTCCATCATTATCTCCTCAGTAGCACAGTTGTGCTATTTACAGCAAGCTGTGCTACCGAGTGCACCGTTCGTTCGCGGCTGAACTTTGATCGAGCAGATTGGTAATGACCCTTATGGCTCGGGTTTCCCGTCGTCGCCCAGTTTCAGCGCAGCACGCAACACCTTCGCCCCTCTGGTGGATTTTTCGGCTCCATGGTCCTTCATGATTCTTGCGTAAAGCTCCTCGTGGTGCCCGTCGGCAAGCAGCTTTGCACAATCGCCCGACTCACCTTCTCCAGTCACTTCGGCTCCTCTCGGCGGCTCCGCGAAATCTTCTCCTCGTACATCGCCTTCCCCCGCCGAGCGTTGTACGCACGCTGAAAGAGATACTTCTCGTCCGCCGCAGAAATCTTTCGCGCCGAATACTTTGACGCCATCGCATCCAGATCCCCCGCCTGCTCTTCCATCCCGGGAGCATCCAGGCACGCGGCCTCCGCCACCCTGAGGACCTCGGCCGCCCCGTCAAAATCACCGCGTCGCCCGCGAACGCGCGCCTCTTCCCTCGCCTTCGCTGCATTGAGCAGAACCTGCGTCCGCCGAATTTCCGGCTCGTCCATTCCTTCGCCCGACAACGTGGCAGACACCGGAATGCGCATCTCCTGATGCTCGATACCACCATCCGCATTCATAACATCGGCAGTCACAATCAACTCAGCGATATTGCGGCTGCCAGGCGTGTCGAGACCCGGCGCAAAGAATTCGATGAGGAGCGACTGAGGGTCGCGCGCATACAGGTCACCGATATCTACTGTGATGCCGTAAGCACCGGCGTGTGACGCATAATTGTTGTGGATGTTGACCACCTCGACGAACTCCGTCGGCTGCACCTTCACCTCGATGTTCTGGGCAGCGAGACTGAGCAATCCTTCGATCTCCTCCTCGAACACCCCAGGCGCCTGATCGGGATTTTCGATGTAGTAGCTATGCCCGCCACCCGCGTCAGCCATGGCGCGGAGCAGATCCTCGTCATAATCCGCGCCGAAGCCGATGGTGGACGTCGTCACTCCGTCCTCGAGCGCACGCGCGCAAAGTTCGCGAAGCTTGTCCGGATCCATGACGCCCACGTTTGCCTGGCCATCGGTGAGGAGAATCACGCGCTTTACGGGCGATTTTGCTTCGTGCGCGGCATTAGTGACCTGACTGACAAGCGTACGTCCGCGCAGCCAGCCACCGCTCAGGTTGGTGCTGCCTCCGACCTCAATTTGTTCGATCGCATCCGGCAACCCCGCTTGAGCCATTCCGGTGGCCGGTTCGGCTACCGTCTGAACCTCGCCATCGAACGCAACGACGCTCACCACATCACTCGGCCGCAGCCGCCGGACGAGAAGCGCGGCAGCTTCCCTTGCACAGCGGATCTTGTCGCCGCTCATTGAACCCGATCGGTCCAGGACGAGCGAGAGATCGAGCGGGACATTGCGGTTCGACTGGACATCATCGCCCTCGAACTTGAGAAGCGCGCGGACCACGTAGCCCGCCCTGCCCGTCGCGAGCTGGTAATCGAGAATGACACTGGACTTCAAAGTTGCCTCCGTGTGGTGAACTGGAGGCAAGTTAGGAGGGGGGTCTGACAGTCAGGCCGAGAGGGCGCCAAGCCTCTTTATTATCTCGGCGCGAAGCTCCGGCGGTTCGACTATCTCCGCATCAGCGCCGTACTGCAACACGTGACGAATTCCCCATTCCGCATCGGCGAGTGGATGCTCCATCGTCAGCGACCCATCCGCATCCAGTGGCACTCCCTCACGCTCAGCAATCCATCGTGCGATTTTCGCCGAGTACCGCACCTTCATCCCCGTCGGCGCTGAGTCTGCCTTGAGACCCTTCCCGTTACGCATCGTTTCCGAGACCGAAAAGGTTGAAGGGATCTCGTAGCGGTCCGCGAGTGTCGAGACATTCTCGACGCGGTCCATTCTGAAAACGCGGAGCCCATCGCTCTCTTCGCACCAGGCGATCGCGTACCACATTCCGCTCGCGGGCATTATCGCGTAGAGCCGCACCACGCGATCCGTCGCGTCGTGCGCGCCGCCCCGGCGGTAGGTGATGCGCACCTTCTTGTGATCGCGCAGCGCCTTTCGCAGCTCGTCGATATGAGGAAGGTCATGAGTCGGGGCAATCTCGACGAATCGCCTCTCTATAGTGTCGTGATCCGCCGGAAGCGACTTGATCATCTTCCGGAGCCGCGTGCGTGCGCGCTCAATCGCGTGCGTTTCGTCGGGTGGGCGTTCGGAGCGGAGAATGGCGAGGCCGAGCTCGAGCGCAGAAAGTTCGGCGACAGTCAAGCCCATCGGTCTGAGAAACAGGTCTGACGTTACCGACACAGTGCCGGGTGTGATGTAGATCTGCATTCCTTCGACGAACCCACCCGGACCGCCCTGCCTGTCGGCGAGCGATTTGAGATCGGCGATGAGCACCGCCTCACCTATACCTGCCTTCTTTGCGACTTTGCCGAGTGCGTGCTCGTTGCCATCGGCGATTTCGGGGATCACCTGGAGGATTCGGCGGAGCTGCTTCGCGGCAGTGTCAGTCATTCGCCGGCTCCGTAAATCTGCTGTGCGTTCTCGATCTGGCTGTTGAATTCCGAAACCAGCGATGGCGGTGACACCGGAACTGCTTCTCCTCCGAACGACAACAGCCATCGCGCGAACGAGTCGATTCTTCGGATCGTGAACTTGCGGCGGTCGCTGCCTCCTTCGATCGCCAGCCCGAGTCGTGCAGCAGCTTTTGCGGCGCCGGTGGGATTGTGGAAGTCAACCACTGCGTCCTCGCCTGCGTCGTCACCCAGTTCCCAGGCCTTTCTGGAGTGCGCGTGTTCGCGGAGGTTGAAGTTTTCGGGGATGTCGTAGTCCGGCGATTGCGACCGCGCGGCATTGACGATTAAACCGGAAATGCGATTGAGACGGAAGTTGCGGAGCTCGTGCTTGTCGAGATCGTTTGTTGCCAGGTACCAATGTGAGCTGAGGAAGACGAGGCCATACGGTTCGGCATTGCGCCGGGCGGTCTGGTCTGAGCCCATGCTGTGGTAGTCGAACGTCACGCGCTTTCTGCGAATCAGTGCGTCGTTCAGCAACTCGAAGACATTCTGCGCGGGCGCGGGCGCCGTGACGGACGTGCGGTACATCGGCGAAGCGGTTTCCATAATCGAATAGGCCTCGATCGGCTCGTCGTATTCCGGCGTTGCCGGCAGAGCAAGATCGAACGCGAGTTTCCGCATGGCCGAGCCGGCGTCTTCGGCGAGGACGGGGTCGCCGAGGGCTTTGACGCGGGCTGCCGCGGCGGCGATGATCGTCAGCTCATCGGGCTCGACGACCAGTGTCGCCAATGCTCGATAGCCGAACTTGTCGAGTTTTCGGGGCTGCGATGCAGGCTTGCCGCCCGCAGCGGAGAGGGCGAGGTACGGGAGGTAGAAAGTCTTGCGGTCGAGCTTGTAGCCGGAGGTTTCGCCTTCATCCAGCAGGATGGTTTCGATCGCGATACCGAAAGAGCGGAGCTCGTCCTTGTCGCGTTCGAACATGCGCATGACGGCGTCTTTCTTTTTGGTTTCGCTGGAGTATGCGGGGATGTCGCGGGCGAGCTCCTCGAAGGTCGCCGGGTAGTGATACCGGAGAAGAGCGGCGAGGAGGTCGGTCCAGCGCTGGAGCTTGGGTTCGCGTTTGGGCATCGGCTGTGGAGTCGGTTACGTCAGGCCGACAAACGTATCACCGACGAACGACAATGCGCTCGGCCTGATTTAGCCGTTTAACGCGGGGAACCTTGCGTTTGCTGCCTTCAATAAGGGAGGGACGCATGGCTCTTCTCAAAGGCAGCCTTAATAAACCAGGTTCAATTGGCCTCCTGCCGACGTTTTCACCCGCGCTCTCCCGAGACGCGATCCGCAAGAAATACCTTGAGCAGGCTCTGGTATGGGACGATCCCGCTCGCTTGCCAACGGGCTTCCGCGGCTGCGTGGGTCAGTGTGTGTATGATCTCAAGACTCGCAACAGGAATCCCAATCAGGATTTACAAATCAACTCAGTGTTGAGATGTGACAGGCCCGCAATGGCTTTAGGTGATGTTCGGCATGATACTCGGCGCGATCGATGGATGTCGGCAGCGGATAATTGGTGCAAGTAACCGGCAGCCCCAGGCTGGGTCGCTTTGCCGATTGTCAGTGCCAGGGAGTACCATGATGCATCGGGAACAAGCGACAATGCGCAAACCATCTTCAAGGAGGACCTGCAACCGCAACTACATCAGATATCTCAGAATCAAATCATTTAATGTGATCGCCAGACGAAAGGCGCTTCACAGGGTATGGAAGGCCGACTTCGTGGTCTGCATTGCTTCGGTGTTCGTGAGATTTCCCGATGTGCGCGGGTGCGGCAACGAAGACCTCGTCGTGATGGAGTGCGAAAACCACACGGAGCTGGAAAGGGTTGCGGGCTACTTGATCTGTCGCGGCCTGAACATGGCTCGGAACGGTGCCTTCGAGGATTTTGCCATCGTTCACGGTACCCGCGGTATTCCGTTGCCATGCGATTGGCTCGAATACCGACTGGATGCCGAGGGCTCTACAGTGCGTTTCATATCAGATCATCAGCGACTGGACCTGGGTGCAGCTGGCAATGGATACGACGGACCTGGATGGATGCCAGCAAGAGGGCACGGCTTCGTGATTTCTCAGCAGGACGACTATGATGTGTGGCTGGACTTTGAAACGGGAGGGACAGTTGTCAGCCTTCGCCCTCCCCACCCTCCCCAGTTCTCATCCGCGCAGAGGATTCTCGAGCCTTCCTAGTGACTGCCTGACCTGTCCCGGTTTCCCCGAACACTGTTCACGGTCTTTCCAAAAAGCGCCTCCAGCTCGGGATTCACGCGGCCCATCGCTGTGACCACCCGCTCCGCCCAATCGAAATACTTGGCCCGCCGCACATCAGTCCAATCCACCGGAGGATCCACCCCTATCTCCCGCACGTTGCTGATCTTGTCAGCAAGCTTGATGATCTTCGCGCCAGGAGACAGGTGCGGAGCGTGCGCCACCTGCGCATCCTTCCGAGCCTGCTTCACCAACCCCTTGTCATCCGTTACCTCAGCCACAAGCCGCTGAACCTCAGCCCCGAACTCAGCCGCTATCTCCTCAGACGTAGTCGCTGTGTCCTCAACGGTGTCATGCAGCAGGGCGGCGGCCAGAATGTTCGCATCATCCACGTTGCCCACTTCCGAAATGATCCTAGCGACCTCGATGCAATGCCCTATGTAAGGGCGCTGACTGCTCCCCTTCCTGCGCTGTTCACGATGCCGGTGCGCGGCAAACTCCGCCGCCCTGAGTATCAACGAGATATCTGAAATAGGCACCTCCTTCAAAAGGTTGTGCCGGCACCGGTTGGGCCGGCAATTCCATCATACAACACCCGACTGACAACGCAATTCTAGCCAACCCTCAATCGCCGGATATCTTATCCGGCAATGCGCACCCCATCCGCACTCTTCTGCGCCCTCCTCATCCTCGGCGCGTCCTCCGCCCAAGCTCAACAACAGCAACGCACCATACTCGCCATCGGCGCCCACGCGGGCGACATGGAACTCACCGCAGGCCAACTCCTCCTCAAACAGCACACCCTCGGCGACCGCATCGTCATTCTCCACATGACACTCGGCGAAGGCGGCAACCCTAAACTCTCTCCTTCCGTCTACGCCATCCAGAAAAGGAGAGAAGCCCTCGCCGCCGACTCCGTGCTCGGCGCCGAAACCATCTTCGCTCCCTACAGAGACGGCGAAATCGCAAACGACGAAGCCACTCGCCGCTACGTCGCCAACGTCATCCGCCAGGTGAAGCCTTCGTTCATCATTACACACTGGCAGAAAAGCATCCACAAGGACCACTCCAACACGAGCCTCATCGTCCAGGACGCAGTTCTCCTCGCATCACTCGAAGGCGTCGTCACCGGAACTCCCGCACATCGCGGAATTCGAGGCGTCTGGTACGCTGAAAACTGGGAAGATGCCGAAGATTTCCAGCCCTACATCTCCGTGGACGTCTCCAACGAACGTGATCGCTGGCGCGACGCAGTCACGAAATACGAATTCGTGGGCGGCAACATCTCATCATTCAAATACCTGGACTACTACGACGCCCTCGCAGTTGTCCGCGGAGCCGTCGCCGGCAAACGACGCGCCGTCTCGTTCAACATCGACGCATTCGGCAAACGCCGCGTCCTCGATTCACTTCCATAACAACACGCAGAATCCCACCACGATGCGCATACCGGGAATCGCCGCCCTCGCCCTCAAAGCTCTCATCGCCGTCACCGGAGTCGCAGCGGCAACCACACCCCTCCACGCACAACCACAAACCTGGATCCGCATCAACCAGCTCGGCTACCTCCCCACCAGTCCCAAAACGGCAATCGCCTGCTCCCTCCAACCCACCACCATCTCCACGTTTACCCTTCAAGACTCCGAAGGCCGCACGGTGTTCGGCCCGCACAAAGCAATTCCCTCCGGATCGTTCGCCGCCTGCGCCTCCACCCATCGCCTAAACTTTTCCTCTTTCAAAAAGCCCGGCCGCTATACAATCGTCGCCAACGGCACCGCATCACCACCCGTCGTCATCAGCAACTCCGCCTACAACGGCGCCGCCGACACACTGCTGGTCTACATGCGGCAACAACGCTCAGGCTTCAGCACAATCATCAAGGACTCCATTCACAAATTCGACGGTCGAATTGTCGACCACCCCACACGCACCGACGAATTTATCAACGTATCTGGCGGCTGGGCCGACGCCTCCGATTACCTCCAGTACGTCACCACCTCGGCCAATGCGACGTTCGTGATGCTCATGGCCTATCGCGACAACCCAAATGCATTCGGCGATCACTTCGACGCACGCGGGCTGCCCGGCGCCAATGGGATTCCCGACGTCCTCGACGAAGCAAAGCACGGTCTTGACTGGCTCCTCCGCATGTATCCCGGCGGCAGCGACATGTTCAACCAGCTCGCCGACGATCGCGACCACATGTACTTCGACGTCCCCTGGAACGATTCGTCTGACTACGGCTGGGGAAAAGGAAAAGACCGCCCGGTCTATCCATGCACTGGCAAACCGCAGGGACTGATCAGCGCAAAAAACCGCTCGACAGGATATGCCTCCACGGCCGGCAAGTACGCATCTGCCTTCGCTACCGCTGCTACGATCTTCGCAAAGTCAGACCCTTCGTTCGCTCAGCTCCTCACTACAAGAGCACTCGCCGCATACAGACTCGGCAAACTCTACCCAGGTGTCTGCCAGACGGCACCGGCACGCTCCCCCTACTTCTACGAAGAGGACAACTGGCACGACGACATGGAGCTCGGCGCCGCCTCACTCGCTGCAGCCACCAGTGAAAGACAATTCATCACCGACGCACTCGCACACGCGCGCAGCGAACCGGTCACTCCATGGATGGGAAAGGACACGGCCAATCACTACCAGTGGTACCCATGGCACAACAACGGGCACTACGAACTGTGGCGCAACGGATCACCAGCCCAGAAGGCAGAGATGGCCCGCTACTATAGAAGAGGTCTCGAGGCGGTAACGAAACGCGCCGACAACGGCTTCCGCATCGGCGTCCCGTTCATCTGGTGCTCGAGTAACCTCATCGCCAGCTTCGCGACTCAGGCCTACCTCTACCGCCGCATGACGGGCGACAACCGCTTCCGCGAATACGAAGCCGCCGCACTCGACTGGCTGCTGGGCGCAAATCCGTGGGGAGTCTCCATGATCATCGGCCTTCCGGGCAACGGAAACTTCGCGCGCGACCCACACGCAGTGATTCCAACGAAGATGAAGCTCCAGCTCACAGGCGGCATGCTCGACGGGCCGGTGTACAGCTCCATCTACAAAAACCTTCGCGGTATCAACCTCCACGAACCCGATGAGTACGCCCCTTTCAACACGGGCTTCATCGTTTACCACGACGACATCGGCGACTACTCAACCAACGAGCCGATCATGGACGGAACCGCGAATCTCACTTACCTCTTCGCTGCGATGAGCCGAATCAGCCCCTGAACCAGAGCGAGCACACCTCGTGCGCGTACTGATCTGCGGTTTTGATACGCGCTCGAATCAGGTCTTTTTATCGAATCTCAGGTTTCTCACGCGGCCAGAAGTGACTGAGAATCCATCCACCTTACCGTTCTTTCGCGTGAACCTGAAGACGGATCCCCACGGCGAAATAAACCCGTCCGCATACACCGGCTTTAGCGCCGTACGATCGGTCGGCCTATTGAACATTATCACTTCGCCCTTCTCTGCCAGAATGAAAAGCTTCGCGTCTGTTTCTGCCGAGTAATACTCGCCCGCGAAGTCGGCAGACCGGTCGCTCCCCACAGGCGGTCCGACTGGTCGATACTCGGTTGTGTCACCATCTGCCCACACCCGAAAACGACCTCGCTTTCCCTCTGGCCCGGCATCGAACACCAGGTGAGTCCGCCCGCCTGGCATCGTGAAGTGAGTTTCTGAAACAGCGACAAGCGGCGGTCCTTCCTTAATACGAAGCCGCCCTTTCTCGAGTACCAGATTGAGAGGCTCGTCAGTTCTCACATGGGCGTAAGCCCCCAGGATGGGCGTGAGGTTTTGGTCCGGCAGTATCAATCCAGTCTGATCGGACTGCGCGGGCTTTGGCCGACTCCACAACGGCACGACCACCTCCACGACAGAGCTGCCGAGCGCGCGAGCGTCAACATTGCCAGCGTTGCACAACATCGCGACGGAATATCCCGCATCAGGATACCTCGCCAGAAAAGCTCTGTAGCCAGCGGTCGCCCCGTCATGGACGATCTCGAGCGTGCCGCCGGCAGACCCTACTACTACGCCACCGGCATACGCAATCGGCCGGCCCGTCGAGAGCTTCCCGGGTTGGAGCTGCATTGCAACGAAATCCTCACCGCCAACACGATGCGACGCGAAGTTTGCGCTCCACTTGAGCAGATCACCGACGGTGGTGAGAAGGCTGCTGTTACCATAGACGTTCTCGAATGGCATGTCGAGCCGCCACTGCTTGCCCGTCCCCGAATATCCCTGCGCCCTGCCTTTGACTATCCGCGTGTAATCGTCACGCCAGCCAGTACTCGTCATGCCCAGAGGCTCGAAGATCTCGGTTCGCGTAAACTCGGCGAGTGTCTTTCCACTAACTCGCTCCGCGATCATCGCCAGCAGATTGTAATTGGAGTTGCTGTACTGATACTCAGCGCCTACAGGAAAATTGAGGGCAGTCTGGCGAGCCACGATTTCGAGCACGTGCGCCTGCGTGTACGTGCGGGTTCCGCGCGGCCAGCCGGCGATTGCCATCACCGTTCCCCAGTCGCGAAGGCCGCTGGTGTGATGGATCATGTGCCGCAGAGTTATCGGCGTCGTATATGCAGGAAGCTCCGGCAGATACTTCCGCACGCTGGAATCGAGTGAAAGCTTCCCCTGCTGCGCGAGACGAAAGATCGCTGCGGCGGTAAACTGCTTCGAAACAGAGCCGGCCTCGAAAATAGTCGCGGGAGTTATCGCGACAGAATGTTCGAGATCCGCACTTCCCCACGCCCGCTCAAGGATCACACTGTCGTGCCTGCTCACTCCGAGTGCGCAGCCGGGCACATCGAGCGCGGCGTATGGAGCAAAAATGGAGTCGATGCGTGACATCTGCGCAGCACTCAAGGGCGCCTGTGCGCCGAGTGACGTGGTGGCAGCAAGGAGAAGGAGGGCGAATGCGCGATTCATTTGCCTAATATGTCTGTTAACCCCGGCGGTTAGTTCACTGAACCTCGAACACCTCAGTCGCCGCCGCGTCAGTCGACACGGTTTTTCCATCCGCGTTCCGCAGAGCAGTGAACACCACGCGGTACCTGCCCGTCGGAACTCCGGTCGGGATCTCGAACAGCGTGTTGACTGACTGGCCCTTAGAAAGAGGCCTGATCTCAGTCGTGCAGGCGCCCCCTGCGGTTGGCCACTCGAACGCTACAATCCAGGAATCGTTCCGCTGTCGCTCCAGCCGGCGCTGGCAGAGATTGTACTCGAGCGTCTTGTCAGTCACGTTCTTGATGCTCGCCTCGCCCGTGTTTCCTCGTCGGTAGACGCTGCTGTTCGTCGTGATCTGATAATCCCTCGAGTCGCCGCTTCCGCCCAGGAATCCGAAACAGCCGCTGAGCGACACCACGCCGAGCAGGGTGACAAACGCGAGCGAACTACGCCCTGACCACATTCTTGATTTCGATTTCACTGGTATCTCCACATTTGACCGTCGGTTCAAGTCTCCTCCCTCAAGAACCCTGCCGCGCCAAAAGCTTTTCTTTGTCAGGGTATGATGAGTCAGGACGCCTGGAAGAATCCGGTCAGGCCTCGAAGGCCTCGAGCGAAACCGCCACGCGTGGAAAGGCGCGCAATACCGCCTTGTCCGATGTGACCAGCGATACACCAAGGGCCGCAGCAAGCGACACGTACTCACAGTCGTAGCTGGAACATCCCGAACTTTTTGCCAGCGCTAGAACATCCCGGGTTTCCACCTGGGCTTCCCGTCCCCTGATGAGGCTCGCCGCGCGGTCCATCGCCGCCGAGGCCTGAACAAGGGACAACTGGCCGGCGCGCACGTATTGGCTGAGGACACTTCGCATCTCGCTCGTCCAAAGCATCGGCACCGCCCAGACGGGATCACTCTCCAGCACAGCTTCCGCCTGGTGAGTTCGCTCTCCGGGTAGTACGAGATACGCGACGAGATTGACGTCCGCGACGATCACGCGCGCCCGCGGTTGCGCGCCTTCTGGAGAGAGGAATCGGTTACGAATACGCCTTGCATCCGATTCCTCGCATTCCGAAGCTCGGCCAGAATATCCTGAGGGCTCCGATCTTTATCGCCCAGCACGGCTCTCTCTACAGCCAGGATTGCCTCACTGTTGATGCTTCGGCGGCGTTCCGCAGCTAGCGCCTTCAGTCTGGCATAGACAGAATCGGGGAGGTTCTTGATCGTCAGAGTAGCCATTGTTTGTCCGGATGCGTTTTGCATCCAATATACATCCAACAAGGCTCTCACGCAATTTGTCGGAGCTATTCGTCCTTGGCGCCGATGGATGGATCGTCGAAATTCTGGCCGCACGCGCCGCCGCCCTTGAGATTTGCAAGGTCATGGCCGATGTCGCTAAGATCGCCAATAAGTTCGTCGGCCGAGTTGTACGAACGATACATTTCATACATATTGTACAATACCTTAAACGGACCCACCAGTGACTCGAATTCCCGCCAGCGAGGCTCGCCTCCAGTTCGCCGATGTCCTCAACAAGGTTGCTTTCGGCGGTGAGCGAATTCTGCTTCATAGGCACGGAAAGGATGTCGCGGCAATCGTCCCTGTCGAAGATCTTCGACTCATCGAACATTTGGAGAAGAGAATGGACCTTGACGAAGCTCGTGCCGCCCTGGAAGAAAAGGCGCCTCGCATACGCTGGAACAAGCTCAAGAAGGATTTAGGTCTCTCCGTGTGATGTCTTCTGCGCCTATCCCGCACATTTGGCTTAATCGGAGATGGTAGCAGAATCGTGTGAGATTGAGTTCGCGGCTTCAGCCGCGAAGGCCTTCAGTAAACTCGACAGGCCGACGCAACTGAGACTCGCGCACAAGATTGATCTGCTCGCACTGAATCCGAGACCGCCCGGCGCCAAGAAGTTGCAGGACGAACACGCCCTTTATCGAATTCGAGCGGGCGACTACAGAATTCTCTACTCGATTCAGGACCGACTATTGATCGTGCTGGTCGTAGCGATCGGGCACCGAAGAGATATCTATAACCGATAAGCACTCGCCTCGGCCTATCGGATATCCCGAACCTCCCGCTCAATTCGACTGGCAGCCCGAATCGTCAACCGATGCAACCCCGTGACGTCGCCCTCGCTCAGATCACCCCCGAAATACCCACCCGCCAGCACAAACGCGGCCGGCACCCCCCGCCCCTGAGCCCACTCGAAAACCATCCGCTCCCTCTCACTCAGCATCTCCGCAGTAATCCCATCCAGTCCGCCGAGCAGGCATCGCTCCTCCGGGTCCATCCCCGCATTGTACAGACACAATCCAGGCACCCACCCATCCCGATCCAGCCCAGCCAACCGCTGCTCGAGAGTCCCGAGATACTCACCGGCCAGCCTCACGATATCGAGCGAGTTACAACCGGTCGCCTCATAACGATCGATGGCACTCACCGCCACATCGACCTGCCGAATACGCGCATCATCCCGAATCATGGCATGCGTCCCGCCACCACAGTGCGCATCGAGGTCGAGTATCAGCACACTCTCAACGCCTTCGTCGAGCATCGCCTTCGCCGCAATCACCAACCCGTTGAATGTGCAAAGCGACGCACCGCGCTCCGCGCGCGCATGATGCAACCCGCTCGACAATGATCCGGCAACTCCATCCGTCACCGCTGCACGCGCTGCGGCGACTACACCACCATTCGACGCGGTAACCATTCGCCACATCCCCGGATCCCAGGAGAAATTCTGGCTCTGTGCCAATCCCCTCGGCTCACCAGACTGCACGGCTTTCACATACTCCGCATCATGCACCGATGCGACGTCGTCAAAACTCAACGGGATCGGCGCAACCACTTCGACGCCTTCGATGGGATCCGAAGCGAGCGACGCGGCAATCCACCCCGACTTCCTCGTAGTATCAAAGGCGTCCGCCGCGGCAGTGTAATCCTCCGAATAGAAGACCTTCATCACCGCGCCTCGAGTCCGCTCAACACGAGCCCGAACACCTGCCTCGCATGCGCGATTCGATCTATCCGCGAGCCCAGTCCTTCATCGATGAACTCGCGCGCGAGTCCGTGACCCGCCGCGGTCGCGAGCCGAGCGAGGTCATCTGCACGCCCGCGACGAAACGCGCCGCTTGCCTGACCTTCCCTCACGATCTCCACGAACTGGCTGAACACCCGGGCCTTGAGCTGAGAAAGATTGAAAAACACTCCGTCAGTGCCCGACGACGATTCATTCAACCGCTCCGCCAGCTCCGCCGCGTACATGGTGCGGTATAACCCCCTGTGCCCGAGCGCAAACTCCACATACGCCCCGCACGCACCAAGCAAACGCTCGGCAGGTTTGTCCCTGGCGTCCGCTACGACATTCGCAATTGCATCGTGCATTCGCTCGAACCCTGCGCCGGCGACCGCTGCGGCAAGCGACACTTTGTCAGAGAAGTAATGCGTCGGCGCAGCATGACTGACGCCTAACGCGCGCGCGACTTCCCGCGTGGACAGGCCCGCGATCCCAAGCGGTTCCACCTGCCGCACGGCCTCATCCACCAACTCTTCCCGAAACTGCTCGCCCCGGTGATATGGTTTCTTTTGCGATTTCCTGCCAGCCATGACCGATTACCGGTGGATGGTGATTGTGCCTCCCCCGAAGCTAACACCGCCAACTTGACAACGCCAAGATGGGCCACTATCCTCCATCTAGGCAGTGTAAAGATTGAACATGGGACCGTCTTTCAGCCTGTCAGACCCACCCACGATATTGGGCACCAGCAATTCAAACGAACCTTCGGAGACAACATGACAACACTCAGGGAAGTCGCACCACGCATCCGCGTCGGACAAGGCATCGCCCGCCACAACCTCACCGTCTTCCCGCTCTTCTCCGAAGAAGAAGTCCAACCCGCACTCTACACCCCCCTCGGCAGCGCCATCCGCGCCGGCTCGGCCAAGATCACCGAGGTCTCCGAAGGCGGAAGCGTCCCCACTCTCGCCCTCGAGAACCTCACCGACATCCCGGTCCTCATCATCGACGGCGAAGAACTACTCGGCGCCCGGCAGAACCGAATCTCCAACCTCACCGTCCTCGCCCCCGGCAAAACAACCCTCCCCCTGCCGGTCTCATGCGTCGAGCGCGGACGCTGGAGCTACAAGTCGCACGAATTCGCCGAGTCGCCGGACATCATGTTCTCCGTCGCCCGGGCGAAGAAGGCACGGTCCGTTTCGGCCAGCCTCAACACGCGGGGATTGAGAAACAGCGACCAGGGCAGCGTCTGGGAAGACATCGACGAACTCTCCTCCAAACTCGGTTACAACTCCCCTACGAGCGCCATGCAGGATGTCTACCGGAGCCGCCACGCTACTATAGAAGAGTACACCACCGGAATCGCCCCGGCCGATGGTCAGGTTGGAGCCATCTTCGCCATCAACGGCGCGGCCGCCGGGCTCGAGTTGTTCGACAACACCGACACGTTGCGCACGTACCTGCCGAAGATCCTGCGGAGCTACGCGCTCGACGCAATCGCCAACCGGACATCCACCAGCAGCGCTGCCGAATCGGACGAGGCAGCAAAACTGCTCGAGTCGATCCTCAAACTCGACGCTAGGTCTTTCCCCGCCATCGGGCTCGGCGAAGATCTGCGGCTCGACTCTCCATCGATCGCCGGCGGCGCGCTCGCGCACAATGGCAAGGTGATTCACCTCGCTGCTTTCCAGACGAAGCTCGCCGAACCCGCCCCAGCTCCAGCGCCTGTCGATGATTCCACCCGGCCGCTAGTCGTGCGCCGAGGACACCTGATGATTCGCGGTGGACGTGGGCGGATAGCAATACTGGACACTGGTTCTCCAATGAGCATCGGACGGGGATCGGAGTACCGCGTCGCGGGACAGGTGTTCAATCCATCGAGTACAATGAGCTCCATTCTCGATACTGCTGGCGAGCACATCGGCAGGCCGGTCGAGTGGCTATTGGGCCACGACTTCTTCGCAGGCAACCGCGTTCTGATCGACTGGCGTGCGCGTCAAGTTCGCATCCTGCCATCGAACGAGCACACGCCTGATGGAATTGCGATTCCGATAGAGCTGATGATGGGAGTGCCTGTCGTCACAGGTCGATCGCGAACCGGAGCGGTTCGAGCGGTGGTCGACAGCGGTGCCTCGTTGTCATATGTGCCGGCCGCAGTAGTGGAAAGTCTCACCCCAATCGGAAGGCGAAGCGATTTCTATCCAGGGTTTGGCCAGTTCGAGACCGATGTCTGGCGCGTTCGTGCGGAGATCGGAGGGCGACGGCTTCTGATCACTGCAGGCATCCTGCCGCCGATGCTTCAGATGATGTTCGGTATGATTCTCGGGCCGGATGGGTGGATTGTCGGGAGCGATTTCTTCCGCAATCGTAAGATGGTGATCGACTATTCGGGGCAGCGGATAATTGACGCGACGGTCGAGTCGTCCGAGGTTAGAACGGAACCAGAGGTAAAATGAGAGGGGACGAAGGCCTTTGCAGTTTTCGGGGACCACGTCCACTGAAGCCCGAGACTTGCACTCTGGCCTCATGGATGGTTCATTCGGCCCCTCACAGGAGCGCACTTGGAACCTGTCTTAACCCGACAGCAGGGCGAGCTCGTCGGACTCGAACGCAAGCTGGTTCTCGAAGTTCGCGATGCACTCGCCCAATCCGACGGCCCGCGCGCTGACCTCGACCGGCTCGCTTCGCTCGTCCACGAGATGGACGAGCTGTTCCTCCTTGTTGTCGTCGGCGAATACAACTCAGGCAAGAGCACGTTCATCAACGCGCTCCTCGGCGATGAAGTGTTTGCGATGGGCGACCTGCCTACCACTCGCGCAATATCGATCCTCAAGTACGGCGATCCCGGCCCACCGGAAACAATCGCTCCCGACACCCAGCTCTATCACTATCCGCTCGAGGTTCTGCGCGACCTCGACATTGTCGATACACCTGGCACCAATTCCATTGAACGTATGGAGGAAGAGATCACCCGCGAGTTCGTTCCGCGCGCCGATCTCGTCCTCTTCGTAACCAGCCTCCTTCAACCCCTCACCGCCAGCGAGCTCGACTTCCTCGGCCACATCCGCCAGTGGGGCAAGAAGGTGGTGTTCGTCATCAACGGCGTCGATCGTCGCAATTCCGATGAACAACTCGACCGCGTGCGTGAATACCTCACTCACGAAATCTCTACACGCCTTGGCGCTGCCTCGCCGACTCTTTACTTCATCAGTGCCCTTCAAGCGCTGAAGGGCCGGCTGGCGGAACGTACGCCACGCGGCGATTCCAGTACGACGAGTGCTCCAAATCCCGACGAACGCAACGAGTATCCAGCACTGGAGCGATACGTGCTCGAAACGCTGCGCGAGGGCGAACGGGTTCGGCTCAAGCTGCTCTCGCCACTGGGAGTCCTCCGTCACCTCCTCGACACCAATCTCACCTCGCTCGATACGCGACTCGGCGTAGTGCATGAAGATTCCCGCGTTCTCGCTTCGATTCGTGAGCAACTCACTGAATACTCGAAGGAAATGCGCGGTGACAGCGAGCGATACCTCGTTGAAGTGAAGAACATCGTCTATGAACTGGAGCGGCGCGGACGGTCGTGGTTCGAGCGTACAATCCGCATCGGCAACGCGAACTTTCTCCGCAACAAGGACGCGGTGGAGAATCGCTTCAAGTCGGAAGTCGTGATGGATTCGCCGCAGCAGATCGAAGGCGTAGTGCACCGGATGGTGGACTGGACGGTGCAGCGCAACCTCAAGCTGTGGAGCAGCGTGTTTGCCGAGCTCGACGCGCATACCGAGAGGTTGCGGGGTTCGGGCGCACTCGCCCCGCACGGTGGCAGCGAGTTCCAGTACAACCGCGAGGAGCTGTTCGCGAAATTGCGCGAACCCGTGGAGCGCAGGTTGAGCGAGCTCGACACCGACACCGAAGCGCGCGGTATCGTGGACAGTGTGAAGGCAGCCGTGGCGCAGACATTCGGTGTCAACGTTCTTGCCCTCGGACTCGGCGCTCTCTTCGTCACCGTCTTCACGACAGCTGCGCTCGACGTGACCGGCGTGCTGACTGCGACGGTGTTTGCGATTGCCGGCTGGCTAATCATTCCCGCGCGCCGACGACAACTCATACAGGACTTCGAAGGAAAGATCGAGAAGTTGAATGACGACCTGGCTGTGCTGCTGCGAACGAAATTCGAGGAGCAACTCTCCCGATACGAGCAACAACTGCTCGAGGTAATCGCGCCTTACGAGCGGTTTCTGGAGACCGAGCGGGCGCGGCTGGATTCAGGTATCGCGCGCTTGAAAAAGGCCGGTATCGAGGTTGATTCGATCGAGCGCCGGGTGAACGAGACGTTTCCCGAGAACGAGGTTGCTGCTAACGGCACCTGAACGAGCCACCGGCATGATCTCTACCCGTTGATGCCAGTCACTTTCGTGCGAGGTCCTCTCTTTCAGCGCGCCATTGAAGTGCAGAACCCGGTTTTACGGCCCTCTCCTAGACTCCCCACAGCGACAGGATGTGCGTGGGCTCATGACCACTCACCGCTCTTTCATCTGCCCACTTGATCAAGTCCCGGCCTGCATCAGTACAAAGTCTATCTGCTGCCGGAGTGACACCAACACGGCCGAGGTCGAGACGGTCGGCGTCCCAGCAGGCCTGCAGAGTGGGGTCAGCGTCGGTGAGTCCGTCGGTATGCAGTCGACAGGCTTCGAACAAACTTTCGAAACGATTGTCATCGAGATGAACCAGCGTCCCTCGAAGTGATCGGGCAAGCTCGGCACCGCGCAACCCATGTCCGGGGTCACGATGCTCGTTCACGCGGCGCGAGTCATGGAACAGCGCGAACAAAGTGACCACCTCGACGTCCGCGCCATGCACTTCCGCAACGCGAAGGCCGTTCTCGAGTACGCGCGCCCAGTGAACAACGCCGTGATATCCTCGCAACGGGAGCGTGTAGCCATCCAGGATGGTGCGCATGATTGCCTGCATGTTGTCCATGATCTCATTGATGTGTACGCTGCCGAATAAAAGCAAGGCGTTCGCACTCGTGGGAGCACCGACAATACCGGCGCCCACAAAGGCGGGTTTGTAACAGTCGCGCGACGCGGGAGTTCACCTTTTATCGTCAAACATGGCCCTGTACTTGCCTTCTACTAACACAGGCGAAGCACGGCTCCGCGTACTTCGAATCGACGTATTCCGAAACTATCGGAGCTCCCAAGATTTCTGGAGGCAGGAATGAGCGATGTGAAGAAAGACCATTCAGTCGGCGCCGGCACTGGCGCCGCAACAGGTGCAGGGACTGGCGCATTGATCGGTGCCGCACTGGGTCCGGTCGGATCCCTGATCGGCGCTCTTGTCGGCGGCATCGCCGGCGCGAAAGCCGGTGACTCGCTCGCCGAGGTAGTGAATCCAACCGAGTACGATGCTCACTGGCAGAACGAGTACAAGAACGCCGACTACTACAACCCCGACTACAAGTGGGATGATTACGCTCCAGCGTACGGACTCGGCTACCATGGCAAGGGCAGGAACGCTGGCCGCACGTTCGACCAGGCCGAGGGCGATCTGGAGAGCGCCTGGGACAAGACGAAGGGAGATTCGCGGCTCGAGTGGAACGATGCAAAATCGGCCGTACGCGACGGGTGGCATCACGTCGAGCGCGCACTGCCCGGTGACGCCGATAACGACGGGCGCTAAGGCACGCGAGCGGGGTCTGCTATCGAGAGAACCCGTTGCTCAAACAAAAGGGGTCGCCGGCAAAGCCGGCGACCCCTTTTCATTTCTCGTCGCGAGGTTCCGTGATTCCCAGCAGGCAATGAAGCCGCTTCCGTTCGTTTTGTCGCGCCCCGCATCTACGCCCTGAAGGCAGCGCGAGCTGCTTTTACCGCGTCACCTTGCTGACCCACACGTCGCGCCGGTCATCCCGCGTCACGATGAACGCACGCTTGAGGTCACCCGACATCGAGACAGTTGTGATCGACGATATCAGCCGCGGTGTGCTTCCAAGCCGGCGCGGTGCATCACCCTCCCTGATCCGGTAAAATGTCTCCGACTCCGGGGTATCGTTCATCGCAGCCAGGAGCGACCCATCCTCCAGCCAGTACACCGCACCAAATTCGGCAAAGGTCGCGTAGAGATGGGTGAACTTGTTGTCAGCCATCGAGAACATCCCCACTCCGAGCGAATCCTCATCCGGTGCGTGCCAGCCCGCGAAGGCAATCTTTCCGTCCGGAGAACCAGTCGTCCAGAATACACTCCTGTACCACTTCGGAAGCGGAACGCTGCGCGGCATCCTGTCACTGTCGCGCTGAACGTTGATTGACCTGCCATCCGCTGGAATCCACACCCACGCATCCGCCGCCCTGCTGACATCCAGCAACCCCAGCGCATTCACCACCCGGGTCGCACTGGACTTCTTCGTTCGGTAGTCGAAGAGCGAGAGCACCGTCGACGAATCATTGATGTCGATCATCTTCAACGTCGTTGAATCAAGCGGTGCTGCTCCCTTGTGAAGACCAGGGACAGGTATCTCGGTTGCGTCCCCGAACGGCACGACAGAAAACGCGTAGTTTCCCTGCGGCATCTCCCGGCCCACAACGCTGATGGCACCGTCCGGCGAGATAGAACCACGCAAGCCTCCGGTAGCGGTAACGAGGTGCTTGTCAGCGGTGAACTTGTTCGAAACAATGTCTGCGAATGGGAGAGCCCAGGCGGAGAGGCTGGTGGTCCCTTCGTCGTAGACAAGGCTTCCCCCATCGCCGGTCACGCTCATGCTGCTCGATCTGCCCGTGTAGACGGTATCCCCACGCTGGGCGAGCTTGCCCGTCGTCGCATCGAGAGGAACCCGGATGATGTTGCGCACTGACGTGGCGTTCAGAATCTCAAATATCCACAACGCGTCCGCACTGGTCGAGGCACCCCCATCGACGCCTCTCGGCAAGGCAATAGACGACGATATTTTTCCAGCCCGATCGATGACATCAAACCGAACGATCTCATCCTTCATCGACTGACGAACAAAACGTCGGCTGTTCGGAATGCCATAGTAGAAGGCTGCTTTATCGCTGCCTCCTTCCACTCTCACACTGTCAACAGGAACTCCGTCGGTGCCACTGGTGAGCATCCAAGTAAACGGCGTACGCGACGCAGAGCGTCCGAGAACCAGCGAGTCTCCGTTCGCGAAAAAACGCGCAGCAAATGTCGACAGATACCGCGGTGCGCCACCGACCAGCGACACGATGAACGACCCGAACGAGCCGTTGATCGATCCCAGTACCAACAGATTTCGCCGGTCGGGACTGACTTCCAGAGCATAGATGGCGGTCGAGCCACTTACCAGTCTTCTCGTTGCACCGTCAGCAAGGTCGCGTACCTCTACCGCATACCGGCACCCGGAGCTGCCGCAATCACTGACGGCGTACGCCAGTATCTTACCGTCATCAGAAACAGTGGGGATGGAAACGTTGCCGGTGCTGGTGACCTGAACGCGGTCGCGCAGAGTCACCTGGCGCTCGCTCACACCGCCCGATCCATGCCCCGCCATATACAGCACAAAACCCGATGCCGCAGCGGCCACAACGCCCGCAGCAATCAACGCGTTTCGCCGGAGCGGTGGTCTCACCGCGCGCTCTGGCGCAACAACTGACAGAGCACTCACAAACTCACCCGCCGACGTGAACCTGTCAGCTGGCACTTTCGACAAGGCTTTATCCGTTGCGCGTTCCATCTCAGTCGAGATCGTCGGCCTCACGACGCGCAACTTCACTGGCCTCTCGGTGAGAAGCTTTGCGATCATCGCCTGTGCAGTCGCCCCCGTAACGGGCGGCTCGCCAGTGATCATTTCATAGAACACCGCGCCCAGCGAGTATATGTCGCTGCGCTTGTCGAGTGCGCGGTCACCAGTCGCTTGCTCGGGACTCATGTACTGCGGTGTTCCCAGAGAAAGACCGGTTTCGGTAAGGCGATTTCCTCCCGCCTCCTTCACCGCGAGCGCGATTCCGAAATCGGCGAGCACCGCTTCGCCTTCGTGAAGCAGGATGTTCTCGGGCTTGATGTCGCGATGAACGACGCCTTTCTGGTGGGCGTAATCGAGCGCGCTCGCAACCTGCCGCGCTATCGATAGTGATTCCTCCACGCCGAGTTGTCGTTCCCGCTCCAGTTTCTGACGCAGCGACTCGCCGCGAACGAACGGCAGCACGTAATAGAGAATGCCGTCGGCCTCGCCCGAATCGATCAGGGTGAGAATGTGCGGATGGTCGAGCCGCGCCGAGATCCGAACCTCGGACAGAAAGCGCTCCGTGCCGATCACGGCACTCAGGTCGGCCCGCAGAACCTTCAGCGCCACCTCGCGGTCATGCTTGAGGTCGCGCGCGAGATACACGGTCGCCATTCCTCCAGCGCCGATCTCGCGTTCTATATGGTAGCGGTCCGAGAGCGCCGCCTTCAGACGTTCAGTGGCAGGCATTGCCCAATAAGATGAACCTTCACACGCAACACGACCAGAGAGAGACAGTGCTGCCGACGTGGAAGTGAGGTCGGCAGCACCTCATCCTCCAGAACGCATTACTCCTTGTCGCGAATTGGCGCCTACCAGTTCGTCCTTGCTCATCGAGTTGTAACGCTAACACTCAGTTCCTTCGCTGCCGCTCGTCCCTGTTACTCCATCCGTCCGGCATCCTGCCCCCGTTTTCGAATACAGAAACTGAAATTTGCAAGAACCGGACACCTCGCCCCTGGGTCACGCGAAACCATCGCCCTTGAAGTGCACCCCGAAGATGTTCCTGTTGCGCGCCATGCGCTCCCCACCTATGCTGGCGCGTGACTCAACCCACCGTCGGTCCACAGCCTGACGCAAAGCTCACCCCACATACCGCACGAGGCCCTCTCTACCTCGGCCTCACCGCAACCGTTTTCCTCTCCTCCTGGCTCCTCTTCAGCCTCGAACCCCTCTCCGCCCGAATCCTCCTCCCCCGACTCGGGGGCTCGCCAACCGTCTGGATCACCTGCCTCCTCTTCTTCCAAGCCGCCCTCCTCACCGGCTACACCTACACCTGGCTCACTATCCGCCTCCTCGGCCTGCAACGACAGGCAATCCTGCACATTGCCCTCCTCGTTCTCTCGTTTGCTTTCATCCCAATCTCCCTCCGCAGTGCATCATTAGCTCCGCCATCCGACAACCAGATGGCATGGCTCCTCATCACCCTCGCAACAACCATCGGCATCCCGTTCGCTCTGCTCTCGAGCTTTGCCCCAATCGCACAACGCTGGCTCGCACACGGCGACAGCCCCAACCACCGCGACCCCTACTTCCTTTACGCCGCCAGCAACCTCGGCAGCTTCCTCGCACTCCTCTCGTATCCCCTCGTAGCAGAACCACTTCTGTCGCTTCGGCAACAGTCCACTGTCTGGTCTTTCACCTACGGCGCCGTTGCCGCAGCCGTCATAGCATTGGGATGGCTTACGTATCGTTCGCCCCAACTTGAAAGCCGAACTACAGATTCCATTCCAGAAGCGTCTCCTCCCCCGACAACGAGGAACCGCGCTCGCTGGCTGATCTACGCCGCTGTCCCATCGAGCCTTCTCATGGGCACGACGTCCTACATCTCGACTGACATCGGGTCGTTCCCGCTGCTCTGGGTTCTGCCGCTTTCACTCTACCTGCTGTCATTCACTCTGGTATTTGCCCGGCGCCAGGTGCTCAGCCACTCGGCGATGTTACGGGCCGAGCCGCAGGTGATTGTCATTGTCGCGCTGACGATTTTCTGGGCGATATCTCCGCCCGGTGTATTCAACATCCTGCTGCACCTCGCGCTCCTTTTCCTCATCGCGATGGTATGTCACGGCGAACACGTCCGAACACGCCCTCACCCCAGCCACCTAACCGAGTTCTATCTGTGGCTCGCAACAGGCGGTCTGATCGGCGGAATCTTCAACGCGGTAATTGCACCAGTCGCATTCAACGAGGTGATCGAATATCCGATTGCCATCGTTGCCGCCGCACTCCTGCGCCCGCGCAATGATCGCCCCAGCCTTCGCCTGGACATTCTCGCGCCAATGTTGTTTGGAGGCGCGCTGATCGCGGCAACATGGAGACCCGGATCTCCTCCCGCGATATTGCCTACACTCTTCATGGTTTTCTCCGGAATGATCCTCTTCTCATTCCGTGACCATCCGCGAAGATTTGCACTTGCGCTCGCAATCGTGCTTGCGGTTGGGATTACGCGTCGCACTTCAACACCCAGCGGTCGAAACATCCTCGAATCGGAACGAAGCTTCTTTGGCGTATATCGCGTGCTGGACAACCACACCACTCGCATTCGCACCCTCGAACACGGAACCACGGTCCACGGCACACAGTCACTCGACTCTGCCTCACGCCTTGCACCTCTCTCCTACTACCATAGGGATGGCCCGGCTGGAGACATCTTTGCCTTTACCCAAGCCGCGCTGCAAACAAGTCGGCGGATAGCAGTCGTCGGCCTCGGTGTTGGCAGCCTCGCATGCTACGGGCGGCAGAACGAACACTGGACCTACTACGAGATCGATCCTCTGGTCGCTGAGATCGCGACGGACACAACGCGGTTTACGATGCTCCGGGACTGCCCACCGCAAGTGCGTGTGATCTACGGCGATGCGCGCCTCGAGCTTGCCAACGCTTCACCAGCTGCCTACGACCTTATCCTGGTAGACGCATTCAGCTCCGATGCAATTCCAGTTCATCTCATGACACGCGAAGCGTTCCTCGAATATTTCCGCGTGCTGGGCAGGGATGGAGTGCTGGCGGTGCACATCAGCAACAACCACATGGATCTTCAGCCGCTGGTCGCTGCCCTCGCAGCCGATATCGGTGTGGTTGCACTCGTGAGGTCGGACATCGAGCGAAACAGTGATGCTCGTGTGGCCGCGCGCTCCGCATCCGTCTGGGTCGCCCTCGCCCGCAATCCTGAAACGCTGGGCACGCTTTCCGCGCGGCCTGCGTGGGGAGTCGCGATGAATCCAGCAGGCATGCGCCCGTGGACTGACGACTTCTCCAACATCCTGTCAGTCATTCGGTGGAGATAGCGGGGATCCCGCAGCCACTACTGCACCTTGAGCGCAACTTCGCGGTCGTGCTTGAGATCGCGCGCAAGATGGACAGTGGCCATCCCGCCGGCACCCAATTCCCGCTCTATCGAATATCTGTCGGCAAGTGCCGAACGCAGGCGTTCAGTTCCAGGCATATGCCTCTAAAATGTCACATGAGAAC
>JBKJNN010000019.1:0-71132 GCA_046593625.1 Gemmatimonadaceae bacterium | reverse complement strand
CTGTCCGGTTGGAGTTTGCAGCGTGAATGACGTCTGGCCGAATGTCACCAGGGCCGAACGCGCGGTGGTGCTGTCCGAAACCTTGATCGACGAGATCTCTTCGACAAACTGCTGGCCCGCCGCGGGTATCATGCGCAAACCACCCATCTCGGCGGCGACAGAGGCGACAGCCCGGCTTTGAAGAACCTGAATCTGCGATTCCAGAACGTCAGTCCATCTGCTGAACTGGCCGTCGCTGTATCCGCTTCTGTCCATCCCACCAGTCATCTGGCCGCGCGTATCGACGAGCCTTGTGGTTGCCGTGGCGCGATAGCGAGGCGGAGCCTTCAGAACGGTGTTTGCGGTATACGCCGCGGAAAGCGCCAGAATGCCGAGCACGACGAAGTAGTGCCGGCGGACGATTCCGAAATATTCGCGAACACCTTCGAACTCTGTCGAAGCACGGGGCGATGCGTCGAAACCGCCTTTGACGCTATCCGGAATGCGCTTGCTGTTGTCCCCGTCACGGAAGGGGATCAGATCGGCTGCCACCCGCTACCTCGTGAAAATGTTGACGAGAGCCGCGGTGGCCGCGATGGCGCTGAAGGTCGGGCTGAGAAAATCACGGAATCCAGGTCCGCGACGGGAGATCAACACCTGGTCGCCAGACCTTATCTGAAGCGCGGCTACGTTTGACTCGCTCTGTGTCAGGTCAACTACCAGATCCTGACCGTATCTCACTACATGAACCTTGTTCAATGCGCCGCGTTCGGTGGGGCCACCGGCGAGCGCGACCGCCTGCGCCAGTGTGGTTTCCGGCGGTACGCTGTAAACGTTGGGCGACCTGACTTCGCCGCCGACGATGATGCGCACGAGCGGCTGAACGACGAACTGAGGGTTCGCGATGTATCGCGTCAGAAACGTCCGGAGGCGATCCTCCACGGTGAGCATCGGAATGCCCGTTACCTGAATTTCACGGTAGAGCGGATGGCTGACCGTCCCGTTGGCTGCAATCGCAAAGTCGCCGCTGAACTCGGGGTTTCGCCATACGACAATCCTGACCTGATCTCCGGGATTCAGGCCGGCAGGCGGCGTGTCCGAAGGTGTCTGGGCTGAAGCGATATTCGCTGATGTAAACAGTGCGATCAGCGGCAGTATGAACCGGGTGAGTCTGGGCATCAAATTCCGAAGGTGCGTGACAGGAGCAACCCGCCGGGGAGTGGCGGCAAAATTGGCCAACCTGAAACTTATGAACCGGCCTTTTGAGAGTCCAGCCGGGAACTGCCTGTTGAATGTCGTTGAATAATAGTCTGATTGACCACGATTACGTCCATTCTTGTTCTCAAAAAGCATTCCAGAGCCTGTTGAGGCGTGTCGACAATCGGCTCGTTCTCATTGAAACTGGTGTTGAGGAGTACCGGGACGCCTGTTATTGCCTCGAATTCCTTGATGAGCCGGTAATAGCGCGGATTGGTAGTTGGGCTCACGGTCTGTAGCCTGCCGCTACCGTCGGCGTGGGTAATGGCAGGCAGCACGCTGCGCTTCTCGGGGCGCACCGGGTATACCTGCTGCATGAACGCGTCCGGCGCTGCGCCAACGAAGTAGTCGTCCATCGCCTCTTCCAGGATCGACGGAGCAAACGGACGGAACTTCTCGCGGAACTTGATCTTCGCGTTGATGAGGTCGCGCATGTCACCGCGCCGGGCATCGGCAAGAATGCTTCGATTTCCGAGAGCTCGCGCTCCCCATTCCATCCGCCCCTGGTACCAGCCGACGACGTTTCCGTCCGCTATCAACTTCGCAGTTGCCCGGCACACCGATTCCTCATCGGCATGCCGGTCGACGGTGAAGCGCCACCCCGACTCTTCCTCACCCGGAAGCTGCGGAATGAATTCGGACGACGAGTAATCGGTGCCCCAGTACCCATGCTCCATTACGAAGCCGCGCGGCTGCTCGAGCGTCTGGTTCCAGACATGGTATGCGGCACCGAGCGCTGTGCCGTTGTCGCCCGCGGCGGGTTGGATATAGACGTCGGTGAAAGGCGTATTCTCGCGGACCTTCCCGTTGGCAACGCTGTTCATCGCGCATCCGCCCGCAAGGCAGAGCCGCGGATTCTTCGTCTTCTTCCACAGCGCGTTCAGCACGTGAAACGCGCACTCTTCGTAAACCGACTGAAGCGAGCGAGCCAGGTTTTCATGACGCGGCGTGACCGGGTCGCCTTTCGCGCGCGCCGGTCCAAGAAGATCCTCGAGCCCGCTGGAAAAGAGGGAGCCCATAGTGGGCGACCCGTTTTCCCATTCCATTTCAACTCCCTCATCCCAATGGCGGAAATACTTCCGCGTCAGCTTGAAGCCGCCATTCGATTCGAGGGAAACCAGCTTGCGCAGTTGAGGCACGAACTCGGGCGAACCGTAGGGAGCAAGACCCATCACCTTGAACTCGTCGCCGTAGTTCGGGAATCCGATATACTGGGTGACCGCCGTGTAAAGAACGCCGAGGGAATGCGGATAGGTGACTCTCGACAAAAGCTCTATCTGGTTGTTCCGTCCAACCGCCGTGGAGGTCGATACGTAATCACCGAACCCGTCGATGGCTGCGATTGCAGCGTCGTCGAAAGGGGAGACGAAAAAAGCGCTTGCCAGGTGCGCAGGGTGGTGCTCGACGAAATGAATCTGCGGAAGCTTCGCGTCTTCGACGCCGAGCGCTTCGGCGAGCGGCTGCCTGACGTCGTGCACCTTGCGAAGGTTCCGCGTGCGCCTCGCGATGTTCGAGACGCTCATCCGGTTGGCAAGCGCAAAGGCGGCCTTGCGCACGAGATTCGCTTTGGGATCCCGGCTGATCGCAACGTGATCCACATCGGAGCCGCTTATCCCCGCAATAGCCAGGCACTTCGCAATCGATTCGGACGGAAAACCGGCCCAATGTTTGATACGCCTGAAGCGTTCTTCTTCCACCGCGACGAGTAGCTCGCCGTCACGGATCAGCACGGCCGAGCCGTCCGCGTGATATGCGTTGATGCCTAGGATGTACATGTTATCTGGATGTGTAACACTTGGAGGAAGCCGCAATATAAGTTGTGATTGCGAAGCACCGGCCCTTTTTTTTTGAATTCTGAAGGAGTTGCATGCCACAGGGAACCAACGTCGATGACATTCTGAGCATTCCCGAAATGGAGGAGCGTGCGCGCTCCGCCATGGCGCGAATGGCATATGAGTTCGTCGCTTCGGGCGCTGGGGATGAGAACACCGTGAAGTGGAATCGCGAGGCCTATGATCGCATCGCCCTCCGGCCGAGAGTTCTGAGAAACGTCGCAGTGGTAGACACGAGCGTTACGCTGTTCGGTCGGTCCCGCCCGTTTCCGATACTGCTCGCTCCGACTGCCTATCACCGCGCTCTGAACAGCGACGGAGAGGTGGCGACGGCAAAAGGCGCGGGCACGGCCGGCGCGACCTGGATCGTCAGCTCGGCTACCACGACGTCGATCGAAGACATCGCGCGCGTTGCCACCGGCCCGCTCTGGTTTCAACTCTACATTCAGTCGGACAGGGATTTCACGAGAGAGGTCGTCAGGCGTGCGGAAGACGCGGGGGTGGAAGTGCTCGTGTTGACGGTGGACACGCCGACTCTTGGCGCGAGAAACCGCCAGACACGCTCCAACTTTCGTCTCCCCCTCGGCGCATCTACGCCACACCTGTTCGATGTTGGGAAGGGCAGGCAGGAGATAATGGATCCACGCCGCTCAGTGATAACCTGGGCCGACGTCGAATGGCTAAAGTCGATCACCCGGCTTCCACTTGTCCTGAAGGGTATACTCACTCCGGAAGACGCCGAGGCCTCCCTCGATGCCGGAGCAGATGGCCTGATCGTTTCAAATCATGCAGGTCGGAACCTGGACACGCTGCCCGCCTCGATCGAGGCATTGCCGGCCGTTGCCGATGCTTGCGCAGGTCGAGTTCCTGTCTTGATGGACGGAGGCATCCGCAGGGGGACAGACGTGATAAAGGCGCTCGCATACGGCGCCGGGGCGGTTCTGATCGGGAGACCCTATTGCTATGGCCTGGGCCTGGCAGGAGCGAAAGGCGTCCAGCGTGTTGTCGAAATTCTCCGGGACGAGCTGGCGATGGCGATGATGCTCACCGGGCGTGCATCGCTGTCTGAAGTAGACCGCAGCATCATCTGGTAGCGGCGTGACCAGCGGTCTTGTTCGGTCGGCCGGAAGCGGCCGTGCATACTATCGCGGCCTTGATGGGTTACGTGGTTTCGCGATCCTCATTGTGCTGCTCGAGCACTGGTGGGGTCTCAAACAGATCCTTCCATTCGGCGGCGCGGTGGGAGTGAACATTTTCTTCGTGCTCAGTGGCTTTCTGATCACGGAGATTCTCCTGCAGCAGCGGGATGCGCCCGTGGGCGCCGCATTGAAAAATTTCTGGTGGCGGAGGACACTCCGCATCTTTCCGGTTTACTACGTCTATCTGGCCGCCCTGCTTCTGCTGGCGGTTCCGGGCGCGTGGACCTTGCTGCCATGGAGTTCCACCTACTCGCTGAACATCTACGCATCCATCGGCGGCGAACGCGTGCCGCGGCTCATGTCGCACCTGTGGTCGCTCGGCGTGGAAGAGCAGTTCTATCTGCTGTGGCCGATGGTTGTCCTGATGACTCCCGACCGCTGGCTCAAGCGATCGATCTTCGCCCTGCCGTTCGTTGGACTGTTTGTCCGCATCTTCGTGTTTCAGGTTGGACTTTCATCAGCTGCCGAGATAGCCTACATGTCGATGCCGGCAGCACTCGATGCCCTTGGCATTGGAGCGGTGGTGGCGTTCATCAAGACCAGGCGACCCGAAAACTGGCTCACCCTCACTCGCACCCGGTGGATTCCCGCGTTTGTCCTGCCCGCATCGTTGGCCGCCGCGATATTGATGGCACACACCAATCCTGACTGGTATCCGATTGCTGAACGATCAGTTTCAGCGTTGCTGGGTGGGAGCCTCGTCGTCATCGTCTTGGGCGGCGCGCAATCGCGGCGGATGCGCGGTGTTCGCGCTGTGCGCGCCGTGCTGCGCAACCGGGTTCTCGCCCAGCTGGGCCGTATTTCGTACGGCGTCTATGTGTATCACCTTCTCGCCGAGTATTTCCTCGCCGCTCCTCTGGCTGCGGCGCTGGGCCACTATGCCTTTTTCGGTTCGAAGATTCTGGAGTACAATGCCTATTTCATCTCCGCGCCGATTTTCATCGCGATATCACTTGTCATGGCAACAGTGTCGTACACGCTGATGGAGCGACCGCTGCGCCGCTGGAAGGGTTTGATGGACGTCCGCGCGTGAGCACGGGCATGGAAACGATCCTCGAACCCGGGCGAGCCGAGCGAAACTACTGGCGCGACCTGTGGCGCTACCGCGAACTGTTTCAGGTGCTGGCGTGGCGCGACGTTTCAGTTCGCTACAAGCAGACCGTGATAGGAGTGTTGTGGGCCGTGGTAAGGCCCGTGCTCACCATGGTCGTTTTCACGGTGATTTTCGGACGCATCGCAAAGCTGCCAACCGAGGGAACGGCTCCTTACCCGCTGATGGTCTTCGCGGGAATGCTGCCATGGACGTTTTTCTCCAGCGCACTTTCCGACGCATCTACGAGTCTCGTTACGAGCGCCAACCTGATCAGCAAGGTGTACTTCCCGAGACTGATTGTACCCACTGCCGCAATCATCGTGGCGTTCATTGATTTTCTGATCAGCTTCCTGATACTGATCGCGCTAATGATATGGTACCGCTTTATGCCGGGCTGGCAGATGCTGACGCTGCCGCTGTTTGTTGCGGTCGCGCTTCTTGCTGCCATGGGCCCCGGCCTCTGGATCACGGCCCTCAACGTCAAGTACCGCGATTTCCGCTACGTGATTCCTTTCGTCGTCCAGTTCGGATTGTACGTATCGCCGGTCGGTTTCAGCTCGAGCGTTGTCCCCGAAAAGTGGAGACTGCTCTATTCTCTCAATCCGATGGTCGGAGTCATCGACGGATTTCGGTGGGCGATACTCGGCGGCGAAAGCCGGATCTACTGGCCGGGTTTCCTCCTGAGTCTGGCGGCCGTTGCATTCTTTCTCTGGCTCGGCATTCGTCAGTTCAGGAAGATGGAACGAACCTTTGCTGACCTGATGTGACGACGCCCGCCGACTCCGCGGTGATACGCGTTGAAAACCTTGGGAAGCGATACTTTCTGGGTCACCAGGCGGCTCAAGGTGAGCGCTATGCGTCGCTGCGTGAGATCATAAGCCGCAACGCGCGCCAGATCGGGCGGAAAACCGCTGACTTGCTTCGCGGCCGGGACCTCGTTGCCGGCGACGAAGTCGAGGAGTTCTGGGCGCTCAAGGATGTCTCGTTCGAAGTAAAACGCGGCGAAGTGCTCGGGATCGTAGGACGCAACGGCGCGGGCAAGTCCACGCTGCTGAAGATTCTGTCGCGCATCACGGAACCGACGCGGGGGCGGGTGAGGATCAGGGATCGGGTGGCAAGCCTGCTCGAGGTGGGAACCGGGTTTCATCCCGAACTCACAGGGCGCGAGAACATCTACCTCAACGGCGCTATCCTTGGCATGACGAAGGTCGAGATCAAGGCGAAATTCGATGAGATCGTCGCGTTTGCCGAGATCGAACGGTTCCTCGATACCCCGGTGAAGCGGTACAGCTCAGGGATGTACGTGCGGCTGGCGTTTGCCGTGGCTGCGCATCTGGAACCCGAGATTCTCATTGTTGACGAAGTGCTCGCAGTCGGCGATTTCGAATTCCAGCGAAAGTGTCTCGGCAAGATGCGGGACGTTTCTCACCACGGAGGCCGGACGGTTCTCTTCGTGAGCCACAACGTTGCAGCGGTGAAGAGTCTCTGCCAGACCGGGCTCTACCTGGAGAAGGGCGAAGTCTGCGTATGGGGCACCATAGATGAAGCGGTTGCCGCCTACGTCCAGGGCGGGGGATCAGGCCTGGTCAACGGAGTGATCCCTGACGATTACCGGCGCGATTACTTCTCCGGCCAGGCGAAGCTTCGCCAGGTTCAGGTGGTGCAGGGTGCCACGGCGATGCAGGCAGTAGTAACAGGCACGCCGCTGGAAGTCGTCGTGAAGTGGGAGGTTCTGGATGAGTCCCTGGACGCGATGATCGAAATCGGAATCGTGAACGCCGAGGGACTTCAGGTAACGCAGAACTTCTCGTCGGCATCCAACGAACCGACGTTCAGGATGATGCGCGGGATCCACCAGATTCGTCTGACAATCAGCGACGTCGTGTTTCCGGGCCGGTATTCCATTCTGGCGGGGATACACATGAGCGACGGTGCCACTGTAGACTTCGTGGAAAGGGCATTCGATTTTGAGGTCATCAACGCCCGGCCGGGTGATACCCACCACTATCCGTGGAGCGTTCGCGGCTACGTGCAGCCGGGGCATTCATGGGGCCCGGTGGAGCAGGTCGGTGACAGGCAGGAAATTCAACAGACACCAGTGAGCTGAAACTTGATTGAGAACAAACGCATTTTCGTGAGCGGCGGCGCGGGCTTCATCGGCTCTACTGTCATCAGAAACCTCATAGACAAAAACACTGTCACGGCATTCGACAATCTTTCGCGGAACACGCTGAAGGATCTTCCTGATCTGCTCAACCATCCGAACCTCACACTGGTCGAAGGCGATGTGCTCGATGCCGATGCCGTGAAGCGGTCCATGGAAGGAGCGGACATTGTCGTGCACGCCGCCGGTATCGCGGGAATCGACACCGTGATCAAGAATCCGGTGAAGACAATGCAGGTCAACATGGTGGGAACCGCGAACGTCCTGGAGGCTGCGCGCCTGAATGGCGTCAGGGACAGGGTTATCGATTTCTCGACATCCGAAGTATTCGGCTCCATGGCATTCAAGTCCGCTGAGTCGGATGTCACCGTTTCCGGATCGGCCGGCGAGGCCCGCTGGACCTACGCGGTCAGCAAGCTTGCCGGCGAGCATCTCGCGCACGCTTACTACGCGCAGTACAACCTGCCCGTCGTCACCGTCAGGCCGTTCAACGTCTACGGCCCGGGGCAAACCGGCGAAGGCGCAATCCAGATATTCATCAAGCGTGCGCTTCGCGAGGAAACCATCCACATCGATGGCGACGGCGCGCAGATCCGCGCCTGGTGCTACATCGACGATTTCGTCGATTGCCTCATGCGCTGCATAGAGGACCCCGCAGCGGTGGGCCACAGCTTCAACATCGGCAACGCGCGTGCGGTGATGACAATTCTCGGTCTCGCTGAAACTGTTCTTCGCGTGACTCGCTCCGAATCACAGATCGTATTTGATCCGCCACTGTCTGCCGACATAGCAATCCGGATTCCAAGCGTCGACAAGGCGCAGAAAATTCTGGGATTCAAGGCGCGCGTGGATCTCGATGAAGGCATCAGGCGGACGGCTGAGCACTTCAAGAGCACCGAAATGGCAGGCACTCAGGCGTGATTCGGCTGACGGTTCCGTCAATCGAGGAGGACGACCTCGAGGCAGTAAGACAGTCTTTAGCGTCGGGGTTCCTGGTACAGGGAAAACACGTTGGCGAATTCGAGCAGGCGGTTGCCGGGGTAGCCGGGGCGGAGCACGCAGTCGCCGTTTCAAATGGTACGTGCGCGCTTCATCTGTCCCTTTGCGCGCTTGGCGCTGGTCCCGGAGATGTCTGCGTGGTGCCGGCATACTCGTGGATTGCGACCGCCAATGTCGTCGAGCACTGCGGTGCCAGGCCCGTCTTCATCGACATAGATCCGCGCACGTTCAATATCGACACCGTTGCGCTCGAACGAGCGCTCGAAGCGCTCGAGCGTGACCCGGCCACATCCGGGCGTACGAAAGCAGTCATACCTGTGCACGCGTTCGGGCTGATGGCAAACATGCCGGAGATTATGCGAATCTGTGGCCGCTGGGGAATCCCCGTGGTAGAGGACGCAGCGTGTGCGCTCGGCTCGTCGCTCGGCGGCCTGCAATCCGGGAGCGCCGGGACGCTCGGTTGTTTCAGCTTTCATCCGAGAAAGGCCGTGACGACGGGTGAGGGCGGGATGGTTACGACCAACGATGCAGATATTGCAGGGCGCATCAGGTCGCTCCGCAATCATGGCGTTGACCTCGACTCTCCGTCACCGGATTTCACATCTGCCGGATTCAACTATCGCCTCACCGATTTTCAGGGTGCGCTGGGTGTGTCCCAGATGCGGAAGCTGGATCGGATTATCGCCAGCCGCACAGCAGCCGCAGCAGTATATCGGGATCTGCTGGAGGCATCGCCGCTTACAGCTCCGTACGTGAACAAGGAAGCGCGCCATGTCTATCAGTCCTACGTCACATTGCTGCCTGCCGAGTGGTCGGAAAGACGCGCGTGGCTCATCTCACGTGCCAGGGAGCTGGGTGTCGAGCTGCAAATTGGAACAGTTCACATGCCTCTCACGACGTTCTATCGAGAGCGGTACGGCTTCGTCGAAGGAAGTTTTCCGGTGACTGATTCCGTTGCGGCCCGCGCGCTCTCGCTTCCACTCTACGAAGGCATCACCCCCGAACTTCAGAAGCGGGTCGTCGAAGTTGTCCTCGGCGAGATGACCAGCTGATGACGCGCAGCGTGTCTACCTATCGCTCCCATGGAGACGGCTCGATAGACCGCAGCGCCTTTGGTGCGATAGGTGACGACGTGATCTTCGAGGCAGGAGTCATGGTGTTTCATCCCGGGCAAATCCGGCTCGGCAGCAATATTTACGTCGGCCACCAGACTATTCTGAAAGGTTACCACAGGAACCTGCTGGAAATCGGCGACAACTCGTGGATTGGACAGCAATGCTTCATCCATTCGGCGGGCGGCGTGATCATCGGCGCCAATGTCGGCATCGGCCCGGGAGTGAAGATCATCTCATCCTACCACGAGGATGAAGGCAGCGATCGACCCATCATGGCGGGTGACATTGTCTTCGCGCCAGTGTCGATAGGTGACGGCTGCGACCTGGGTGTCGGAGCGATAATTCTTCCCGGGGTTTCGATCGGAAAGGGCTGCCAGATTGGAGCGGGAGCAGTGGTGAGCCGCGATGTTCCCGACTACTCGATTGCCGCGGGCGTTCCGGCGCGCGTGACTCGTTCGCGCCGCAAGGAGCCAGGCTCCTGATAGCAATTGTCGATTACGACATGGGGAACGTTGCGTCCGTGTCGAACATGCTGAAGCGCATTGGAGCTGATGCTCCCGTACTCACACGAGACCCCGCGGTTCTCCGTGACGCGACAAGGATCATTCTGCCTGGCGTCGGGGCATTCGACAGCGGCATGCGCAACCTTGCCAGGTTCGGGCTGCGCGAGGCGCTCGACGAGGCGGTGCTTGGACGGCGCGTTCCAGTGCTCGGCATTTGCCTCGGCATGCAGCTGCTTACGAAGTCGAGCGAAGAGGGAACCGAGGCAGGGCTCGGCTGGATCGACGCGACGACCCGGCGATTTCGCTTTGCGCCGGAATCTGGGATGAAGGTGCCGCACATGGGATGGAACTACGCGCAGCCGGGACGACCGAACCCGCTGATTTCGAGCGAAGCCAGGCAGCGGTTCTACTTCGTCCATGGATATTTCGTCGAGTGCGAGAACGTGGAAGATGTGCTCGCAACCACCCGGTATGGGTTCGACTTCGCATGCGCAGTCAATCACGACAACGTTTACGGAGTCCAGTTCCACCCGGAGAAGAGTCACAGGTTCGGCATGGGGCTGCTCGAAGGCTTCACGGGAATCTGAACCGTGGCGCTCAAGCGAATAATGCCATGCCTGTTGTTCGACGGAACGGCGCTCGTAAAGACCGTACGTTTTCGGAATCCGCAGTACATCGGCGACCCGATCAATGCCATCAAGATTTACAACGAGAAGGAAGTCGACGAGCTCGTCATGCTCGACATCAACGCTTCGCGAGAAAAGCGGCCGCCAAAATTCGATTTCCTGGCCGAGTGTGCATCGGAGTGTTTCATGCCGTTCTCCTACGGCGGAGGCGTTGGCAGTGTCGAGGATTTTGGTCGTCTCTACCGTGTGGGCGTGGAGAAGGTGATCGTCAACACTCTCTGCCTGAGTCACCCCGATCGTGTGCGCGAAGCCACTGCGCGCTATGGCTCAACGAGCGTCGTCGGCGCAGTGGACTACAAGAAGGCGTTCCTTGGCGGATACAAGGTATATTCCGCGTCTGGGTGCAATACGCGCCGTGGCCTGGTGGAACACTGCCGCTTTCTGGCTGACGACATTGGAGTCGGAGAAATACTTCTCTACTCCGTGGACCGTGACGGAACCTGGTCCGGCTACGACCTCGAGACTATAAGGCAGATTGGCGAGGCAGTCACCGTGCCGATCATAGCGTGCGGCGGCGCCGGCTCGGTTTCAGACCTGCGTCAAGTCCTTGGCGAGACGCCCGCAAACGCGGCGGCGCTGGGCAGCATGGCCGTATACCAGAAAAAGGGAATGGGAGTGCTCATCAACTTCCCGCAGCGAAAGTTGATAATTGACGAGGATTGAAATGCAGGATTTGAAACAATGCGTTCGCTGTATCTACGATGAGTCGATTCCGGGAATAGCGTTTGATTCCGACGGAGTCTGCAGCTATTGCAGGCAGCATGAGGAACTGGACAGAGATTATCCCACGGCGGCTGAGGGACGGAAGATTCTCGAGTCCACCGTCGAGAAAATGAAAGCCGATGGCCGCGGCAGGCCGTACGATGTGGTGATAGGTGTCAGTGGCGGGTGTGATTCCTCCTACATGCTCCACTTTGCAAAGAAGGAGCTTGGGCTCCGCGTTCTGGCTGCCCACTTCGACAACACCTACAACTCCAGAATCGCGGTCGAAAACATCCAGCGAATGCTGGAGGCACTGGATATCGACCTGTACACCCACGTGGTGGACAACGCCGAATATCAGCGTATCTACAGATCGTTTATCCTGAGTTCAGTTCCGGAGATCGATACTCCGACCGACATTGCGCTCGCTGCAGTTCACTACATGGCGGCGGCCAAACACGGCGTGAAGTGGATATGGGAAGGTCATTCGTTTCGCACCGAGGGAATCTCTCCCCCCGGGTGGTTCTACATGGACTCCAAGTATGTCAGAACCATTCACTCGAGGTTTGGCGACGGGCGCATCCGCACGCTCCCGGAGCTGAAACTGTCGAGGTGGCTCAGGTGGATGGTCCTGAACAAAATCAGAAAGTTCCGCCCGCTCTACTATCTCGATTACAACAAGGAAAACACCAAGCGGTTTCTCAGCGAAACCTACGGGTGGCAATGGTACGGCGGCCATCATATGGAGAACCGCACAGCGTTCTTTGCCAACAACTATTATCTGCCGCGCAAGTTCGGCATCGACCTGCGCTTCTCCGAGTATTCAGCGCTGATACGGTCCGGACAACTCACCCGCGACGAAGCCCTTGACCGCATCAGCCAGCCCAAGGTCTTCGACCACGAGATTCTCCAGGAGATAAGGCAGCGCGTGGGTTTCTCGGAGACCGAGTGGGACGTGATAATGAACGCGCCCCTCTCGCACTACACGCAGCACCGGACGTACAAGGAAACTTTCGAGCGGCTCAGGCCATTTTTCTTCTCGCTGTACAAGCTCGGCTACGTCACGCGAAGCTTTTACACCAAGTATTGCGTGCTGCGTGAAGACCGGGTTGGAACACGGCCGTCGCGTTACAGTTCAGCGACCCCGTAGCCGGGACTGGTCTCAGGCAAGGTGCGGGACGCAGCAAGCCACTGTGCCACATCGTGCCCTCCCACTGAAAACAGGGGGTCTATTATGGACAGCCCGGGCACGAACGAAGTGCTGGTTGCCTGCGGATACTCGGGTGCCGCAAACGTATTGTAGCGGACCTCGATCTTACGTTCGGCGAACACGCTGTCATCCTGATAGTCACGGGCGCCCTGACCGCAAACGTACGTGGTTGCTCCCACGGCCTCGAGCAGGTCGGCCAGCATGTGCGTGCTCGATGAGGTGATGTTGTAATCCGAGCTGTACACTACGCGTGTAGTAATCCCAAGCTCCTTCAGCACCGCTTCGATGAATGCCATGTTCCGCTTTACCAGCGAAGCGTCCTCGTCGGCGAAAAAGCGTTCGACAAGTGAGAAATACCTGCTGAAATGTGGAAAGCGCGCATAGGCGGCTCGCACCGAGTTGAGCGCGCGTTGCAGCTGCTTTGCCTCGCCTGCGTTTACCTGCATCTCACGGATCGGAACGCCCACCAGGCCACGCTGACCCGGCCGTGCTAGCGGGATTGAAAGCCATTGCGGCCCCGAAGGTCCCAGGATTCTGACGCGTCGCCCCCAGAAAGCCGCGTCCCGCGGGTTGTTGGTGACGTGGTCGAGGACGATCCACAGGTCGGCTTTGCCAATCTTGTCGAAGAACCCCAGCCACGGCATGAAGTCCGGCTGGTGGATGGTTGCTATCACAGGTTGTTGATGTTTGCCGCAAACACAGTGCTCTTCGAAGGAACGAAAAACTTCCTGTAGATGTGTCCCGCGTGGGCCTCGTCGTCAGTCTTGATAATCACCTTTCTGAGAGCGGTGTCGGCGCGGCAGTCTGCCAGAAACTGCTCGAGCATCCGCTTTGCCACTCCCTTGTTCTGGAATTCGGGATGAACCACCACCTCCTCAATCTCGATTCCAAATCCCAGATATCGCGGTATCGCAAAGCGATTGCATGTGAGCATTCCCACGGGCACGGTGTCCTCAACCGCAACCAGTATGGCAAAGGGTGACTTGCCGGAAAATGCGTCGTCGTCGAAGTAGGCTGCCATTTCCGCAACCGAATACTCTGCGGCACCACGAAGTTCCCTGAGGCACTCGTGCACGAAAGGAATCAGTTCGGCAGTCATCGGCACCAGGCTCATCATAGAGACGCTATCGCACTTGTCACCTGCGCGACCTCCTTGTCGGTAAGAGACGCGTAGAATGGAATCGAGAATGAGCGCGCGAGCAGTGCATTCGCAATCGGATACCGCGACAGCTGGTCGGGCGGGCAGACGCTCATCAATTCCACACCCGTAGCGACACCCAGTCCCCGCAGTTTTTCCGACATCACCCGTTTCGACTCGGGATTGTCCGCAACTGCGAGCACTCTCCACGGAATCTCCTCGCCGCGGGCCGCAAGGTGCGCTATTCCCTTGCTGCGGAGTGCATCTGCGAACTCGACGTAGATGCCGCGCAGGCGTGAGCGGATCTCATCCAGATGTTCGAGGGTGCCGAGCGCAAAGGCGGCGTGGAGATTGGCGAGTTTCATGTTGTACCCGGGCTGTTCCGAATACTCGGCTTGGTCGGCGTAGGAGGCGAAGCTTCTGGCTTTGATGCAAAATTCCTCGTCGTCGGTTAGAATGGCCCCTCCATCGATTCCATTTATCACCTTGGTGGGATAGAAAGACAGAACGATGGCATCCGACGTTGCCGCAATTGCCGTCCTGCTGAGGAACGCCTGGGCGGCATCCTCGATGAGGAAGGGGCCAGCGGGGGGCCTCCCCTTGCAGCTTCCCGCAATGATACCGAAGTGATCCGGAACGACCGCCCCGTCGGCGCCGATATCGCCTGGCAGGGCGTCAACGCTTGCCGTTTCCATGCCGACATCCACAAACAAGGGCTGCATATGGGCCCCCATGATTGCGTTTGTCAGCGCGAAACAGGTGCCGATTGGAGGCGTTGCGATGGCCGCCCCGGGTCTGCCGAGCACTCGCAGTGCCACGAGGAGGGCGGAGAAGCCGTTCGACGTCAGGACCGCATACCGCTTCCCGAACAGGTTGCAGAGCCTCTGTTCGAGCGTCTCAAGATGAGGGCCCAGTGCCAGCTGGCCTGCGGCCACGGCGTCGCGGACCATCTCGGCCTGTGCCTCGTACAGTGGAACGCGCACTCGCTCGATTTGATTCATCGGTGACAAATTGTTAGTTCGAATCTCCGCCACCACGGGAATCTCCGGGTCGGCTAGATTCGACAAGGGCCGTAAGCTAAGGCCTGACCGGCACTCTACCAGTCTCAAGAATAACAGAACGTGAGCGTCGCGTTCCCGGCGGGACTGAAGAAGCGAACACGGCACCTAATATGATCCACTTTACATACGACTACATTCGCGACCAGCTCGAGGCCGTGCTTGCTTGCGGGTATCGGCCAGTCACCTGCGAAGATTACTCGAGAAATAAGGCGACGCTCGCGACCAGCGATAAGGTATGGGTCAACCGTGTTGACGTGGATTTTTCGCTCGCCAAGGCCGATGCACTGCGTTCTGTGTTTGCTTCGCTCGACATCAAGGCGACGTTCTTCGTCCGGCTTCACGCGCCCGAGTACAATCCCTTCAGCTTCGAAGGATACCGCGTACTGAAAGCTCTCGTGGCCGACGGGCACGAAATCGGATATCACTCCGAGATTGTCGATCAGGCTGCGATCTGGCAGGAGGACGCGACCGACTGCCTTGAGCGTGACCTGGCCGTGATGACGACGCTGCTGGGTAAACCTGTGTCTGGTGTAGCGAGTCACGGCGGCATGACCGGACTCAACAACCTCGACTTCTGGAAGGATCACCGGCCGTCAGAGTTCGACCTGCTTTACGAGGCATACGACACGGAGCCGACGTTCAACCTGTTTCAGGAATCGTTTTACGTTTCTGACTCGGAGTGGACCCGGTGGAAATGCTACGACCGTGGAGTTCTCGTGCCCGATGACCGGCGCTCGCTCGCCGAGCACGCGGCAGCAGGCCACCGACTGCTTTATACCCTGATTCATCCAGATACATACTTTGCCCGCCATTTCTACGAGTCGGCTGGATGACGAGCTCCGCCCCAGGACAGTTGCTTACCGGCGCATGAGAATTGTCATCAGCGGCCACGAAATCTGCGGAATGCTCGGAGATTTTGCGGCAGAGTTACAGGCATCGGGACACGAAGTGGTGAGCATCGCGATGCCGCATCCATTTTTTGCATCGCGCCGGTACGACTACGATCAGTACGATTTCCTCGGATCGTACATGCGCAGGCGCTTCGGCGAGAGCCTTGACTGGGGGAAGGCCGCTGCCGCCCTGTGGCGCCTGAGTCCCGACGCACATCGTGGCGTTGAGCGGCATTTGCGGAAAAGAATCGTGCGCGACGCTGACATGTACATCCGCATATGGGCGAAAATTCCCTTCGATGAGGAGATTCTCTCGTCCCTCGACCCCGCCAGAACCCGGATCTTATCGTTTTTCATGGGATCAGATGTAAGGGATTATGATATCTTCAAGGAGGAGTACCGGCTGCACCAGTGGACCTTTCCGGAAGAGTACTACGGCATTCCTTTCGCGGAAAAAATCAGGGCACTCCGTGTTCACGAAAGATTTGCCGATGTGATTTTTTCGGTTCCCGATCAGATGGGTCTCGCCATCCGGCCATACCACCACCTACAGGTTCCGGTCCGCATCGAAGAGCTCGGCTTCGCAATTCACGACAGAGCAATTCCAAAGGTGATCCACGCCCCCAGCGCTCCGGGAGCGAAGGGCACCGATGTCATTGACGCTGCGCTGGCGACGCTGAAAAGCGAAGGCGTCAGCTTCGAATATTCCTCGCTCAGAAACGTCCCGCGCCCCGAGCTGCTGGGAATCCTTTCAGATTCGGACGTGCTGGTCGATGAATTGGTAGGGCACGGCCCGGGGTGGTTGTCGTTCGAAGCCATGGCCAGTGGATGCGCCGTCGCCACGCGGCATCTCGACGACTCGCCGCCATGCTTCAGTCCGCCCGTGTGGAGCATCGATCAGCACAATATCGTTCCGCGCCTGAGGGAACTGCTCACCGACGCGGCGCTCCGGCGCCGCCTCGCCAGCGAGGGAAGAGCGTATGTGGAAGCCAACAATACCCTTGGTCACGTGGTACGTCAGGTTATGGAAAAAGCGACTGAAGGCAGGGCTGCGACCACCGACTACGTTCCCCGTTACCTGACTACTGAGTACGAGCCAAAATCGGATGATGAGCTCCGTGCGCTTGCTTCCGCCAATTCACTGGTTATCGGAGAAAACTGGTTTGCCGGCGCGATTGCCGGCTGCGACGCCGAGCAATTGGCACGAGTGGGTTTTTGACCGGACAACCCCACGACCCGCAACCGCATGACGAGTCGCCGGTAGTCTCGGTGTGCATTCCGTCTTTCAACCGGGCGGATCTCATTGTCGAGACTCTTGAATCGCTGCTCAGGCAGACGTATCGCCGATGGGAAGCGGTAGTTGTGGACGATGGTTCCAGCGATCGCACGTGGGACGTTGTCACTGCATACAGCGCGCGCGACTCCCGCATCCGGGTATTGCGGCGCGAGCGTGAACCCAAAGGCGCGTGCGCCTGCCGGAACATTGCAGTGAACTCATCGCGCGCGAAGTATGTCCTCTTTCTCGACAGTGACGACCTGCTTGCACCATTCTGCATCGAGCAGCGTGTTCGAGTTCTCGAGGAGAACCCGGACGCAGACTTTGCAATTTTCGGAATGTTGCTCTTCAGTGGCACACCCTTGGATGCGGACCGGCTGTGGAACATCGACTCCGCCGAGAGCGACCTGCTTCGGCTGCTCCGCATGGACCCGATTTGTCAGGGAACCGGAACTCTCTGGCGCCGGGAGTCATTCGTTGACCTCGGCCTCTGGGACGAGGGTCTCCACGTATGGCAGGACATCGACCTCCATCTGCGTGCGTTTTCGGGCCCGTGGAAATACGTGAAGCGGCTAGACCTTCCACCAGATGCTTTCCTCAGGGAAACCATGGGAAGCCTGAGCCGCGGAAGCTATCAGTCCAGGGAAAAGCTGGAGAGCAGGGCGCAGGTTGCCAGGCGTGCGGTGGGGCTGCTCGCCGGGTCGGGAAGGCACCACCTCATTCCGGAAGTGAGTAATCTCTGCTCGAGCGTCGTCATTGGCGCTTCGCTTACAAACAACTTCGATCTTGCCCAGGACATGCTTGATTGGGGCCGGAAATCAAACGTTCTGTCGAGGTCCGAATTCCATCGGCTGCGCGCTGTCAAAATGTGCCGATACCTGCGCCTCGATCGCGTTGGCGTAGTGCGGCGCTTCCGCGACGCGCTCGCGGGTGGTTTTGTCAGCCCATCGACGCTCGGGCAGGTGCGCGTCGCCGCGCAGCCGTCCTGAGCACCGCAGACCCGTGATCGCGAGCGACAATTCATCGGTGCGTTCACTATCGGTCGTCATACCCGTGAAAAACGAGGCGGGCACAATAGGCGCATGCGTCGATGGGATACTCGCCCAGACCCATCCGCCGGATGAGATAATCGTCGTCGATTCCGGTTCGACCGACGCTACGCTGAAAATTCTCCGCACCTATCCATCGGTTCGCCTCGTCCAGATCGAGCCCGCCGATTTCAATCACGGGGAAGCCCGCAATATCGGAGTGCGCGAAGCCCGCTCGGAATGGGTTCTCCTCACCGTAGGCGACGCCAGGCCAGCGGACGCCGAATGGATTGAAAAACTCTTTGCCGGAGTCACTGGCGATTCGGTCGTTGCAGTGTGCGGATCCCAGGTAGTTCCCCATTCGCGGGAGACAAACCCGGTGGACTGGTTCAGGCCGATGTCCGAGCCGGAGCTCCGTCACGTGAGCTTTGGATCCGCGGCCGAGTTCGACTCGCTTGGTCCGGAGGCGAAATCCTCGGCGTGCGGCTGGGATGACGTCACCGCTCTCTATCGAAGGGACATGCTCCTGAAGCTGCCGTTCGAGCAGGTGATGTACGGGGAGGACGCAATCTGGGCAAAGGCCGCGCTTCGGGCTGGTTTTACCTTAGTCTACAATCCCGCCGCCCGAGTTTATCACTACCATAATGAGCATCCGGATTTCACATTCAGGCGAACGTTGCTGACACTCTGTTTTCGCTATCAGCGCTTCGGCGTGGTGCACGGGTGTCCGCCCCTGGGTAAAACCATGTTGCGCGTAGCTCATCGTCTTGCTTCCGAATCGGCAATTACCTGGACGGACAGAATTCGGTGGCTGCGCTACAACTGGAATACCCAGCGTGCTTCGCGCCGTGCGCACGATGTCTTCAACTCCGCGCTCGGCGAGAACCTGCGCGCACTCGATTCACTTTGTGACTCCTGTTCGGACCGTCCTCCAATCCCGACCAAATTTTCCCAAGGCGAAATTGCCTGAGACGTCCGGCCGGATAGAAACCGGCAAGCCCCTGATAACCTTCGTTTTCGGCACCCGGCCCGAAGTCATCAAGATGGCCCCTGTGACGACGGCGTTCGAAGAGAGCGGCTTGTTCCGCCTTTCTCTGTGCGCGAGTGGCCAGCATCGTGAGATGCTGCATCAGGCTCTCGCGGCGTTCGGCCTGAAAGCAGACGTGGACCTCGATGTGATGAGCGAGAACCAGACGCTCGCGGAACTGACGTCGCGGCTGCTGTCCCGGCTCGATGCAACATTCCGCAGCGAAATGCCCGCAATGGTAGTGGTTCAGGGAGATACCACGACTGCGATGGCCGGAGCGCTCGCGGCATTCTACCATCAGATTCCCGTACTACACGTCGAAGCCGGCCTTCGCACTGCTTACCGGTACTCTCCATTTCCGGAGGAAATCAACAGGCGCATCATCGGCTCGATAGCCGAGCTGCACATGGCTCCGACCGAGGCAGCGAGAGCAAACCTGCTCCGCGAAGGAATTTCCGATTCGGCAATAGCAGTTACCGGCAATACCGCCATCGACGCTTTGCTCTCGACTCTTCGCCGGCTGGCACCCGTCAAGCTGGAAGTCCGTACTTCCAACGGGACCGTCATAGACGAGCCGGAACTGTCTGAAAGGCGACTGGTGCTCGTCACTGCGCATCGCCGCGAAAATCATGCTGAGGGCCTCTCATTCATCTGCGAGGCTCTCGAGAAGATTGCGCAATTGCCCGACGCCACTGTGGTGTTCCCCGTACATCTCAATCCCAACGTCAGATCTATCGTCTTGCCGCGGCTGGCCGGACTTCCTCACGTGCATCTCACCGAGCCCCTCGACTACACTGTGTTCAGCCGTCTGCTGGATCGGGCATTTGTCATCCTCACCGATTCCGGGGGCATCCAGGAAGAAGCCGCCGCGCTCGGCAAGCCGGTTCTGGTGCTGCGCGACAACACCGAGCGGCAGGAGGGGATCAGCGCTGGCAATGCTGTCCTGGCCGGGACATCGCCGGATGAGATCGTTCGCGCGACGACTGCGCTCTGGACCGACCCGGCGCTCTACGCCGGTATGGCCGGGGCGAGCAATCCATATGGAGACGGGCACGCCGCCGATCGTATCCTCGAAGCTGCGTGCCGACGCCTTGGCTTGCAGGCCGGACAAGCCCAGAGCTAGTCGGGCATGAGAATTCTTGTTCTGGATGCGAACTATCCCCACGATGACAATCTCTACGGCGATGTCTTCGTCCATGTTCGGGTCCTTCGGTACATGGCGCTCGGCCATGAAGTTCGCGCGGTTGCGTTTTTCACCGACAAGCCTTCGTATGAGTTCGATGGAGTGCGTGTCACCTGCGCGCCGGATCTTGCAGCTCTCAAGGCAGCAATCGCTGATTTCAACGCAGACGTCATCCTCATCCATTTCTTCCAGGGATGGATGCTCGACAAGATCATCGCTGGCGCGAGCGCGCCCGTGGTCATCTGGGTTCACGGAGTCGAAGCGCTGGGATGGTACCGGCGCCTGTTCAACCTCAGGCTATCGAGAGAATTCGCCGAGTATGTGTTTTATAACACCGTGCAGATGTGGAGACTGCGCAGGTTGTTTGCGTTTGCCCGCCGCAATCCGGGAAAAGTCGAATTTGTGTTTGTCTCGGACTGGATGAGGAGAGTGGCAGAATCGGATACATTTTCCAGTGCGCCAGCATGGTCAGTCGTGCCCAATCCCATTGATACGGCCCGCTTTGTGTATTGTGAGAAGAGCGAAAACCTGCGGCATCAGGTACTGCTGATACGGTCGTTCGACTCGCGCAAATACGCGACGGACATTGCAATTGATGCGATACTCAAGTTGTCCCGGCTCCCCGAGTTCGGTCAGTTCCGGTTTTCCATTCACGGAAAGGGAAAAATGTTCGATAGTCAGACGAAACCCCTGTCAGGGATGCCGAATGTGACGCTGCGCGAAGGCTTCCTCACGCATGAGGAAATCGTGGGCCTTCACGCCACTCACGGCGTGATGCTCTGCCCCACGCGCCAGGATGCGCAGGGAGTTTCCATGTGTGAGGCGATGGCGTCAGGGCTCGTGCCCGTTGCGTCCCGTTCCACAGCTATTCCGGAATTCGTCAGCGATGGAGTTTCGGGATTCCTGACTGACGGACCGGAAGGGATTGTGGAAGCGCTTCTCAAGCTGCACCGCGAGCCGGAGCTCTTCAGGACGATGTCGCAGTCGGCCGCTGCGGAGATTCGCAACAAGGCAGCCATCGAGCATGTGGTGGACGCCGAAATCGACGTCATGCAGCGACTGGCGGTACCTGTATCGTGAGGAGAAAACTCTCGTCTTTCATTTCGCGGGTCAGGAACCGAGCCGCCGGCAAGGGTGGGTCCCCGGATTTCGAGGCGTCCAGGTACTGGGAGTCGCGCTACGCGTCGGGCGGCAACTCGGGAGATGGCTCGTACGGAGAGCTTGCGAGCTTCAAGGCGTCGGTCATCAACGGTCTCATCGCCGAGTTCGGGCTGCGGTCTGCCATCGAGTTTGGATGCGGCGACGGTGAGCAGCTTGCGATGATGAACTATCCTTCCTACACGGGGCTCGACGTATCGCCTTCCGCGGTGAGCCGCTGCATCAGGAAGTTCGAGACCGACACTACAAAGAACTTCTTTCTGTACGATCCCGGCGCTTTTCGCGACGCCACAGGCATCTTCACAGCGGACCTCGCGCTGTCGCTCGACGTCATCTATCACATAGTCGCCGATGAAGTTTTCGAGGCGTACATGAGCGATCTTTGCGACGCGAGCACCGGCCTCATCGTGATCTATTCAACTGACACAGATGCAGTCGAAGCCGAGCACGTTCGGCACCGCGCCTTCAGCCGCTGGATGTCCCGCAATCGGCCGGACCTTCGACTCGAACGCACAATCCCCAATCCACATCCAGGTGTTGGTGAACAGGAATCCAATGCGGGATTTCACGTGTATCTCCGAAACACCGTCGCTTAGGCCGGCAGATGGATTACAGGCAATGCTCGGTTTCTGTGCTCGATACCGGCGACGATCCGGACATGCGCTTCGACGAACAGGGTCGCTGCCATTATTACCACGAGTACCATGCTGCCGTACGGGAATCGGTACAGACCGGATCGCAAGGGGAGCGCACTCTCGAAGCGCTTGCCGACCAGATACGCGCTGACGGCAAGGGCAAGCCGTATGACAGCATCATGGGTCTCAGCGGAGGGGTAGACAGCACTTACGTCGCGTACGTGGCGAAGCAGCTCAACCTGCGGCCCCTTGCCATCCACTTTGACAATGGATGGAATTCAGAGCTGGCGGTGCAGAACATCGAGAACATCGTCGGGCGGCTGGGTTTCGATCTTTCAACTTTCGTGATCAACTGGGAAGAGTTCCGCGACCTCCAGCTTGCCTACCTCAAGGCATCGGTGGTAGACATCGAGGTCGTTACCGATCACGCCATTTTTGCGACGCTGTACCGCCTCGCAGCAAAGCATGGCATTCGTCACATCCTCAGCGGAACGAATGTGGTCACGGAGCAGGTACTCCCGCCCCACTGGATCTACGCCAAGACGGACCACGTCAACATTCGCGCAATTCACCGCGAGTTCGGGACGCTGCCGTTGTCCACTTATCCGTTCATGGACATGAAGGTGAAGAAGTACTATCAGCTGATAAGGGGAATAAGGAGCCATTCCGTTCTCAACTACGTCGCCTACGACAAGGCAGATGTCAAAGCGCTGATCACCCGCGAACTTGGATGGCGCGACTACGGGGGCAAGCATTATGAGTCGGTATTCACGCGATTTTACCAGGGGTACATCCTTCCGTCCAAGTTCGGCATCGACAAGCGCAAGGCGCACCTTTCGAACCTCATTTTCGCGGGGCAGATCACCAAGGCCCAGGCACTCGAGGAGCTGAGCAAGCCCGCGTACGATGCCGACCAGCTGAAGACGGACTTCGATTTCGTCCTCAAAAAACTCAAGCTTTCGAGGACCGAGTTCAACGACCTGATGGCGCGCCCCGTTCGGAAACACCGGGATTTCGAGTATGAGCGCTCGGTCTACGAGAAATTCCCGGCCCTTGCCCCCATTAAGAGGCCCTTGGATATCATTCGCCGCCGCCTCGACGCCCGCTAAGTCTCAGGCACCCACTAACCTATATTCCCTGCATGCAGGCACCTGAAAACAGCTCCCGCTCCGGTTTGCGCTTTGCCATCGCCGGCTGCGGCCGGATTGCGGCGCGGCACGCACAGCATATCGCCAACGTAGGCCATCTGGCCGCTACATGCGACATTGTCCCCGAACGCGCAGCTGCCCTCGCCGAGCCGGCCGGAGCCAACGCGTATGGCAGCATCGAAGAGATGCTCGGCCAGGAAACGGACATCGACGTGGTGGCTATCTGTACTCCGAATGGGCTGCACGCGGTTCATACTATCGCGTCGCTTGGCCATGGAAGTCACGTGCTGTGCGAAAAGCCAATGGCAATATCCGTAGCCGATTGCGGTGCCATGATCAAGGCAGCGGAGAACGCCAACCGGCGTCTATTTATCGTCAAGCAGAACAGGTTCAACCCGCCGGTAGCCGCCGTCAAGAAACTCCTTGACGACGATCGCCTTGGCAGGGTTTTCAGCGTGCAGCTCAATTGTTTCTGGAATCGGGATGCCGCCTACTACAAGGACTCGTGGAAGGGATCCCTCGATCTCGACGGTGGCTGCCTCTACACCCAGTTCAGCCATTTCATAGACCTCCTCTACTGGATGATCGGTGATGTCAGAGACGCGCAGGCGATGGTGGAGAATTATGCACACCGGGGGATCGTTGAATTCGAAGACACCGGGGTGGTGTCACTTCGCTTTCACAATGGCGTGCTTGGTACGATCAACTTCACCACCAACTCCTACGCCCGGAACATGGAGGGCTCGCTCACGATTTTCGGTGAGAAAGGCACGGTCAAGATAGGCGGGCAGTACCTGAACGAGCTCGAGTATCAGTCTGTGGAGGATTGTGAAATCCGCGACCTGCCGGCAGGAAATCCTGCAAACAACTACGGCCAGTATCAGGGGTCGATGTCAAATCACGACAGGGTTTACGAGAATGTCGTCGATGTGCTCACCGGCGGCGGCGTGATAGCTGCAAATGGCTATGAGGGACTGAAGACAGTGGAAATCATCGACAAGATTTATTCCGCCGCTCATCGCGCGGCGCAACCGGGGCGCTGAATGGAGTTCGTTGATCTGCACGCCCAGTATCTGGGTATCAAGCCGGAGATAGACGCCGCGATAGCGACGGTAATCAGCGAGTCTGCTTTTGTTCGCGGACCTCACGTCGAAGAGTTCGAGCGGCGGTTTGCAGAAATGAACGGCGTATCACACTGCATTTCCTGCGGCGACGGCACAGACGCGATTTACATCGCGCTCAAGGCTCTCGGTGCAGGGGAGGGCGATGAAGTCATCACCACTGCTCACACGTGGATTGCCAGTGCGGAAACAGTGACTCAAACTGGCGCGCGTGTCGTGTTCTGCGACACTGAGGATGACTACTACGGCATCGACGCGTCGGACATTGCCTCGAAAATCACTCCGCGAACTCGCGGCATAATCGCGGTCCATCTGTATGGACAGCCAGCCGACATGGATCCAATCCTGGAGATCGCGCGGGCGCATGGGCTATGGGTGATAGAAGACTGCGCGCAATCCCACTTTGCGACCTACAAGGGTCGCATCGCCGGGACAATGGGAGACGTAGGGACTTTCTCCTTTTACCCTGGAAAGAATCTGGGGGCGATGGGCGATGCCGGCTGCCTTGTCACCAATCGGGATGATGTGGCCGGGTTTGCTGCGCTGTTTGCTCGGCATGGCGGAAAGGGCGACCATCTCATCGAAGGCATCAACAGCCGGCTCGATGGAATTCAGGCGGCTATTCTCAACGTGAAGCTGAATCACATCCGGGACTGGACGTCGCAGCGTCAGGCACTGGCTGACAGATACGACAGCATGCTGAAGGACGTGCCGGGAATTTCGATACCTGCGCGGCGTCCTGGGTCGGAGCACGTCTTTCATCTCTACGTTATCCGCAGCGGTGAGCGCGATGCGCTCCGCAAGCATCTCGCCGAATCAGGCGTGCCCACCGTCGTCAATTACCCGAAGGCGCTGCCGTTTTATCCGGCGTATGCATATCTCGGCCACAAGGAAAGTGATTTCCCGGTGGCGTACCGGAACCAGGGCGAGATACTCTCGCTGCCGCTGTACCCCGAGATGACGGCCGAAATGCAGGATACAGTCGTTAGGGCTGTTACCGCTTTTTCTGCGAGCGCAATGCCTGCCGCAGCCAGGGTCTGAGGTGTGGCCTTTCTTGAAAGGCAGACCGTACTCCTGATATCGCCCCAGCCGTGGAAGCACCTTCACGTTTCCAAACATCACTATGCGATGGAGCTGGCAAATCGCGGCAACCGGGTTTTTTTTCTGGACCCGCCGGAGTCCGGCGGATCGAGGCAGGTCGTGATTGCCAGCGCTCCCGAGGATTCGCGGATTTCCATCGTTCGCTATCGGCCGCTGTTCCCTTTGGGAATCCGTTTTCACGCCCGCCGGGTATATGACTGGCTGATCGGATGGCAGGTGAGAGCCATCACCCGTGCAATCGGCGTCCCCCTCGACGTAGTGTGGTCGTTCGACTTCAATCTCTTCCCTGACCTTCGCGCATTCCGCCCGACATTGACGATTTTTCATCCGGTTGATCCGCTATCCGAGCCTGCTCACATTCGCGTAGCTCACTCCGCAGATGCTGTTCTGGCCGTCTCCGAGCAAATCCTTGCTTCGTTCAGCGACCTGGATGTGCCCGCGTTTTTCGTAAATCACGGATTGTCCGAACCCTTTGTCAAACTGGCTTCGAGCAGCGCATTCGAGGTGGCATCGGGCGAAAGACCCCAGGTTGGATACTCGGGCAACCTCCTGCGGCCCCCGCTCAACAGAAACGTATTTCGCCGGGTGATTGCTGATCATCCGGAAGCCGAGTTTCATTTCTGGGGTCCGTGGAAGACGGAAGGTGAGCACCGCATGCCCGATGAGATCGCCGACTTCATTGCTTTTCTAGCAGCGGCCCCGAATGTTCAGCTGCATGGCGTAGTGAGTGCGGCCGACCTTTCAACCGGGCTCGCCGGCATGGACTGTCTCCTCCTGTGCTACTCTCTCGACCCCCGGGAATCTGATCGATCCAACTCGCACAAAATCCTCGAGTACCTCGCTACGGGAAAGGCGATTGTTTCCAGCCGGATTGCAACGTACAGCGACTACGACGATCTGATCTCGATGCCGGTAGACGGTGATGACAGCGCTATCCCGGCGCTGTTCACGCAGACGCTCGCTTGCCTTCCTGAGGCGAACAGTGCAGAGCTTCGCGGACGCCGGCGCAAGCTCGCGCTTGAAAACAGTTATCCCAAACAGGTCGACCGCATCGCGGGGCTGCTGGGAGATGTGTGGGAATCTGCGACGCGGCGCCACAGGTCAATACAGGCTTGAGCGAGCGTATTCTTATCCTCTCCGGCATCCAGTTGTCCACCAACCCACGAGTGGTCAAGGAAGCGGATGCGCTGTCGGCAGCCGGATACAGCGTCGAGGTCCTGGGCGCCGTTCTCGACCCCCGCAAGGCTGCGCACGACAGTGAGATACTAAAGGGACGCATTTGGACATACACCCCAGTGATAGATGCGGCATCCTCCAGGTTCGGCGATCGCGTTGCGTGGCAACAGGCGAGACTCCGCTCGGCCACCTGGCGAAAGGCAGCCAGGTTTGGCGCGAAGAACGTCGCGCAGACGGGATATGCGGCGCCCGAAATGCTCAGCTACGCGCTGGCTCATCCGGCTCGCCTCACGATACTTCACAATCCCCAGTCGTTGTGGGTTGGAACGAAGCTCATGGCGAAGAATCGCGCTGTCGCGGCCGACATCGAGGATTGGTATTCCGAGGATCTCCTGCCGGAGGATCGCAAGTCCATGCCCGTCGCTTCCCTGAGGGAATGGGAGAAGAGCGTACTTCGCGGGGCAGCTTACTCGACTACCACTTCAAGAAGCCTGAGTGCGGCGCTGGCTGACTCGTACGGATGCGCGCCACCCGCTGTGGTTTACAACGCATTTTCGCGAGACGATTCAGCCTCGCTCAGTTCCACCAAACACGTGCGCGCCGGGAAAGGACTTTCGTTGTGCTGGTTCTCTCAGGTGATTGGACCAGGGCGCGGGCTGGAGACACTAATCGACGCGCTGCCGCACGTCAGAGCTCCGATTGAATTAAGCCTTCGCGGCTCATGGTCGCCCGCGTACCGCCACAGCATTCTCTCCCGGGCTCCGGAAGAATGGCGCGATCGCATCACATTTCACACGCAGGTCCCGAGCGGTGAGCTGATGTCGAGGATCGCGGAGCACGACATCGGCTATGCGGGCGAGGTTCCTTTTTGCCGCAGCAGGGATCTCACGATCACCAACAAGATTCTTCAGTATCTCCTCGCGGGACTTGCAGTTGTCGCGAGCGACACGAGCGGACAGCGTGAGGTGGCGGAAGTTGCAGGGAAGGGAGTCAGTCTGTTTCCCTCGGGAGATCACGCGAAGCTCGCGGAAAACCTCAACGCGCTCGCGGAGTCTCCCGAATTGCTGTCGCATGCACGCCGGGCTGCTCTCGCGGCGGCAAGCTCTCAATTTTCGTGGGAAGCCTCAAAACCTGTACTGCTGGACTGCGTCGCTAGCGCACTCGAAAAATCCAGTCACGCGAATGCGCCCGTGCTGATGACGAGAGGCGCCAAATGAAAATCACCCGGGTTGTGATCGCGTGCTTCAGGAACGATATGTATCTCACGCGCTCCTGCGTCGCGAGCGTTCGCTACTGGTATCCTGGCGTGGAAATTCTTCTGCTCAAGGATCTTTCGGCTGGCGACTTCTCCACCCGCGAAATCGAAACCTGCTGGAACGTCGGGATATTCCGTACAGAGCGCAGCGTGTTCGGCTGGCCGTGGAGCAAACTCGCGACTGTACTGTCCGGGATTCCGGGGCGGCTGCTTTTTCTCGATTCGGACACGCTCATGCTAGGCCCCGTGCTCGACATGCTCGCGCAGCACGGCGAGGATTTCGTCGTCACCGGCATCAAGGAACCCGACTCGTCCACTCACGACGTGAACGCGCATTATATCCAGATGGCGTTGATGAGAGAGTTTGATCCTGAATACAAGTATCCCGGATATGCCTTCAATACGGGCCAGATGGTCGTCACGGGCGATCTGTTGTCCGAGGACGACTTCGCTCCCGTTGTGGACCTCGGTCCTCCGATCACAAACCGCTTTCCCGACATGCTGAGGTACGGCGATCAGGGCGCGCTGAATTACGTGGTGGCCAAGGCGTCAGTCGCGGGGAAACTGACTGTGAAGTACGTGAACTTCTGGCTGTGGCCTGGAATGCCTGAAGTTGCTGCCATCGATATCGAAGACATTCGCCATCGCAGGGGCATCCCGTTCGTGCTTCATTGGGCGGGATCGAAGCCGGTCGACTTCAGGAGATTTGTACGGTACGACCTGCTCGAATTTTTCAACGGGTTCTACTACTCGCGAGTGCCCGGCGGAAGCCCGATCCGTGTGGCTCGCGATTTTGCAGCGATGCTCATCGCAAAAGCGAAAATTCTGAAGTACCGGCTGCTGCGAAAGAATTACGTCGCCGGCTGAAGAGTGCTCCGCAACTGCAGGGTGCCGGAATGAGAAACGTCCTTATCGTAAGTCCTCGGTTCCCGCCTATCAACGCTGCCGATCACCAGCGGGTTCGCATGATGCTTCCGCATCTGGAAGCACTTGGATGGAAGCCGACCGTGCTTGCTGTCGATCCGGAATTTGTGGACGGGCCGGTTGAAGAAGACCTGCTGTTGACTTTTCCCGCCGACACTGAGGTTGTGCGGGTGAGCGCTGTCTCCCGACGGACGGCGAGGCGGTTTGGGGTGGGAAGTCTTTCGATGCGAGCGGGACGATCACTTCGCAGCGAGGGTGACAGGATTCTTTCGTCCCGCAAATTCGACCTCGTGTTCTTCTCCACCACCGAGTTCGGCGTCGTTCCGCTCGGCCGCCGCTGGAAGCGACGCTTCGGCGTTCCATTTGTAGTGGACATTCAGGATCCGTGGGTGAATACCCACTATCGCGAAACCGGAAGGCGCCCGCCGGGCGGATGGTTCAAGCACACGGTTACGCAGGCCATTGCGCTCATGGACGAAGGCCGCACCCTCGAGGACGCGGGGGCCATCATAACCGTTTCGCCTGGGTATCCAGACACGCTTACACGCCGCCACCCTCGCCTTTCGCGGGAAAAATTCGCGGTGATCCCCTTTGCCGGATCGAGAGCCGATTTCACAGCTGTAAAAAACCGGGAGCAGATACAGAGGCTTTTCGATCCGGCTGACGGCCGCATGCACTGGTTGTATGCCGGCACTGCACCCCCAGGAATCAGGAACTCGATAGCGGGATTCCTCATAGCGCTGAAGCGCGCCATCAGCGAGGGGATTATCGCTGAAGACTCGGTGCGGATTCATTTTGTCGGAACCGACTATGCTCCCGCTCACCTGGCCACTGAACGCGTCGCTCCAATCGCCAGGGAGTTCGGCATGGACCACCTGATCTCCGAACATCCCGCGCGCATTCCCTACCTTGCGACACTCAGGTGCATGCTCGATGCGCACGCACTGCTGCTCTTCGGCTGGGATGATCCAGGCTACACTGCATCGAAGGTCTATCCGAGCATTCTCGCCGAGCGTCCTCTGCTGGCAATTCTTCACGAGGAGAGTTCGGCCAATGGTGTCCTTCGCGCTACGCGTGCAGGTATTACGGTGCCGTTCGCAACAGGTGAAGACGATGAGCGACTGGCATCGCGGATCTACGAGAGCTGGTTTGCGTCACTCGCCTTTGATACAGTCCCGCGCACATCGTGGGAGGAGTTCGAGCCATTCACTGCCGAGACAATGTCGGGCAGGGTAACGAAGGTTTTTCATAGCGTTGCGCCGTGACCAGAATCGCCGTCGTCAGCAGTCATCCAATTCAGTACAACGCTCCAGCCTTCCGGCAGCTTGCCTCAATTCCGGGAGTCGAGTTGCACGTATTCTACGAATGGGAGGGAACCGCAGGCAGCGTAGATCCGGAATTTGGTCTTACTGTTGACTGGGACATCCCGCTCCTCGACGGATACGCTCACACGTTCGTTCCGAACGTATCGCGGCACCCTGGCACTCATCATCTGCGCGGCATCGACAATCCCGCCATGGTTTCGTCGATCGAGGCATGGAAGCCCGATGTAATCCTGATGTACGGATGGTCTTTTGTCTCGCACCTGCGTCTCCTGCGCGCATTTCACCGGGTGATCCCCATACTTTTTCGGGGGGATTCAACGCTGCTGGACGAGCAACCCGGGCCCCGGCGGTTGGCACGCCGGACATTCCTCCGCTGGATATACAGCCACGTCGATACGGCACTCTATACCGGGGCCGCCAATCGTGAGTATTTCCTCGCTCACGGTCTCGATGGGAGTTCCCTGTCCTGGGCGCCCCATGCGGTGGACAACGCCCGATTCGGGGAGGACGAACAGCAGCGTGAAACCGATGCGCTTCGCCTGAGGGAACAGCTTGGGATCGGCACGGAAGACACTGCTCTGCTTTTTGCGGGGAAGCTCAGTAGCCGAAAGGGACCTTCCATTCTTCTGGACGCTTTCCTGCTGCTGGAGAATTCCCGCTTGCCGGGACGGACGCATCTGGTTTTCGTTGGGGATGGCGAGCTGCGCGAAGAGCTGGAAGCCAGGACGCGCAATCGCGCCGACGTTCACTTTACGGGGTTCCAGAATCAGAGTGCGATGCCATCTTGGTACAGAGTCGGGGATGCGTTGATCATGCCTTCAACACACGGTGAAACGTGGGGATTGGCAGTCAACGAAGCGATGGCGTGTGGCCGCCCGGCCTTCGTCAGTGATGCAGTGGGCTGTGGCGCTGACCTCGTTATTCCCGGAAAAACCGGCTTATCGTTTGCGCGCAACGATACAGCCGCCCTCGCTTCACTCCTGTCGCAGCACGCCACTAACCGAGCATCGCTCAAGCGTCTCGGATCGGCATCACGAATCCTGATTGAAGACTGGTCTGTCACTGCGTTCGCAGAACGCGTTGCGGCCGCAGCAGAAAAGCTGGCTCGATGATCTACCTGCTGCTGTACCTTCCGTTTTTCTTTTCGTATCTAACGAGCGACACGCCCGTGCTTTCGTACGGCATCGCATGGCTCGGGTCGGCGATCATTCTGTGGACTACCGTCACCGGACGAGTCAAACCGCTTCCCGAAGGGAAGCCATTTCAGTTTCAGCTCTTCAGGCCGCTTGTTTTCACGCAGGTGGTCTTCGCCGGCTATACCTCGCTCACCTCGATTTTCTTTTTCCTGGAAGTGACGCAACGCGCCGCCTCGGGCCTGCCGAGTGCCCGGACGGATGAAATTATTCGTCTTGCCGCGCAGGCCCAGAGTCTCTATGTGCTCGGCCACGCAGCAATGGTCACCGGTATCCTGCTGTTCATGGATTACAGGGATTCGGGCAGATTTCGCTTCATTGGCCGCTACGGCGCACCGCGGCTTCTGTTCGGGATTGCAGCAACATTTCTGGTCCTCTCGATCCTCGGCTTCATGGTGCCGCAGCTTCAGCAGGTGACGCTGCGCCTCAGGCAGATTGCGATGGTGGCTTCGGTGTTCAGTTTCGCGCTCTCGATTGTCAACAAGGAAGGTGCGAACACCTCCGTCAACGCCGCGGTGTTCGGAATGAACTTCATCCTTGCGCTCATGAGCGGATGGAAAGAGGAAGTTCTTGTTCTGTTTCTGCTTTTTCTCGCGGCAATCTTTCCGTATTACCGCCGGGCGGCAACAACCCTCGGCGTCATCTGCATCGCTCTTTTCGTCACCATTCTCCCGGCGTACACGACGATTTACAGAAGTCTCGCGTGGTATGGCGACGTGGATGCCGAGACTGCGATGAAACAGGCTTACCAGGAAGTGAGGTCCGGCAGTGTAGATCTGCGAGCGACCACTTCCTCCTTTGCCACAGACCGGCTTTCTGAAATCAACCTGTTCGTCAAATACCTCGAACGGGTGCCATCCAAGCATCCATTCTATGGTATGCAGATCATCAACCAGACCCTTCGGAGCTTCATTCCGAGATTCGCCTGGCCCGACAAGCCGAACACCGAAAAACTCGTCATGGAGCGAGTCTACGAAAACAGAATCGTCAACCGCGCGAGCAGAATCTCCGCAAAGCCGCAGTTCATTGTTGACGCCTATCTGGTTGCTGGTATTCCCGGCATTCTTCTGGCGGGCCTGCTCTACGGTGCGCTAGCCTCGGTCATGTCGCGGCTCGCCGAGCGCTGGTTTGGCGGCTATACGCTGGGCAGCGGTCTTATCTATGCCGCTCTGTTCCAGGTGTTCTGGCGCGGCAACTCGTTCGAATTCTTTTTTCCGACGCTCTTCTGGAGCTTCCTCCTGATGGTCGCCCTGTTCCAGATTGGGTGGCGCCTCAAGTTGTTCGCCACGAGCGAGATTACCAGTTTCGAACTGCCGTCGTACCGCGTGCGCGTAACGTCCGCGCCCGAGTGGCAGAAGCGAACCAAGCGAATTCAAACCCGTACCGGCAGCGGCCCCATTCAGGATACGTGAAAGTTCACGTCTGGGCGCCTCAGTTCGCCGGCTTTGCGGGCGGCATCGGTGCGTTTAGCCGCGAACTCGCGCGTGGCCTCGCCGAACTCGGCCACGAGGTGCAGCTGGCAGGAAAGACTGACGTAGATCGCAGCTGGAATGGGCTTCCGCTCTGGGGTGCTGGTAAAGTGCCTGCTCGCGCGAGAACCACTGCATTTGCCGCAGGGGTATTCGCGCTGTGCCGGCGCCACAGGCCCGACCTGGTCATCAGCACTCACGTCAACTTCGGTCCCGCGGCCCGTGTGGTGAAGCGGGCATTCGGGACGCGCGTGGCCCTTGTGGCTCACGGCGTGGACATTAACGAGGGGCTCTCTAAAACGCGTCGCAGTGCGATCTGTGCAGCCGACCGGATGATAGCGGTGAGCTCGTGGACTCGAAGCCGGCTTGCAGCGCTGCCGTGCATCAACGCGGACGATGTTGCAGTGCTGCCGAACACTGTGGATTGCGCGCGCTTTTCCGTGCGGCCAATACCGGAATATCTGATTGACAGATACGCCATCATGCCTGGCGAGCGGGTCGTTCTCACGGTTGCGCGTCTTGAATCTGACGAGGGATACAAGGGGTGCGACCGCCTGATCAGGGCTCTGCCTTTCATTCGTGCACAATGCGGTGCCATCAGATACGTCATCGCAGGGAAGGGAAACGAGAGGGCTGCTCTGGAGCAACTTGCACATGAGCTTGGCGTCAATGAGCTCGTGACGTTCGCCGGCTTCGTTCCTGAGGACGAACTCGCTGACCATTTCCGGCTCGCTGATGTGTACGCGATGCCAAGTACGGGCGAAGGTTTCGGTATCGTGTTTCTCGAGGCGATGGCCTGCGGCACCCCGGTGCTGGGCGGAAATGCAGACGGCTCCGTTGACGCACTCGCCGGTGGCGAGCTGGGCCTTCTCGTGCAACCCGACGATGTGAAGGCGATTGCGGAAGGAATAGTCGGCCTGCTTCGCAGAAAGGGTCCTCCGCTCTGGTTCGACCGCGACTTGCTGCACGACGCTGTGTCTTTGCGCTTCGGTCACGAGGCGTTCCGAGCCGCGCTACAGCGCGCAATCGCGTGACGACTCGCTGCGCTCCGTCCGCCAACCCGGCGCAGTGAAGATTTTTCTCGCGGTGACGAGCGCGGCGCGAAAGTATGGCGGGCCTGCCTATTCCGTCACACGGCTTGCCACGGCACTCGCGCGCGAGGGACATTCGGCCGGCCTCTGGTCGCCGGATGGCTCAGCGGTTTCCTCCTCGCTTCTCGCGCAAAATTCAGGAGTGATGCCTCTCGACGGAACCCTCCCTTCGGCACTCTCCGTTTTCGGACGGCCTGATGTCATTCACGACAACGGCATCTGGATGCCGCACAATCACGAGCTGGCACGCGTTGCGGACAGGGAGCGGATTCCCCGCGTGGTGAGCCTGCGCGGCATGCTCGAGCCGTGGGCGATGAATCACAAGCGGCGAAAAAAACAGTTCGCCTGGCTGTTGTATCAACGCCGCGATCTCCGCCGCGCAGCAGTACATCATGTGACGTCGGCGACCGAGTTGAAAAGCGTGCACGACTTCGAACTCGGTGCGCCTGTTGAACTCATTCCCAACGGAGTTGATCTGCCGGGAATGGATGAACTGCAGCGGAGCAACAACCCTATCCGCCGCGCCGTGTTCCTCGGCAGGATCTATCCGGTGAAAGGACTGCCACTGCTCATCGAAGCCTGGAGCAGAGTTCGTCCTGAGGGATGGCAGCTCGAAATTGCAGGCCCCGACGAAGCGGGGCATGCGGCCGTCGTTCGTCAGGCAATAGGCGCAGCCGGATTGTCGAGCGTGATTTCGCTCAAGGGACCACTCGATGACAGGGAGCGAACGCGATTCCTCGCCGGTGCAGACCTCTTCATTCTTCCGAGTCATTCGGAAAGCTTCGGAATGGCGATAGCCGAGGCGGCGGCACATGCACTGCCAGTCATCACGACCACCGGGACGCCCTGGCGCAGTCTTTCAGAGTGCGGCGCTGGATGGTGGGTGCCGCCGGAAGCAGCGTCACTAGCTGCCGCATTGCAAGAGGCCGCGTCGATGAACCCGAAAGAGCTCAGAGATATGGGCGCGCGCGCGCGGCTTCTTGTTACCGATCAGTTCTCATGGAACAGCATCGTCGATAATTTTACCGGGCTCTACTCCCGGGCTGCATCCAGCGTGGCAGTCGCTGGAGCTTCGCCAGCCTGAGCTTCGGCGACCACGGCGCTCGCCGGAATAACTGCGTCCGGAAAAAACGCGCGGCGAAATCGCTGAACGAATTCAGGCGGCATCCTGCCTACCCAGATGTCGGTGATCGATCCATCCACAACCAGCATCGTTGTCGGTACGGCCGAGGTCATCCTGTTCATGAGCGAGGGCGACACAGTCGCGACCGGGAACCTGACGCCGTGATCCGTAACAAACTCGTCGCGGCGTTTGGACGATGCACCGACGACACCCACAACTTTCGGCAGCTCAGGTGACTGAATCACTGCATTTCCAACGCGGACCCATTGCTTGCAGAATGGGCAGTCAGGCCCGAGCAGAGAGACAAGAATTTCGCCCGTCATGCCGCGCGTGGCCCCGTGCGCCCATGAGTGCCGCCACTTTGCGCCGATCTTGATGGGGCTGCCGAAGAACTTCGGCTTTCCAGTCTTCATCTCGTATCTCAGGGCCCACTCTGCCATCATCCCTGCAACGACTGCCGCTAGCAGCACCGCCAGGATTTCCCACACGCGTCCCGACATTGAATGCGGCTGAAGCAGCCACGATGCGATGAGCAGCGCAACGAGAACCGCGTTGAACCCAAGGCTCTGCCAGATCGACGGCTGGATGAACCCGCCGTAGCATCCACAATCCGCAGCTTTTCCACTCTTCACTCCCCACCAGCTCACTGCCGACAGCCCGGCGAATGCCAGTACTGACAATGGCAAAAGAAGTCCGGGCGCCATATTCAATAGAAGAGCGGTTCCCCAGCCGGCTTCGATCGCCGAAATTCCGGTAACGGCTGGCGAGAGAAGTTTGTCAGGTATCCAGCCGAGGGTGGCGAGATGCCGGCGGAAAATGTGGGGCGAAACCGCCTTGATGGCGGCCGTCCAGATCAGCGTTCCACCGACGAGTGCCGCAGCAGGCCAGGCGAGAGGACTCGCGAATGTTTCGGCGATCAGCATCTCAAGGGGATGGTTTTGTGTTGATGGAGAACATGTCGCATTGAAATGGATTTGAAGAGACTTCCACACGAAAATATTGCTGCGGCTCTCGCTCGCTGGCCCCTCCCGGAGAGGGTGGTTGGCAAGCTGAAGGGCGAAATTGGTCCAGGCACTGACTGGAACAATGTTCTAGCCGCAGCCGCGTCCTGGGAAATCGAGGGCGCCGTACTTTCAAACCTATCCGCGCATTTTGCCACAGCAATGCCCGCGGAGGTGCTGGCCCGCGTCCGCGCTCGCCAGCGCGAAACGCGTGCGTGGGCGCTTGCCGGTTCCCTTCGAACCGTCGATCTCGCAGCGTCACTCGAGCAGGCAGGGATCCCAGTGATTGTCCTCAAGGGGCCCGCCGTCTCGCTGCGCGCATATGGCGATGCGTCGCTCCGCTCGTTCAGCGATATAGATGTGCTCGTTGCTCCCGCGCATCTTGCCAGCGCCCGCGCCTTTCTTCTCGACCGTGGATTTCAGCGCGATTTCGAAAGTGAGCTCGAATCGCAGCTCATCCGGGATCATCATGCCCTCGAATTCTCGAATGGAGTCGTGAAGGTCGAGGTGCACGGCAAACTCCTTTCCCGTCACCTCCGCTTCCACATTGATGATGATGAGCTGTGGCGCACTGCAACGATGGTTCCGCTGGGAAATGGCACGATCAGAATCCTCTCTCCGGCTGTGCTTCTCCTTTATCTTGCTGCCCATGGTACAAAGCACATGTGGGCCAGCGTGCGATGGATTGCCGACATCGCCAACCTTGCTGACCGTCTGGAGATGAGTGACGTGACCCACGCGGTTGCGCTCGCACATCGCACGCATACGCGTCGCATCCTCGCTGTCGCGCTGCGGCTCGCCCGGGATGTACTCGGCACTGACATTTCACGCTATTCGCCGGATGCGCTCGCAAGCGAGGCGGAAACCCGCGGGCTGATCGCCGAAGTACGCTCTCAAGAAGCAGCAATGCAACCGCTATCATTCCGGTCGCGCTTGCTCGGAGTTCATCCACAGCTCGGAGTGCTCCTCTACTGGGCGCGCTGCCGTGAACGGCTCATCGACCGGATTTCATGCCTCGCCACTGTTGCATTCGTCCCGACAGAAAAAGACGGTGGAACCGGGCCAATGGCATGGCTTCGCCGGCCGTTGCGGCTTGGCGCGAGTGCAGTAAGGCGGACCCTCGCGTGACCAACGCTGCGGGCGAAAGCCATCCAGTCGAGGAGATTCATGTTGCCTTCGACGGCAGGCGCCTGGTGATCCGGAGCAACGTCGAGGAAGTCACAGTGGCGGCACGGCAGCTGTTCGGTCACATGATGGCATCCACCGAACTGCCATCCATCGGCACCCTTTGTCTTCTCAAATCGGCAGATGGCTTTACACTGGATGGGCCCAGCTTCAAGCCGGTTCAACATTCTCTCCTGGCACCGCTTCAGGCGCTTCTCAAGGAAGAGGTCCGGACGGAGTTCATGCGGAACAGACCCGACCTGCTTTGGCTGCATGCGGGCGGCGTGGAAATGAACGGAATGGCATTGCTGCTCGCGGGACCTTCGGGGCAGGGCAAGAGCACCTTCACCACACTCCTTTGCGCGAAGGGGTGGCGACTGCTTTCCGACGATGTGGTGCCGATTTCCATGCAGGAGAACATCGCCTACCCGTTTCCTCAGCTCCCCTCCCGTCGTCTTCCATCCGACAGTGATTGGACGCCCGACGAACTCGGCGCGGCAGTACGCGAACCGATGCAACTGCCAAAGAAAATGATCGTTCAGCATGCTGTGCCGATCGGCGAGATGGTGTTCCCCGTATTCCTCAGAGGGAGTACGCCGGTTCTCCAGCAACTCACAAAAGGTGAAACAGCCATCGAGATTTTGAGGGCATCGACGAATTTCTGCGATCACAGAGCCGATGGCGTCACCCGTGCCGCTGTCGCCGCGACCTCGATCCCGGCCTACCGCCTTACTTACGGTTCTGGAATCGAGGCCGTGACGATCCTTGAAACTTTGCGCAGTGGCCAAGTTATTGCTTCCTAAAAACCGTATCAGTTTATCAATCGCACCGCTCATCTCCGCTTCCGAAATCTGCGTCTCTTCCACCCTTTCTCTGGGCCACCAATGAACACGCTACCTCGCATTCGCTCCGGCTTGTTGACTCACGACCTGGACAGTCAGCTGCTCGTCTCGGATTCGGAAGGCAATCAGGTTCACCTGCTCGATCCGACTTCGGCTTGCGTCATGTCGCTTCTCCAGGAAGGAGGATGGACTATGGAGGGCATGCAGGCGGAAGTCACGTCGCGCCTCGGCATCCCCGCGGAAGCCCATGTCGTGGCACTCGCCATTGACGAATTGCGAAACGCAGGGCTCCTGGAAGAAACAGGGGCCCCGCAGCCCCAAGTGATCGACGCCGGAAGGCGCGAAGTAGTGAAAAAGCTTGCTCTCGCAGGCGCCGCCGCCTTCCTGATTCCGGCGATCACCACGCTCACTGCAACGAAGGGATATGCGCAGGCAACGGGCAGCCTTCTGCTTTGCCAGGGCCCCTGCACAGCTGACTCGCAGTGCGCAGGAGGGCTCACCTGCGGGGCGACTGCCACCTGCGGCAGTGATCTCCAGCGGACGGGCCATGCATGTACAGTCAATGGCGAGTGCTGCTCGGGGGCTTGCGTAAGCGGAACCTGCGCCTGATCGGCCACCACCCGGCTGTGTAATCCCCAAGTATCGCCTGGAAGGCCCCGTCCCAACCGGATGGGGCCTTCTGCTTCTCGCCTGTGCTTAGATTGCACATCGCAATGCTTGATTTTCACAACCACCTCATGCCCGGCGTGGACGACGGCGCCAGAGACATTGACGAGTCGCGAATCGGCCTCAAGACGATGGTCGATCAGGGCATCGACAAGATCATCACCACGCCCCATATCCGCGGCTCAATCACGCGCCGCCCGTCCGGTCTCGCTGCGTACCTCGCCGACACCGACGCCGCGTTTGAATTGCTGCAAACCCTCGCTGAGGCCGAGTTCCCGTCGCTGGTAATTGAACGCGGCGTTGAGATGATGCTCGACATTCCCTCGCCATTTCTCGACGATCCCCGCCTCCGGCTCGCGGGAACCAGCTTTGCGCTCTTTGAGTTTCCCTTCATGAACATTCCTCCCAACAGCGCCCTGGCAATCAGGGACGTTGCTGCGGCAGGCATTCATCCCATCATCGCACATCCCGAGCGCTACGCGAACATGTCAACCAATCTCGATATGATTGAGAGCTGGGTTGGCGCGGGCGCCCTCATTCAGGTCAACTCGGGTTCGCTTACCGGGCAATATGGAAATACGGCCAGGGGTCTCGCGTGGCACATTCTGGGAAAGGGCTGGGCTCACTATCTGTCCAGCGACTATCACTCGCGTGGCAGGTGCTCGGTCAACGAGTGCAGGACGGCCATGGAAGAACGTGGCGGCGCGGATCAGTTCAAGGCGCTCACGGTTACCAACCCGGAGCGCATCCTCGAATCCCAACTTCCCGTTGGAGTCAAGCCGCTGCCGGAAGTGCAGCGCGGCTTCTGGAAGAAGATCTTCGGCTAGGTTCGCTCCGTCGCCACCGCGCCGGCGCGCGCGATCTCTCCCTCAGCCATCATCCTGACCACATCGCGCATTTTGTATTTCGCCCGCCAATCGAGCGTGGCGGCGGCCCCCGCCGGGTTTCCGAAGCCGCGCCTCAGGTCAGTTGGTCGAAGCAGGGAAGGGTCCTGCTCCACATGCTCTGATGCATCGAGCCCGAACTCGGCGAACGCCGCATTCACAAAATCTCTGAGACTATTGCTTTCACCTGTCGCGATGACGAAGTCCCGCGGAGTGTCTTGTTGCAGCATCATCCACATGGCTTCCACGTATTCCGGCGCCCATCCCCAGTCGCGCTCGATGTCGAGATTGCCGAGCTTGAGTTTTTCGTGATTGCCTGAGGCGATGCGGAACGCGGCCGAGACGATCTTTCTGGTGACGAATCGCGCAGGCCTCAAAGGAGATTCGTGATTGTAGAGAATTCCCGAGCATGCGTGGAGACCGTAGGCGTCGCGATAGTTTGCCACCTGCCAGTAGGCGGCGGATTTGGCAACGCCGTAAGGGCTCATGGGTCTGAACGGCGTTTCCTCGGTCGCTGCGATTCCGCCGGTATCTCCGAAACATTCGCCCGAGCCCGCGTTGTAGAAGCGTATCGGGCGGTCAACGAAGCGTATTGCCTCGAGAAGGTTGAGCGTGCCGCCGCTGACGCTTTCCATGGTTTCGGCGGGCTGCTGAAAAGACAGGCCTACGGAGCTCTGGCCGGCCAGGTTGTAGACCTCATGCGGCTGGGTCTTGGCAAGCACCTGGAGAACGCTTCGGAAGTCGGACACCGCCATTGACTCGAGCCCCACTCGCGACCGTATTCCGAGGTGGTCAAGATTGCGGAACTGCGATATTTGTGCGTCGCGGGAGGTTCCGAATACCTGGTAACCCTTGTTCAGAAGTATTTGGGCCAGGTAAGCCCCGTCCTGGCCGGAGATTCCGCAGATGAGCGCGCGGCGGGTGGAGTTGGCGGGCAAAGGGTGTGGCATGGGGGTAATCTGCGTTCCGGGGAGCGGTCTGGGTAGCCGCTAACGCCCAAGCCAAGGCTAATGCCGCCAGATGCGACGCCCCGTATGCGGCCTTTTCAGCGGGGGATAAGGTTTGAAAGAAAGTGGACTTTGTAACAGAATATGTCTTGCATGAGTCTCGTGTGTGCATGCATCTTGAATGTGACATATACTCGTGCAAATCGAGCAATCGGTTTTTCACGAATTCTTCATCATTTCCGGACCCGTTTATGACATCATTGCCACGCGTAAGAACTGGACTGCTGCAACATGCCCTGGATGAACAGGTGCTGGTTTACGATTCGCGCGGTGACAACGTTCACCTTCTCGATCCGACAACCGCCTGCGTACTCACGCTGCTCGGGGAAGGTGGCTGGACGCGCGAAGGAATCGCGGCCGAGCTTTCGAGCCGTCTCGGTGTAGAGAATGGTGCGGCCATGCTTCCGCTGGCGATCGAGGAACTGCGAGCTGCTGACATGCTCGACGTTTCCGCGCCGGTGCCGGAGCCGATGATCGATGTCACACGACGCGATCTGCTAAAGAAGGTCGCGATTGGTGGAGCGGCTGCACTGCTGATTCCTGCGGTGATGACGTTCACCGCCTCGCCTGCATACGCAGGTGGCAGCGGCGTTGGAACTCTGGGTTCGTGTGCGCCGTGCACGGACAATTCACAATGTGCCTCGGGGGTTTGCCAGAGCAACGGTGCGTGCACCGGTACTGGGTCGAGCAACAAAACGGCAAACGGCCTGCCTTGCAGCGGTGGCAGTCAAAGTAGCGCGAATCAAACCTGTTGTTCAGGCAGCTGTTCGTCAAACCCCGGCATCTGTAATCCTCCTTGATTCCGGGAGTTGTTTGACGATGAACGGCCGGCTCAAGGTTGAGCCGGCCGTTCTTTGTTGGTGTCGCTTTTCAAACTTGAGTGGTTAGCGAGAACGCAAGAGCAGGTTCGGAGTGCCAACGCCAAGGAGCTGTAATGCGCCTGGTGTTGCGGCTTGAAGAATTGAATTTGCAACGGCTGCCGGCCCGGCGAGCGGATTCAATTCGAGGAGTTGGGCTGCCGTTCCGGCAACGTGCGGGGCTGCCATTGAGGTTCCGGTAGCCAGGTCCAGCGACGCATCATTGGTCGTTGATGACGACGCTATGTCAATGCCCGGCGCTACAAGATCCACACAAGTTCCCCAGTTCGACATGTTCCATGCGGCATCGCTGGAACCCGTTGCTCCGACAGTGAGGGCGGTCGGAGCGCTGGCGGGTGAGTACCCACAAGCGTCCGTGCCGTTGTTTCCAGACGCAGCTACAACGGTGATGCCAGCGGCAGTCGCACGCTCGATCGCATCGTTCACTGCCTGCGAAAATCCGCCGGCAATGCTGAGATTCATTACGGCCGGCAGCACCGCGTTCGCCGTCACCCAATCGATGCCGGCGATGATCTCACTCCACGTTCCGGACGCGCTGCAGTTGAGAACGCGAACCGAATGCAGGTTCACGTTCTTTGCAACGCCGACCGTCGCTCCCCCCACAATTCCCGCCACGTGAGTTCCGTGCCAGTGACATCCGGTCGCGCCATAGCCATCGTCAATCGATGTGAAGTCACCGGTAGCGCGGCCTCCAAACTCCACGTGAGTCGTGCGAATTCCAGTGTCCACGATGTACACGTTGACGCCCGCACCGGTAGCTGAGTAGGAATACGTGCCATTCAGCGGAAGGGCCGCCTGATCGATACGGTCGAGGTTCCAGCGCGCGTTGGTCTGAAGGACGACCCCTGAATCAGTCGGCGGCGTGCCTGTGGCGTTCTTGCCTCTCGGCTCCCTTGGCGCCTTCGGAGGCTTCCCGCCATTCCCACCCTTGCCAGCGGCGTCGAGCGTTGAGTCAGCTACAACTCCCTCAGCCGTGACAACCTGATCCTGCTCCACATACGCCACAGCAGCGTCTGAAGACATCGCTGCGGCCTCCGCTGCCGTCATACTCGCAGAGAAGCCCTTGAGGCCGGACTTGTAGGTGTGCTTGAGCTTCCCCTTGGTCTTCGCCATGAGCTTCTTCGCGCGCTCGTCTACATCAGAGTTCGCGTCGCGAAGGACTACGATGTACTGATCCTTGACCAGCTTCTTCGCGGACTGTGATTGCTGTGACGCGCTGACTGCCGACACCGCAAAAGTATTCGTCGGCCCGGTGAGCGGCTGGGCGGCATCCTGACAACCAGCCAGGGTGGCCGCAGCGACGCAGACAAGTGAGAACTTCGAGGCTGTTGCGAATGAGAACGACATGGGCTTCTACCGTGATTGGAGTTGGAGTGCATCTGTGTATCGATGGCATCCAATCCCGCCCTTCGTTCGTTGCCAAACCGTGACAGCAACATTACGGTTTTGTCATGACGGTTTCGTCATGAACCTCCTGTAGATCCTCCCGCGTTAATACTGCTGGTGTTCATGAATTTCCCCAGACAGACGCGCTCGCTTCCGCCGGTGCACCCTTGAAGGCAAGCCGCTCCCTCAGCCTCAGAGCAGGACGCTCTATCAGCCGCCACGTGATGAGCGCAAGCAGCACCGATACCCCCAGCGCAAGCAGGCCGAATACAAAAATGCCGGGCTCTAACGCCTCGCCCGTCACACCGATCGACACTCGCCGAATCAGTTTCGGAAGCAGCGTGATTACCGCGACGTGGACTATATAGATGGCGTAGCTGTACTTCCCGAAGAAGCGCAGCGGTGTCCAGCGAAACAACAGGGCCAGCCAGCGGCTGTGGCGCTCCTCGACCAGAGCGAGCAGCAGAGTACCGAACGCGAGCCCAGCCACTGTGAAGTGAATCCCATATCCAGCATTGCCGAAGAAACCGTTCGGCTCCGAAGATCGCGTGGCTAGCGCGCCCAGCAGCAAGAGCCATGTGAACGCGAGAAATCCAGGCGACCCCATCCAGCGCGGCATGCGCCAGAGCTCACGGCGATGGAGAGCTATCAATGCGCCAATGAGCAGCGCGTCCATTCGTGCAGGAAGAAGCACATATGCAGCGACCTCGGCCCCGCTTGCCAGCAGCACAAGGCGAACCGCCAGTGCCATACCGATCGCGACGATGCAGACCCGCGACAGCGCCTTCGCCCCAAGACCCAATACAACCGCCGGCCATATCAGATAGAACTGCTCCTCGACCGCGAGCGACCAGAAGGGAATCAGAAACAGCGGCTCCGCGTTCCAGCCGCGAAACGCCAGCAGGAAATTCGAGGTGTATGTCCAGTTGGCGATGCTGGCTTCAGTTGTTATGAAACTCAGTGAGTCGACGTCTGGAAGAAGCAATTGCCCGGCGGCCACTACGGCGAGCACGGCGTAGTACAGTGGAAAAATGCGGAGCGTGCGCCGCGCGAAGAAGTTCCGAAAATAAGCTGGAGACTCTTTTGTGTCGCACAGAATTCCGGTAATGAGGAAACCGGAAAGCACAAAGAAGAGATCCACGCCCAGACCGCGATTGACGCCCACGAAGAACACGAGCGGGTCATACCGGCTCAGTACCGGCGCTCCGAAAATCGCCACATGTCCCGCAAAGACCATCAGCACCGCGAGGCCACGGAGGCCGTCGAGTGCAAGGACGCGGGTCTTCAGAATATTTGGGCAGGCATGGCGCTAAAACCTAGCGCGCAGCGCGCCCCGCAGTGACAAGGCTGTCCAAGTGATGGTCGCTCACAGCCGGCCACGGGTGCGGAGGGCTCGAGGCAATCCGCTTGTAGCCGCCTTTGTTGAGAAGCGCGTCAACAACAGCAGGATCGAAATGCAACCCCGCACAGTCGCGGACCTCGTCGAGCACTCTATTGACAGGCCAGGACGGCCTGTATGGCCTGTTGTGGCTGAGCGCGTCCACGCAGTCAGCAACCGTGACTATGCGGGCCTCTATGGGGATGTCCTCACCGGCCAGGCCGTGAGGATAGCCGCCTCCATCCCACCGCTCGTGATGACTGAGGGCAATACGCTCCGCCATCATCATCACTTCCGACCGCCCGCCCGACAGAATTCTCGCCCCAATGAGTGTGTGCGTCCGCATCACTGCGGTTTCTTCAGGTGTGAGCGTCCCCGGCTTGAGAAGAATGGCATCCGCAATCCCGATTTTTCCGACATCGTGAAGCGGCGCCGATCGCCGTATGAGGTCCACCATGGCGTCGGGAAGTCCCAGCCCGCGGGCAAGAGCGCCCGACAGCTCGCCAACTCGCTGCGTATGGCGGCCGGTTTCGTCATCGCGAATTTCTGCCGCGCGCGCGAGGCGCTCGAGGATCTCGATCTGGGCCGAGCGCAGCTCGCTCGTGCGGTCCTGGACGCGAGCTTCGAGCTGTGCGTTCTGGTTTTCCAGCGCGCGGTGAAGCAGCTTCGTTTCGAGAAGGTTGCGGATCCGGATGAGCGCTTCTGCCGAATCGAATGGCTTGGAGAGAAAATCTCGCGCGCCAAGGGAAAGGGCGCTCCGCTTGGCCTCACCGCTGCCGTCGCCAGTCAGCATCAGTACCGGCAGGAGTTCCGGCCCGTTGATTCGTGGAGCAAGCGCGCGCAAAACTGCGAATCCGTCTGGCGCGGGCATTCGCAGGTCCAACAGGATCAGGTCAGGCCGGTATTCCTGGACGAGGACTTCCATGTTTTCTCCGGTTTCAGAGGTGTCGATATTCGTGTAGCCGTCGCGTTCCAGAATTCTTCTGAGAAGGCGAAGGTTGGTGACCTCGTCATCGATTACAAGGATTCTCGCCGACTTGATCGCAGAATCCACCTCGTTCATCATGGCGCATCCGGGTCGCTCGTGTACTCGAGTGCTTCGCGGGCCTTTTTGGCCAGCGAGGCAGGGGTAAACGGTTTTTCGATGAATGCTTCGCCTGGATCGACGAGGCTCTGTCTGATAACCGCATCCTCAGTATAGCCCGAAGTGAAAAGTATCCGTGCGTCCGGACGGGTTTCCCTGATTCTCGAGGCGAGTTCTGAGCCCCCCATTTCGGGCATCACGATGTCGGTGACGATGAGATCGACCATTTCATCCTCTTCTTCGCAAATCCGCAGCGCCTGGACTCCATTCTCGGCCTCGAGAACCCGGTAGCCGTTTCGTCTCAGGATACGCGTAGCTACGTTGCGCACTTCCGCATCGTCCTCGACGAGGAGAATTGTCTCGGCGCCCACGCGCCGGTTTTTCGATGGCGTCTTTGAGGCGTCCCGCGACTCTGTCTCGCCACGCGGGAGGTAGATCTTGAAAGTCGTTCCCTTGCCGGGCTCGCTGTAAACCCAGAGAAAACCGCCCGACTGCTTCACGATCCCATAGACGCTCGGCAGCCCAAGTCCCGTGCCTTTCCCTTTCTCTTTCGTTGTGAAGAAAGGCTCGAAAAGTTTTTCGCGCACCTCGCGGGACATCCCCATCCCCGTGTCTGTCACCGAGACCAGCACGTAATCGCCCGGCGAGGTATCAGCGTGAGAGTCTGCGTACGCGTCGTCAATGCTCACGTTCGAAGTGGCAATCGTAAGGCTCCCCCCGTCGGGCATTGCGTCGCGCGAATTGATCACGAGGTTCATCATGATCCGCTCAACTTCCGTCGGGTCCGCGCTCACGGACCAAAGCTCCGGTGCGAAGTCGAGCGAAAGCTCCACGTCACTTCCGAGAATTCGCCGGATCATCTTCTCGAGCCCGGTGATTGTCTCGTTGAGGTGCACCCGGGACGGACGGAGCACCTGCTGCCTGCTGAAGGCAAGCAGTTTCCGCGTGAGTATTGCCGCCTTCTCTGACGCCTTGACAATTTCCAGCATGTCGGCGCGCTGGGGAGAGTCGAGGCCCATGTCCGCCAGTATCAGCTCGCCATAACTCATGATGGCGGTGAGCATGTTGTTGAAGTCGTGAGCGACACCTCCCGCCAGTCTGCCCACAGCTTCCATTTTCTGCGACTGGAGAAGCTGCTCCTCGAGTTGTCTGTATTGCGTCGTCTCGAGCACCAGCGACGCAGCACCCGGGACATTGCCCGGCAGTGTTACCGGAAAGTAGCTGCTGAGGAAGTTCCGCTCCTTCGTCGGTTCGTTCCTGCTCACACCGGTGTGAGGCACTTCGAGTATCGCGGCCCTCGTGCTGAATACCTTCTGCAGCGCATCCTCGATGACCTCCGCAATGTCATCGCTCACGAAATCGTCCGGGCGCTTTCCTACATGGGCCGCGGCGGACATTCCCGTAATCTTTTCCATGGCCGAATTCACGCGCACAATCGCGAGGTCCGCACCGTACAGGACGACGCCAACCGGGGCATTGTCGAGAATGAAGTCGAGGAGCGACTGCGTTTCGATGTGTTTTATCCTGGCGCAGCTCGCGGCAGATTCCGCCGCTTCGAGGCGTGCGGTGGTCTCAGCAGTAGCGCGCTGCATTTCAGTCATCGACGCTACCGCATTCGTGGCTTCTCCGGTGATTCGCTCCAGCTTTACTGTCTGTGCATCAAGCTCCGCTCCCTGCTGACTGAGCTCGGCCGTGCGGGCGTCAAGATCCTGCTGCATCTCGGAAACGTGCATTGCCTGTTTCTTAGCCAGCGACACGAGCCATGCCAGCGCTGCAAGAAGTAGCAGCACTTCCGTGACCATCAGTGCAATCCCGAGCGTGCGTGTCCTCTCGAGAGACGTCAACTCCGTATGGTAGATTCTCTGGTGGCCCGCCTGAAACGATTGGAACGCTCCGCGGATGGATTCGTAGAGTTCATTCCCCGCCAGAATTTCACGTTCGGTAATCTGCCTGCCGGCGGCATCTGGACGGAGATTGGGCATTGCCCAGCCGCGCTCCCAGCGGTTGACAGCGGTGCGGACATCCTCGGCTCTGTCTTCCTGTGTTTTTCCCTCGCTCAACATCACCAGGGAGTCGAGCTTGAAGTCGAGCAGCGCGCGATCGTTGAAAGCAGGCGCAAGGACCAGTTCCTTGCCCACGATCAGATACTCCCTGATGTCGGACTGCCGCTCACTGACGATAGAGCGCGCTTCACGCGCAAGACGGCCTATTTCCTGGTTTCGTGCAATTAATTCGAGATTGCGTTCCGCAAGCATCGCAAAAGTCGAGAAAGTGACAACTATCGCAAGCAGCGCTGCCGAACCCAGCCAGAGTGCGCGGCGGAGAGGAGGGCGGGAAAAATGCGCGGAAGGCGCTGGACCGCTTCTTGACAATTGTTTTCCTTGAAAGGAAGCCTGATGCAGGACAGTACCTTTCAATATCGCCGATGCGCAATTATCAACAATGCCACTTCTATAACAGAAACGTGCACTTCTATATCATTAAGTGCCTCTGTCGCGGTTTCCGCCTCTCGCCCGCGGCTGCAGTGATGGGTGTGAGACGTTTCCGAAGGGATGCTCGAACCTGGCTTGCCGCGCTTTCAGGCATTGTTCTCGTGGCTTGTCAGGGTTCGAGTGACGGCGGCTCTCGGGCCGAAACTGGCGGAACCATCGTGATCGCGACTACATCGGAGCCCGATGCACTGTTTCCGCCGTCAGCGCTCAACATGGAAGCGCGGCAGGCTACGGAGCTGATTTACGAATACCTGGCAGATGTTGGTCCGGGGATGAACACAATTGGCGACTCGGGTTTTGTAAAGCAGGTTGCCAGCGCGTGGGAGTGGAGTGCGGATTCGATGGCGATTCGCTTCACGCTGAATCCGCTGGCACGCTGGCACGACGGCGAAGCGGTCACGTCGCGTGATGTCGCGTTCAGTTATTCGGTGTACACGGATCCGCGTGTGGGGTCATCCACATCATCAGGGCTGTCGGACATAGACTCCGTTTCGATAGCTGGCCCTGCTGCCGTTGTGTTTCACTTCGGGAAGCGTACGCAACACCAGTTTCTCGACGCCGCAGCTCAGATGCTGATCCTGCCAGCCCATCTTCTGGATACCATTCCGCGCGACTCTCTCCGTATGGCTGCCGCCGCCAAAGCTCCGGTAGGCAGCGGGCGATATCGGCTGGCGGCCTGGAAACGCGGAGCGAGTTTCGAGCTGCGGGCGGTTGAGGATCACTATCGCGGGAGGGCGGGGCCGGACCGGCTGGTGTGGACGGTCACGCCGGAATATCAGTCAGCAGTGACGCAACTGAAGGCCGGCGCGGCCGATGTCTTCCCGACCATTCGGCGCGAGACTATTCCGCAGCTGGGAGTGGGGGGCAAGTTCAATCTCATCTCGCTTCAGGGGATGGACTACGTGTTCATGCAGTTCAATCTGCGGAATCCAGACGATCTGTCGCGGTCCCATCCAATATTCGGAGAAACAGGAGTGAGGCGCGCGATTACGATGGCGCTCGACCGCCACGCAATGGTGACGAATCTCTTCGATACCCTCGCCGCCGTGAGCATTGGACCAACTGTCCGCGCCTACCCGGTGACAGATACCGCGCTGAGCCAGATCAGTTTCGATCGCCTTGCAGCGGGGCAACTGCTGGACTCGCTCGGGTGGCGCAGGGGAGACAGAGGCGGCATTCGGTCGCGCAATGGAATTCGATTAGCATTCAACGTGCTGGTTCCGGTGTCGAGTGAGTCCAGAATGCGGATTGCGGTTCTCATGCAGGAGCAGTTGAAGCAGGCGGGCATCGACATGAAAATCGAGCAGATGGACTACAGCGCATTCTCGGCGCGTCAGGCGGCGCGGACCTTCAATGCTGCGCTTGCGAGCTGGCACCTGGGATCGAGTCCGGGAGCGGTGCGCGAGACGTGGACGAGCGCCGCGGCGGGGAAGGGTGGCCTGAACTACGGGGGCTATAGCAATCCGCGCTTCGACGCGTACGTTGACAGTGCGCTCGGCGCCGGCAGCCAGGCGGTGGCACGAACGTATTTTACACGCGCTAACCAGATTGCGATTGACGATGCGCCGGCCGTCTGGCTCTATGAGCCGACAACGGTTATTGCGATTTCCAGCCGCATCCGCACGGGTCCGATGCGCCCAAATGCGTGGTGGCTGGGAATTGCCGATTGGCGAATTCCTGCCGAGGAGCGGATTTCTCGCGACGCTCCATTGCCGCCCTCAACCCCTTCAGGAGGGGGTTAACGCAAAGCTTGTTATAAAAAGGGGTGCTGATGTAATAGAACAGGCATTTCGCAATGGGGACTGCTACCCCACTATTCGACCGATTCACCCACTGCGAACCTGATGATTCGACACGAACCGTACTTTAAACACTTATCAACTCTCGAGCTGGACTCCGTTTCCTGGAGCCAGACGCTCGCGGGCCTCGGCGTCCTGTCGCTGGTAGATGCCGCGCGGGAAAATGAGATGATTGTGGATACTGACTGGACCGGAGTTCGGGCAGTATCCGGGATGGTCGGGAGCCTCCACGATGGCAATCCGGTGCGCCGGCCTTTGACGAAAGTCATCGATGAGCTGCGCGGTGGGGCGTTGAGCTGGCCCAAAGTCACTCAGCATCTCTTTACGTATGGACGGGCGCTCGATCTGGACGGAAGCTGGTGTCTGGCAGTGGACGTTTTCGGGATGGTAGCGGATTTCGCTCGCGAAGATCGCGATCCCCAGCTGGCGATGGAAGCAACGACTGCGCTCGGCGGCGCGGCGCGGCGTGCTGGTGATTGGGATGGGTCGGCTGGCGGGTATGCTGACGCGGCTCATTACGCCGATGCGTTGAATGACAAGGCTGCCGGCCTGACGGTGCGTGTGGGAACTGCGAACACTCACATTGCGAAGGGCAATCTGCCTGGAGCGCACTCGATCCTTGCTGATGTTGTGGGCGAGGCGGATGCCGCCAACCTCGACGGAGTGCTTTCAATCGCATATCACGCGCAGGCGACCGTCGCTCATCTAAAAGGTGATTTTGCCCATTCCGTGAAGCTGGCGCACATGGCGCTCGAGCGCACAGGCAACGAAGCCGTTCGGGACACCATCACGGCCGATATTGCGGCAGGTTTTGTTGCGTTGGGGATGTACGAGGCTGCGAGGGATGCACATCTCGTAGTTTCCCTCACGTCCCGATACCAGTGGGTACGCTGGCAGGCATCCATCAACTTGATGGAACTGGCCTCGTTTGACGGGATGGAAGAGGCATTCGACGGCTACGCCAGGGACCTGCGGAACGCTGCGCTGGATCCCCGTTTGAGGTCTTATTTCCTTCTCTACTACGGACAGGGCTGCGCACGATTTGGCCGCTTCGATGAGGCGACCGCGTCAATCACCGATGCGCAAGACTTTGCAACCCGCAACAAGATCCATCAGGTAGCTTTTGACGCGCAGGCCGCACTCGCCGAGGGCGAACGTGTGGCCCGAGTTGCGGAGCGCGCCAGGCCGTGGAACGGGTCCGAGCATGAAGACCTGACGCGGGTGGCGCAGGCATTCACTCAACTTCGAGAAGCTGCGATTTCATCCTCCCCCTCAGCCGACGGCGGGCTCACCCTCGGCTGAAGCTGACCGAGTTCAGGTGGTGCAGGTCTGACCACCACCGGTGACCTGGCAAACGCCGCTTTCGGGGCCTGTCACATCAGCGCATGCTGCGGTGGCACCAAGGAGACCAGCGAGGACGGCGGCGGAGAGGAGTTTGCGGATCGACATGGAGAACCTCGAATGTGAGTGGGCGGTTGAGCTTACCTCAAACGTAGGTGCCATTTTGATCTGCGGAAATGCCTGTTCTATATCAATAAATGCCTGTTTTCTACGGTAAACACCCCGTTTTATATCAAATAAAGCTGGCGTATATATCAGGTTGGCCCCATATTGAAAGGCACATGCCAACTACACCGCATTGACCATAGCTGCGTTTTTGCCTCCACAGCTCTTAACTCAGGTCCGGCACGTTTTCGCGAACGAGCCGGATTTTTTTATTGCCACTTCATGGAAGCACATGGAGGAGTTGATTCGGCGTGAGCCCATTTCAGTCGCGATAGTGGACCCTGCGGCTGACGGAATTATGGATGTGGATGCGGTTGCTGGCTTGTTGCAACGGTTTCCGTCACTGCCCCTGGTGGGTTACGTCATGCTCACTCCGACTGCATTCGGAGCTGTTGCGCAGTTGTCGCGTCGCGGCCTCACGCATGTCGTTTTGCACCGTTTTGGCGATTCGAAAGAGCGCCTGCAGCACACAATCTCCAGAGTTCGGGCCAATCCGTCATCACAAAAAGTGATGAATCTGCTCGCTCCGGTGCTACGCCATGTACCGCTCAGCCTGGCGCAGGCGGTGGGGCAGATGTTCGAGAACCCGCATCGCTATACGAGCGTCCTCGAGCTGGCTACCACAGCGGGGCTTCCACCGGTGAGCGTTTACCGGTACCTCGACCAGGTGAACATCGCGTCACCTAAGAGACTTCTGATTGCCGCCCGGCTCAGCCGCGCCATCATTTATCTTCGCGATCCCGGCTACTCTGTGCGGGAAGTATCGGCAAAGCTGGGGTATCGCCACCCAAGGATTTTCGTGGCGCACGTGCAGGAAGTTTTCGGGGTCACTCCGTCGAAGCTGCGGTCGCGTCTCACCGAGGACGATGCCCTCGCTCAACTGATTCGTTGGCTCGATATACCCGACACCCGGGTCAGGCCGAGGCTCCGACAGATAGTGTAGGGCGCGGGGTTGTTGCGTGACGGCTCCGTCATCCGTCATCCAGGAGCAACAGCAACCCTCTGGAGGTGGATCCGATTCGCATTCTCGTAGCCGACGACAACAAGTCAATCGCAGCGCTCATTCGACGCGTCCTTTCCGAGGACGGCTATGCCATTGACGTTGCTCACAGCGGCGAAGAAGCGCGGCTTCTCGCCTTTGTCAACGATTATGACGGCATCGTGCTCGACCTCGACCTCGGTGACCGTCATGGTTTCGAGATTCTTCTCGAGCTTAGAGCTGGCGGACGGCCTGCGCCCGTGCTGCTCTATACAGGCACAGAGGATTCTGCTGCGATCATCCGGGGCCTCGACGCCGGAGCCGATGGCTACGTCGTCAAGCCGGTTCCCAATGAGGAACTGCGCGCCCGGGTGAGAAGCCTTCTGCGGCGAGGTCCGGTATCGCGGGTCTCAGAGCAGCTTGCAGTTGGAGAACTTCGCCTCAACCGGCTGACTCGCCGGGTGACGCGGGGCACCAGGCAACTTGATCTGACGCCAATGGAGCTTCGTCTTCTCGAGCACCTGATGCTGCGTGCCGGCCAGGTGGTCTCACGCGGCGAGTTGCACGACAAGGTGTGGGACATGCATTTCGATCCCAGCTCGAACCTGGTTGATGCGCACGTGGCGCGGCTCCGCAAGAAGCTGGAGGCAGCAGGCGCTGCAGTTTCGCTCGTCACCCGACGCGGCATGGGCTTCGTGCTCGAGGCCATCGACGTGACAACAGCGCCTGCTCACGAAGAGTACGGCCTGAGGAGCGCCCACGTCTGAGCGCGACCGTCGCGCGTGAGCGGGCGGTGCTCCTCGAGCGCCATCTGCGCGGCGACTGAAGGAAACTTCATCAGGAATTCGTAGTCTGAAGCGCTGCGCGCACAGGCGGCTCTAACTTCGATTCGGTGAGTGTACGAGAATCTCTCGAGCAGGCGCTCCGAGATGCGGCTGTCCACTGAATCGTGGGTCTCCACGAGCATGGTCGCCAGCCGAAGATTCGGATAGAGCATAGGGTCCAGCAGCGAGAATTCTTCTCCACCGCAGTCGGACACGATGAGCGAATCAGCAAGGTTTACGTCGAGCATCCCGTCGGCGCCGCAGAATCCGCGCAGGTCGATGCGGTCCCTCACTCCGTTTGCGCTCGCGAGCGTACGGCATGCTCTCCGCGAATCGATGTGCTTCTCGAACACGACACTCGTGGCGCCGGGAAGCCGGAGGGCCATCCCCACCGCGTGATAGCCCGAACTTGCGCCGATATGCACGATCTTCTGAAACCCGGTCCCAACGAGGGACTCGATCCACAGGTGAAGCTCGCTCTCGAATGACCCGATCAGCTTGGTTGTTGGCTGGCGGTCAAGTCCGGGAATCTTGTCTTTCGCGAAATAGTTCATTCCGCGATACGGACCGCTCTGTACTTCATAGCGGGCTGCTTCGGCAATCAGCGGAATCAGGCGGTCATATGTGACACAGTCTCCTGGCGAACCTGTGTCAACTGAAGCAACCGCGTTATCTGCTGAGTTCATGATGAGTGTGGGTTTTCGGAGCATGGTGATAGTCGGTATCGTGTGAAAAGCGTGCGATTCCTTACGGCTCGCATCGCACAATCTGACCGGCTCGCATGACGCCGCTCTCAAGGCGGTATGACGGTATCGTCATGCAAGCCGGGAAGCGGGAAATTCAAACAGTTAGATTTGTCACCGACCGAGCCGAATCCCTGATTCTCAAAACGTGCTTTTCAACTCCTTCACCTTCCTGATTTTCTTCCCGGTGGTGGCGACGATCTATTTCGTCCTGCCCCACCGCTGGCGCTGGGCGTGGCTGCTCGCGGCGAGCTGCTACTTCTACATGGCGTTCATACCGGTTTACATCCTCATCCTGTTCTTCACGATCGCGATAGACTATGCCGCCGGCATACTCATCGAGAACGCGACAGGGGCGAGGAAGAAGACGTGGCTCGTGATGAGCATCATCGCGAACGTCGGAGTCCTTGCGGTATTCAAGTACTTCAACTTTCTGAACGCCAACGCGCACGCAATTGCGGAGGTGTTCAACTGGCCATACGGCCTCGCGCCGCTCAGCATCATTCTCCCGATAGGGCTTTCGTTCCATACGTTCCAGGCGATGAGCTACACCATCGAGGTCTACCGCGGGCGGCAGGCAGCGGAGCGGCACCTCGGTATTTACGCCCTCTACGTGATGTTTTTCCCTCAGCTCGTAGCGGGTCCCATCGAGCGACCGCAGAACCTGCTCCGCCAGTTTTACGAGGAGCATTTCGTCGAGTACGAGCGCGTCACGAGCGGGTTGCGGAAAATGGCGATGGGGCTGTTCATGAAGGTGGTCATTGCCGACCGCCTGGCCCGGTATGTCAATGTCGTCTACAACGATCCCGGTGGCTTCGAGGGGCTTTCACTGGTTGTTGCCACGCTCTTCTTTGCGTTCCAGATATACTGCGACTTTGCCGGATACTCGCTCATGGCGATCGGCGCGGCGGAGGTGATGGGTTTCAAGCTCATGACCAACTTCGACCGCCCCTACATCTCGCGCTCCATCAGTGAATTCTGGAGCCGCTGGCACATCTCGCTCTCCACCTGGTTTCGCGACTACGTCTACATCCCCCTTGGGGGGAACCGGGTTCCGCAATACCGGTGGTACTACAATCTCTTTTTGGTCTTCCTGCTGAGCGGTCTCTGGCACGGTGCCAACTGGACCTACGTTATCTGGGGCGGGCTCAACGGGTTCTACCTGATCTTCTCGCTTGCCACGGCACGCGCGAGAGAATCTTTCGCCCGCAGCTCCGGCCTGGCTTCGCGCCCTGCGCTGCACGCGTTCGTGAGCGTCGGAATAACGTTCACTCTCACGTGTATCGCGTGGGTATTCTTTCGCGCCAACACGCTGGGCGACGCGCTGCACATTCTTTCGGCGACAGTGGCGCGGCCATCTCTGCATCAGCTGGCGCCGGAGGCCATTATCGCCGCGGGAATTTCGCGGTTCGAGGTGCTCTACGGGTTCATGCTGATTGGCGGTCTCGCATCTATCGAATGGCTCTCCACGCGAATCGATCTTCTCCGGCAATTCCGGATGCGCCCGGTGTGGGTGAGATGGCCGGTATACTACGCCACCTGCATGGCAATCTGGCTGCTCGGCATCAGCACTGAAGCGAAGGCGTTTATCTACTTCCAATTCTGATGGGCACAGAGACGGCAGAGGAAGCAGAGGCGCAGAGGCGCAGAGGCGCAGAGGCGCAGAGGGGGGCGGTAGGGAGGCTCCTGGTCAGGCTTGGGCTCCTTACCGCCGTCATAGTCGCTACTGGGCTGCTGCTTGGGCAGTACGACACGCGCTCATCTCAGGATGATTATCTGGCCGCGGTCCTCGAGAAGGACCGGCTGATTCGCAATACGCCCTCACCGAAGATAGTGCTAGTCGGCGGGTCGAATCTGGCTTTTGGAATCGATTCGAAGCAGATGGAGGATTCGCTTGGGCTCAGTGTCGTCAACATGGGTCTGTACGCCAAGCTCGGGCTTCGCTACATGCTCGCGCAGGTCAATCCGTACATCGAGCGCGGCGACATCGTGCTGGTGGTACCGGAGTACGACCAGTTCTATGGTGACTATGCCAACGGCGACAACACTCTCAACACCGCACTGCTGTACGCTCCGGCCGACCGGATTCCGGATTTCATCCGCTCATATTCGATTGTTGACGTCGTGCTGAGGCCGCGTGCAGAGAATGCGCGAAGATCGTTTTTGCGTGCGGCAGCGGCGGCTGTGGGGCGCGAGCAGCAATTCTTTCCGCCCGACACGAACCCGGTGTACAACCGGCATTCTTTCAACCGATGGGGTGACATGGTGAGTCACCTGAACAAGAAGGGGCACGATCCGGATTCCATTTTCGTGAAGCCGCTTCCGCCGATGAAGGAGTTCAACAAGAAAACGCTGGATGACCTCAACGCCATTGCGGAGACAGCGAAGAAAAAGAACGCGCACGCCTACTTTCTTTTTCCTTCCTACATTGAGAAGTCGTATTCGATCAACGTCCCTGCAATAGACTCATTGCGCGAGCGGCTCGAGGCGGGGATAGGAATTCCAGTCGTCGGAACGCCGGCAGATTTCGTGTATCCCGGGCGTCTCTTCTTCGACACCCGCTACCATCTCAATGCGGAAGGGCGACAGATCCGGACGTTGAAGATGATCGAAGTTCTTCGTGAGATGGGGCGGCGGGGTGGATGGCTGCCTGAGCGCGGTGGTAAACCGGCGCCTTCGCCGAGAACAGGTTGAACTTCAGGATGTGCCACACAGCCGCAACACCGTCGGTCCAGCGAATTTTCTTTCCTTCGGCGTAGGTGCGGCCGCTGTAGCTGATCGGCACCTCGTAAATCCTTGCTCTCGCCTGGGCCAGGCGTGCGGTCAGCTCCGGCTCGAATCCAAAGCGGTCGGAGGTCAGAGGCAGGCTCTTCATGAGGTCTGTCTTCACAAGCTTGTAGCACGTTTCCATGTCGGAGACATTGATGTTGGTGAGCATGTTGGAGAGCGTGGTCAGCCCCCAGTTTCCCAGAGAATGCCAGTAGTAGAGAACGCGGCTGACATCCCCCCTGAACCTGCTCCCGAAGACCGCGTCTGCACGCCCGTCTTCAACCGGGCCAAGCAAACGGAGAATATCCGAAGGATCGTATTCGAGATCTGCGTCCTGAATTACAACGACGTCGCCAGTGGCCCGGGCAAGCCCGGCGCGAACAGCGGCACCCTTGCCCTGATTGCGGTCCTGAAGAACGAGTTCGTCGATTGCCCCAGATTCGCGGAGGGCACTGAGAATGGCGCGAGTGCCATCCTGAGAAAAATCGTCCACGCATATGATCTGCATGTCCATATCCACACCGCGCACTCGCGCGAGCGCAGCTTCAACTGTGGCGCGCTCGTTGAACACCGGCATCACGACCGACACCTTGAGTTTTGACCGGGGAGTTCCGTCCGTCATTTTCTGGTTGCGATTGCCAGCAGGTTAGATCCGATGGGCGGCCCGATCAGGGACTCCATCCGGGACAGGAACGGTACGATCATGCGATCATAAGCCCTGGCCTCGGCCGCCGCAATACGTGTTTTCTTCATAACTCGGCCCGCGACGAACCACGCAGCTATCCCCGGCATGTTCATGTAGTTGATGCTGTGCGTAGTCCAGCCGGATTTTTCGATGACAGACTGAAGACTCGCGCGCGTGTAGCGCCGATAGTGTTCGAATGCCGTGTCGAGCGTGCCGAAGATAGCAGGCAACGCGGGCACGAATAGCAACAGGGAGCCGCCTGGCACCACCGCGGCCCGCGCCTCGCGGAGAAAGTTCTCGTCATCCTCGATGTGTTCCATCACGTTCACTGCGACGACTGCGTTCGCTGCCAGGCCCTCGTAGTGATCGCTCAGGTATCCGCGAAGAGTTCTTACTCGGGGATTTCCGGAGAAGCGGTCCGCGAGGACCGGATAGGTGTTTTGAGCAGGCTCAATCGCATGGAGCGTCCTGACGACAGGCGCGGTCAGAAGAAATTCGGAAAATGTGCCTATTCCAGCACCAACCTCGACTACGACTGATCCGAGGTATGGCTCGAACTTTTTCAACACCCACGCGTAGTAATTCTTCGCTTCTGCCAGCGAATCGAGCTCCGAGCCAGAATACAGGAAACCGCTTCCGTCCGGAGCGAGTGGCATCGCTGCCTACGCCCTGCGGATTGTCTCCGATCCCCTGCCGACTTCCTCGTCATGCACGGTGGTTCCATGCGGGTGGAAATCAGGCACCAGCGTCTGGAGGAACTTCCTTATCTCATCTTCCGTGCGGCCCTGATCGGTAGCGCGCATGAGTGAATCGATCCGCTTGACAGTTCCGTCTGCCAGGAGGCCGTTTCGGGCGCGAAGGACCTTCGGGTGATCGGTCGGGAGAACATTTTCGGCGTTGAAGAACATCTCTTCATAGAGTTTCTCGCCGGGGCGAACACCGCTGAACTTGATTTCGATATCGGCTCCGACCTCAAGCCCGGACAGACGAATGAGATCTGTGGCAATATCTACAACCCGTATCTGCTCTCCCATGTCGAGCACGAACACCTCGCCACCGCGGCCAAGCGCGCCCGCCTGCAGCACGAGCTGAACGGCTTCCGGAATGGTCATGAAATAGCGGCGCATTTCCGGATGCGTTACGGTAACGGGACCGCCAGCGCGAATCTGGCGGAGAAAGGTCGGAACCACCGAGCCGCGCGAGCCGAGGACATTTCCGAATCGCACTGACACGAAGTTGCGATTGTGCTTGGTGGCGGCGTGCTGCACGATCTGTTCGGCGATGCGCTTGGTGGCGCCCATCACGCTGGTCGGTCGAACTGCCTTGTCGGTGGAGATGAGAACGAAGTGCTGTACGTTCACTTCGATAGCCGCATCCACGACATTTCTGGTGCCGGCAATGTTGTTGGTGACTGCCTCGAGCACGTTGTCTTCCATGAGCGGCACGTGCTTGTGCGCGGCAGCATGAAATACGGCGTGAGGCCGGTACTGCTGGAAGACGTAGAGAATCCGGGGACGGTCGCGGACGTCGGCAATCACCGGAATGATCTGGACGTCGGGAAAGGTGAGCATCAACTCCTGATAGATGTCGAAGATTGAATTTTCGCCATGTCCCAGAAGAATCAGGCGCGACGGTGCGAGCCGGGCGAGCTGGCGACAGAGCTCGCTGCCGATCGACCCGCCCGCGCCTGTGATGAGCACGGTCTCGCTCGTGGCCAGCTCCGCTACTGCAGCAAGGTCTGTCTCAACGGCGTCGCGTCGCAGCAGATCCTGAATCTCGACTTCTCGCAGTCCTGTGCCGTTCCCCTGCTTGGAGATTATCTCGGGAAGGCTGGGAACCGTGCGCGTGGGGATTCCGCAGCTGAGCGCGGCCCTGACTACCTGCCGGATGACGGTTCCCGGAGCAGATGGCATCGCGATGATGATTTCAGCCACGCCGAAGCGTTCGACGATCTCGGGGATGTGCGCCAGCGGTCCAAAGACCGGCAGGCCTGCGAGCATGTGCCCGTGTTTCGTGGCATCCGAGTCAACGAAGCCGATTGGCTCCAGTCCGAGCTGCTGCGACGAGGCGAAAAGCTCCTTCACCACCAGCTTTCCGGCGTCGCCAGCTCCCGCGATGAGAACGCGTTTTCCCGTGTCGTCTTTTCTTCTGCGGAGGTAACCGCGCCCGATCCGGGCCATCAGCCGCGGTAGCGCGATCATCGCACCCGTCAGAAAGGTGTCAATGAAGACGACGGAGAACGGAACGCGAGTGGGAGTCAGTCCAGTAAAGGGCAGAACGATCAAACCGACTACAGCGCATACGAGGCCACCTGCGGCGGCTCCCGCGAGAATAGGCTTGAGTTCTCCCACGCTGGCATGGCGCCAGAGGCGCCGGTACATCCCCGCGAGGAAGAAAATAAAAATTCTGAGGGGGACAGACAGGGCGAGGTAGAGAGTGACGAGGCGCAGATTGTCACTGATCCACTGGAACTGCTCAAAACGGACAAGAAACGCGATCAGCGTCGCCGCGATGACTGAAATCAAGTCGGCGACGAGCAGGTGCCGGTTTCGGATTGGCTTGAGCGTCAAAAGGTCTTTCGAGTCAGGGAAGTCTGCTATCCGTATTATTTCGCACGGGAACGTCTGAGCACCGGCTGTTTATCGGATAGCTGCATACATGTCCCAATCTATGCAATATTGACTCCCGCACAATGCGGATGTCACACATTGACGCGGACTTACGGACCCGCGAGAGTACTTTAAAAGATTGACTGGGGACAGACCCCATGTGACATTTCTCCGGCTAATCCAATCTCTTCCAATCATGTTTCCGGAAGCCCTCTTTGTGGAAGGGGATCCGGCAATCTGCCGCATTTCCAAAGGTCTCAAATGAAAACAGCGCTGATTACGGGGGTTACCGGCCAGGACGGAGCCTACCTCGCGCGCCTGCTTCTAGCAAAAGGCTACACCGTCCACGGTATCAAACGGCGTGCCTCTTCGTTCAATACGCAACGCGTGGACCAGATTTATTCGGAACCGCAGGATGTCCATGGGCGGTTCCACCTCCATTATGGCGATCTAACCGATTCGACGAATCTCATCCGCATAGTGCAGGAGGTTCAGCCCGACGAGATCTACAATCTCGCAGCGCAGAGCCACGTCCAGGTTTCGTTCGAGACTCCCGAGTACACTGGAAACTCCGACGCACTCGGACCACTGCGAATCCTCGAGGCACTTCGCATCCTCGGCATGATGGAGAACGTGCGCTTCTATCAGGCATCGACATCTGAAATGTATGGAAAGGTTCAGGCCATTCCGCAGGACGAGAAAACGCCGTTCTATCCGCGATCACCCTACGGCGTCGCCAAGCTCTACGCGCACTGGATCACAGTCAACTATCGCGAAGCGTATAACCTCCATGCATCATCGGGAATTCTGTTCAACCACGAGTCGCCAATTCGCGGTGAAACATTCGTGACCCGAAAGATCACCATGGCCGTAGCGCGCATCCGGGAAGGCCAGCAGGACAAGCTGTTCCTCGGCAATCTCGATGCAGAGCGCGACTGGGGATTTGCGGGCGATTACGTGGAAGGGATGTGGATGATGCTGCAGCATCCGACTGCAGATGACTACGTGCTCGCTACCGGAGAGAAGCATACGGTGCGCGAGTTCTGCCAGCTTGCTTTTGCACGCGCTGGAATCACTGTGGAGTTTCGTGGCTCTGGTGCAGAAGAAGTTGGAGTTGACGTTGCGAGCGGCAGGGAAGTCATCGCTATCGACCCGCGGTATTACAGGCCAACCGAGGTCGAGCTGCTTGTCGGGGATGCGTCGAAAGCCGCAAAAGTGCTTGGCTGGTCTCCGCGCGTCACTTTCAGCGAGCTTGTGGAAATGATGGTTGACGCCGATCTCGCACACGTGCAGTCAGGCGTGCCGTACTCCATCGAGGCGTCGTACTCGGCGCTTCACGCGATCGCGAAATGACGGAAGGGGCAGGCAGCCGTTGCTTTGTCGCGGGACATCGGGGACTGCTCGGTTCGGCAGTCGCCCGCGCACTCGGCGCTGCCGGCTATCCAGAGCCGATCGTGCGAACACGCAGCGAGCTCGACCTCCTCGACCAGCGGGCAGTTGCGCGCTTTTTCGCGGATGAACGGCCGGATGTCGTATTCTTTGCCGCGGCTAAGGTCGGGGGCATTGCAGCGAACAATTCGGATCGCTGGGATTTTCTTTTTGAGAACCTCGTTATCCAGAACAACGTGCTCGGTGCTTCCCTCAAAACGGGCGTTGGCCGGGTGGTGTTCTTCGGCAGTTCGTGCATTTATCCGCGGCTCGCCGATCAGCCGATCAAGGAGGAGTACCTGCTCACCAGCTCACTCGAACCCACGAACGAGCCTTACGCAATCGCAAAGATCGCGGGTGTCAAGCTGGTTGAGGCAGCCAACGCACAGTACGGCAAGCGATGGATTTCGCTCATGCCGACAAACCTCTACGGTCCGAACGACAATTTCGACCTCGAGCGGTCGCACGTCCTTCCCGCGCTGATACGCAAATTTCACGAGGCCAAGGAGTCGCGGCAGTCCGGCGTTGATGCGGAAGTGACGTTGTGGGGGCATGGCACTGCCCGGCGTGAATTCCTCCACGCCGACGATGCAGCGGGAGCTGCGATCATGATGATGGAGGCGGGGCAGACCGGTCTTTATAATGTAGGGTCCGGTGAAGACCTGCCGATCAGCGAGCTGGCCGAAATTGTCGCACGCGTCGTGGGTTACGACGGCCCGGTGAACTGGGACACTTCGAAACCTGACGGAACTCCGCGCAAGCTGATGGACTCGTCCCGCATCCGCGCACTGGGATGGAAGCCGGCAATCGCCCTCGAAGATGGCATCAGGTCTACATACGCATGGTTCCTCGCGGCCCGCGAGTCCGCAATGGCGAGGCTCGCGAGTTGACCCGGCCTCGAGTCACGGAGTCCATGTCCGTTAACCCATCGTCAAGAGAAGTGGTGGTCACGCGCGAGGTGGTTGGAGAAATGGGGCCACCACCCTCGGACATCTCGACGGTGAGTCTCGTCAATGTGCTCCTCCGGCACCGTGTGATGATCCTTGTTCTGGCACTGTTGATCGGGGGAGTGTCCGGCCTGATGAGTTTCAGTTCTCCCAATCGCTACACGGCAGAGGCGCAGTTCATGCCGAAAGGTGCGAGAGCTCAGGGCGGGCTCAGCGGCATTGCCGCGCAATTCGGGGTCAGCCTCGGGGGAGGCGATGCATCGCAGTCTCCGCAACTTTACGCTGACCTCCTCGAGACACGTGGACTGCTCTGGCCGGTAGCGCAGAAAACGTACAGCGTCCCGACCGACTCAGGCACGATCACGGGAGACATCATCAAGGTCTTCCGCATTACGGGCCGAAACGCAGCAGTGATGCGAGCACGTGCAATCAGCGAACTGCAGGGAGCCATCAAGGGCACACTCGCGCCGAAGACCGGCATCATCAACCTGTCCGTCACGACTTTCAGTCCCGAACTCTCGTTCCAGATTGCGCAGAATGTTCTTGATCAGGTGAATGCCTACAACCTCAACAACCGACAGCGTCAGGCATCGGCTGAGCGAGCGTTTGTTGAAAGGCAAGTGGGCGAGAAGCAGGCGGAACTGAGGGCTGCGGAGCAGCTGCTGGAGAATTTTCTTGACGGCAACCGCCAGTACCGCGCGTCACCCCAGCTGATGCTCGAATACGGACGGCTTCAGCGGCGCGTGGACATGCGGAACCAGGTCTACACTTCGCTCTTGACGGCGTACGAGACGGCGCGCATCGAAGAAGTAAAGGACCTCCCTGTCATCAATGTGGTCGAGGCACCCGAGCTGCCCCTCGACCCCGACCGTCGCGGTGGCGCACGCAAGACGCTGGTTGGCCTGTTGATTGGGTTCCTCCTCGGATTTGCACTCGCGTTCGTCCGCGAGAGGATGCGCCGCAATCGCGAGGTGCAGACAGATGAGTTTATGGAGTTTGCGCGCCTGCGGCGCGAGGCGCTGGGCGACCTCACGCATCCATGGCGTCCCATTACGCGCGTCATCGCTTCGCGCAGCAGGGAGTGACTGTTCCCGCAACCGCCGCCGGCGAGATGCCGGCCAGCGAAACGGCGCGCCGCCCGACGGTCGTCATCGAACCCACGCGTGGGTGGTCGGCACTCAATCTCACCGAGCTGTGGAAGTATCGGGACCTGCTCTTCATTCTGGCTGGCCGCGACGTAAAGCTTCGTTACAAGCAAACCGGACTTGGAATCACCTGGGTGGTGCTTCAGCCGTTGATCGCGGCGCTGATTTTCACGGCTGTGTTTGGCCGCTTTGCCAAGCTGCCGAGTGACGGTCATCCATACCTCGTCTTTGTTTTCAGTGGCGTGGTGGTGTGGAACTACTTTGCTGCCGTGCTTCAGAGAGCGGGCAACAGTCTCATCACCGACCAGCGGTTGATTACCAAGGTGTATTTCCCACGCCTCGCGATTCCGCTCGCCTCGACATTCTCGGCGCTTGTCGATCTGGCTGTTTCACTCGTTGTGCTCGCTATTTTCATGGCTATGTACGCCATCGTTCCTACCTGGCGTCTTCTCGCACTCCCGTTTTTTATCGCCCTCACCGCACTCACGGCGACGGGAGTGAGTCTGTGGCTTTCAGCGCTCAACGTGAAGTACCGCGATTTTGCGCATGCGATGCCTTTCATGCTGCAGGTGTGGATGTTCGCCAGTCCGGTTGCATACGCTGCTACGATAGTTCCGGAGAAGTGGCGGCTGCTGTACGGTCTCAACCCGGCGGTTGCGTTCATAGAGGGTACGCGGTGGGCGATCCTGGGTGGCAGCTCGCTCACTTCACCGATGGTTGCGATCACGACGGTCGTTGCCGTATCGGTGTTCGTGGGCGGCGCATTCTTCTTCCGTCGGGTTGAGCGGGGGTTTGCAGATGCCGTTTAACTACGAGGCGCAGAGGGCCTGCGGCACGCAGAGGCGCAGAGTTGCGCAGAGGCGCAGAGGCGCAGAGGCGCAGAGGGATCATGAGTAATACTGCGATTCGCGCCGAGGGGCTGGCGAAGTCTTACCAGATCGCGCGTGCGCTTGGGCGGCAGCCATATCGCACGCTTCAGGAAGAGGTGATTGCGCTTCCGCGCAATCTCTGGAAGCGCGCGCGCGGGCGAGCAGGATCCATGGAGACGTTCTGGGCGCTCGATGACGTTTCGTTCGACGTCAGGGAAGGCGAGGTGGTCGGCATAATCGGGAGAAACGGTGCGGGGAAGAGCACACTCCTCAAGATCATGTCGCGCATTACCGAGCCCACGCGCGGACGCGCCGAGATATTTGGACGCGTCGGCGCGCTGCTCGAGGTTGGAACCGGCTTTCACCCCGAGTTGACTGGCCGCGAGAACATTTTCCTGAGCGGCGCAATTCTCGGAATGCGAAAGGCGGAGATTGCGCGACAGTTCGACGCGATTGTGAGCTTTGCCGAGGTCGAGCAGTTCATCGACACACCGACGAAGCGGTACTCGAGCGGCATGTACATGCGACTTGCCTTCGCAGTCGCGGCCCATCTCGAGCCGGAGATTCTGCTGGTTGATGAAGTTCTCGCTGTAGGCGATGCCGCATTCCAGAAAAAATGCCTCGGCAAGATGGAGGACGTTGCTGGCGAGGGGCGGACGGTCTTTTTCGTCAGCCACAACACGCAGGCGGTGCGGCAGCTTTGCAGCCGCGGAATTCTCCTCGAGCACGGCCGCGTCGTGGCGGACGGACCCACGGATGCAACGCTTGCCGTCTACAACCAGCGGCTGCGCGACCTGCGCGTTGACGCCGAGACCGGAATCAACAATCCGGAGAACAGGCGCGGGTCCGGAGCGGTGCGCTTTACCGCGGTGTCCGTGGAAGATATGGAAGGCGCGGAGCGTTACAGTTTCCAGATGGGCGACACTGTTCGCTTCCGGTTATCGTTCCAGGTGCATGCGCCCATGAAAGGAGCCGCCGTGGTCGTGGCGCTCCGTTCGGGGATTTCCCGTGAGATTGTAACTTCTGTCCGGCACATCGTGTCCGGCGAATCGCTCTCTCCTGGCACTGTGTTGAGCGCATGCATTGACCTTCCGGATCTCTACGTCCGTCCGGGCGAGTACCCGCTTTACCTGCACGTAAGCGAGGCGGTGCAGTCTGCCGCCAAGTACGACGTGCTCGACGACCTTACGCCGCCGCTTGTGATAACAGCTGGCGGGCGGCGCCTGCACGACAACTTCGATCCCGCGCAACCGCTCGGGGTTTTCTCGATACCTTCACGAATGACTGTCGAAACGCCTGCGAATCCTGGCACTGCCGCGGTGGAGCCGCCGGCGGATTCAACTTCGCTTGGTGCAGTGGCAGCAGCTCGCGGCGGCTCACAGGACTGGTAATGCTGAACGGAAAAACCGTATTGATCACGGGTGGCACGGGCTCATTCGGGCGCCGCTTCACCGACATCGTTCTGAACAGATACAAGCCGCACAAGCTCATCATCTTCAGTCGCGATGAGCTCAAGCAGTTCGAGATGCAGGCTCAGTTCGGCGAGAGGCAGTATCCGAACATACGGTACTTCATTGGCGACGTTCGCGACCGCGACCGGCTTTACCGCGCATTCGACGGAGTTGACATCGTCGTACACGCGGCAGCGTTGAAGCAGGTGCCTGCCGCTGAATACAATCCCATCGAGGCAATCAAGACGAACGTACTTGGCGCTGCCAACGTAATTGACGCTGCGATCGACCTCGGCGTGGAGAAAGTCATTGCCCTGAGCACCGATAAGGCCGCAAGCCCGGTGAATCTCTACGGCGCAACGAAGCTGTGTTCGGACAAGCTGTTCGTAGCTGCGAACAGTTACTCCGGCGGCCACAATACGCGGTTCTCGGTTGTGCGCTATGGGAACGTCGTCGGGAGCAGGGGAAGCGTGGTTCCGTTTTTCCTCGAGCAGCGCAAGACCGGGCGCCTGCCGATCACAGACGCGCGGATGACGCGCTTCTGGATCACGCTCGACCAGGGCGTCGAGTTTGTTCTTGCCAGCTTCGACCGCATGACGGGGGGCGAGATATTCGTTCCGAAGATTCCGAGCATGAAGCTCACCGACCTCGCGAAGGTCATCGGCCCGGATTGCGAGCTGGATATCGTCGGCCGCCGGCCGGGAGAGAAGCTACACGAGCTGATGGTAGGTGAGGACGACGCACCCAACACCGTCGAGCACGATGACTACTACGCCATTCTCCCGACCGTGGGAAATCTTACAGCCGGCGGTTACGCTGAAGCGAACGGTGGCCACCCCTGTGAGGAAGGTTTCCGCTACAGCAGCGAAACGAATACACAGTGGCTGAGTGTCAGCGAGCTGGAGCACATGATCGGCATCGCGGCAGACCCGGCAACCTGACATGCTGCTCGTTGCCGGCGCCGCCGGATTTCTCGGAGGAACTGTTCTTCGAGCGGCGCAGCGCAGTCGGCGCGAAGTCGCAGGAGTCGTTCACTCGGCGAAAACCACAGCCCGGGCCGCGCGACTAGTCTCGGCTGACCTGACTTCGGCGGCTGAAGCAGCGCATGCTATCGCTGAGCTGAAGCCCGATTGGGTGCTCAACTGCGCCGCCCTGGCCAATGTTGACGAGTGCGAACGTCATCCCGCGACCGCCCACGCGCTCAATGTCGGGATCGCTCGAAACCTCGCCGAGGCGTGCCGCGATTCGGGGGCACGCCTCGCTCATATTTCGACGGATTCAGTTTTTGATGGTGAGCGGGGTGCATATACGGAGCGCGATGTTCCATCACCCCTCAATGAGTACGCGCGAACGAAGCTGGAAGGCGAGCGCGCTGTTGCCGAGGTGCTTCCGGCGGCGCTCATAGTGCGAACCAACTTCGTCGGACTCATGAATTCGCGTGCCAGCGGGCTGGCAGGATGGATTGCAAAGTCAGTAGAATCTGGTGAGCAGATCAGGGGTTTCGAGGATGTCATTTTCTCACCGTTGCTGGCGAACACTCTAGCCGAGGTTTTGTTCGACATGATGGATCAATCTCTGGATGGGCTGTATCACGTGAGCGCCCGCGATTCGATTTCGAAGTATGATTTTGCCGCGGCCCTCTCAGCCGAGCTCGAAGTTCGGCGGCCGTCGATCGAGCGAGCCCGGCTGGCCGATGCTCCGCTCCACGCCCGGCGGCCGCTCAACACGTCGCTCAATCCAGATAAGGTCGAAGCTGCCCTGGGGCGGATCATGCCGTGCGCCGCCGATGCAGTCTCGGGCTTTGCCGCCCACTGGCGCGAAACGGCCGTATCCACGGCGGCGCTTTGATGCCGGCGGTAACCATTGGCGACCGTGAAGTCGGGCCCGACTTCGAGACTTATTTCATCGCCGATATTGCAGCCAACCACGATGGCAGTCTCGACCGGGCAGTTGACCTGATTCATCGTGCGGCAGAAGCGGGCGCGGATGCGGCAAAGTTTCAGCATTTTCGCGCGGAGAAGATCGTCAGTCGCCGAGGCTTCGAGGAAGGTCCCCAGCTGTCCCATCAGAGCAACTGGAAGAAGTCAGTATTCGAGGTGTATCAGTCAGCGTCAGTTCCGTGGGAATGGACTGAATCGCTCGCGGGCGCGTGTGCGGCCGCCGGGATACACTTTTTTTCATCGCCGTACGATATGGAAGCGGTGGACATGCTCGACGCTCACGTGCCCGCGTTCAAGATCGGCTCGGGAGACATCACGTGGATCGAAATGCTCGAGCACATTGCAAACAAGGACAAGCCCGTCCTGCTTGCAACAGGCGCCTCGAACATTGGCGATGTACAGCGTGCTGTCGATGCAATACTCGGCCTCAATCCGGCGCTGCTGCTCATGCAGTGCAACACCAACTATACGGGTTCACTGGAGAATTTTCGATTCGTCAAGCTGAACGTGCTGCGCACTTTTCAGTCCATGTATCCCGACCTCGTTCTCGGCCTGAGCGACCATACGCCGGGACACGCTTCAGTGCTCGGCGCGGTGACTCTTGGCGCACGTGCGATCGAAAAACATTTCACCGACGATCGAACGCGTGAGGGACCCGACCACCCGTTCTCGCTCGACCCCGCGGCATGGCGGGAAATGGTGGATCGAACGCGGGAGCTGGAGTATTCGCTTGGTGATGGGAACAAGATTGTCGAGGCGAATGAGCGCGAGACTGTGGTGATCCAGCGGCGATGCCTGCGTGCAACGCGCGACCTTAAGGCAGGAAGCGTTATTGTTGCAGACGATCTCGAAGCCCTCCGTCCGGCACCTGCCGATTCCATACCGCCCTTCGAGATCGAGAAGGCTGCAGGTCGCCGCCTTCTCAGGGATGTCGAGCAGGGCGATTATCCCCGATGGACGGACCTGGGCTGAAGGTTCTTTATATATCCAGCGGCTACACGACTCACGATCGAAGATTTCTTTCATCGTTTGTTCTGGCCGGATGGAGCGTCGTCCACCTGCCGATGACCAGCGAGCGGCTGGACACCCGTCCGCTTCCCGCCGGCGTGGAATGGCTGGACTGGAACGACGGAGAGTGGCCTGCCGCGCGCGCGGACTGGCTACGACTAATCGGAAGACTCGAGTTGATTCTGAAAGACCTACAGCCGGATGTTACGATTGCCGGCCCCATTCAATCGGGCGCACTGATTGCGGCGCTGGCGGGAGCGAAACCGCTAGTCACCGTTTCCTGGGGAACCGACGTTCTCGTGGATGCCGACCGCGACAGGCTTTGCGGGCATGCGAGCGAGCGTGCACTCAATTCCAGCGCACTTGCTTTTGGCGACTGCCGGGCGGTACGCGAAGCTATCAAGCTGCACAGCGCTCTCACTGACGAGGCAATCATCACGTTTCCCTGGGGTATCGATCTGGAAAAGTATCGGCCCTCAACCCCCGCGCACCCGCTGCGTGGGCAGCTCGGCTGGACGGCCTGCGAAGTGTTCATTTCCACTCGCGCGTGGGAACCCGTTTACGCAATCGATGTTCTCCTCGATGCCTTTGCGGAAGTTCGTCGTTCGCGACCCGGCGCCCGCCTCCTTCTCCTAGGCGATGGCTCCCTGCGTGAAGAGTTAAACGCGCAGATTGCGCGCCTCGGGCTGAGTAAGGCGGTTCACGCCGCGGGACGGGTCAGCCAGGACGACATGGCCGGGCTGTTCACGATGTCGGACGTGTATGTCAGTTCCGCACTGAGTGATGGCACCTCGGTGTCACTTCTCGAAGCCATGGCGTGCGGCCTTCCTGCCGTCGTCAGTGACAGTTATGGCAACCTCGAATGGGTAAGTGCCGGAGTGAACGGCGCGTTGGCAGTGCCGGGCAACGCTGGCTCGCTTGCTCAGGCGATGCTCACAGTGGTCGGCGATTCGGCAGCACGGGAAGCCATGGGAAAGACGAATGCCGCCGAGGCACGGCTGCGCGCCAACTGGAATGTGAATTTTCCAGTGCTTTCGAGCGCGGTCGAACGTCTGGTGAACAAGTGAGAACGGTTGCAATAATCCAGGCGCGCGCGGGCTCCACCCGATTGCCGGGAAAGGTGTTGATGGACCTTGGCGGACGGTCGGTTCTGGCGCGTGTGGTCGAGCGCGCGCGGATGTGCGCTCGAATTCATGATGCGATTGTAGCCACGTCTACACTCTCGCGCGACGATGAAGTTGCGTCTGAGTGCGAGCGCATCGGCGTCGCCTGCTTCCGGGGAAACGAGGAAGACGTTCTCGACCGATTTCAGGGCGCTGCCAATGCGGCGGCGGCTGACACCTGTGTGCGGATCACGGCTGACTGTCCGCTGCTAGACCCTTCGGTGAGTGATGAGATCATTGCTCGGTTTGAAGAGGCCACGCCGACAGTGGACTACACGAGCAACAAGATTCCTCAGTCGTTTCCGCGTGGTCTCGATACTGAAGTGTTCTCGCGAGCAGTACTCGAGGTCGCCGCCCGCGAGGCGACCGAGCCGTACGAGCGGGTGCATGTCACGCCGTACTTCTACCGCAATCCCGATCGATTCCGGCTTCTCAGTGTAACGAGCGATGTGGACCGGGCGGATTGGAGGTGGACAGTGGATACACCCGAAGATCTGGAATTCGTACGCACTGTCTATCACGCTTTCGGCGATCGGTCTGACTTCGGGTGGCTCGAAGTTGTCGCGCTGATCGAGCGCGAGCCGGCTCTCGCAATGATCAATCAGCACGTGGTTCAGAAATCGCTGGAACTGGGATGAGCGCTGAAGCCGGAAGTCAGCGCATAGTCTGCATTGTCGAAGCGCGGTACGGATCGTCGCGGCTCCCCGGCAAGGTCCTGATTCCTGTACTCGGGAAACCGATGCTCGCCCGGATGCTCGAACGAGTCATGCGATCGAAGCTCGCAGATGCTGTCGTGGTGGCATGTCCGGACACAACGGAGAATGACGCAGTGGAAGCCGCTGCGAGGACGGCAGGAGCGGACGTATTTCGAGGTAGCGAAGACGACGTGCTCGATCGGGTTTCAGGCGCAGCCGCTGCGTTCGGCGCTGACATCATTGTCGAGCTCACTGGCGACTGCCCGCTTCACGATCCTGCAATTATCGACAGTGTTGTCGCAGACTTCCTTTGCGGAGGAGCGGATTTTGCCGGCAACATTCATCCGTACAGCACGCCACGCGGAACCGACGTGCGCGTCTTCCGGGCTGTGGATCTCGCGGAAATTGCCGCGACATCAACAGATCCGGCTGACCGTGAGCATGTGTCTCTCCACTTCTGGGAGCACCCGGACAGATATCGCTGCAGAAATGTGGAGTTCCCCCTGCCTCCCGCCGCGGCGAACCTGCGTCTCACAGTTGATACCGAAAGCGATCTGGAACTTGTGCGTGCGATTTTCGAGGCACTGCATCCGGCGAAGCCGCAGTTTTCTGTGGAAGACGTACTGGCCTTCGTCGATTCGCGCCCCGACCTGCGCGAAGTAAACGCTCATATTCGTCAGAAGGCGGTTCGCTGATGCTGCGAGCGGCAGTAATCGGCTGCGGTAAAAT